>NZ_LGHL01000015.1 GCF_001908205.1 Bradyrhizobium sp. NAS80.1
GGCGCGGCGGGCGGTGCCGCCTCCGGCGGCGTTTCCCGACACCTGTTGCGGCGCCAGGCGTCGTCGACGAGCTGCGACTGCCCGCGCACCGCGATGTAGTCATTGCGATAGGCGAGCTCGGCCACGACAGCGCCCCCCGCCCCGGTCTCCGCCTTGTCCATCAGCCTCTGCAAATCCGCAGTGCGGGCGGTGAGCGCCTTGCGCTCGGCCTCGAGCTGCTTGCAGTCGTACAGTTCGTATTTGCCGGGATCGGCGAAGGCCGGAGCGATCGTTTCGCTCATGCCGGCGCAGCCGGACAGCGCGACTCCAGCCGCAAACGGCGCGAGCAGCGCGCCAAAGACGCGCAGGCGGTGGGAAAGCGAAGCAGCCATGCCGGATGAATAGTCCCCGTGGATTGAGAATGCCTAAAGCAACAACAGATGTCCGGATTGAGGCTTTGCCTTATGCGGCCGGCTCACTTAAGGAAGAACCACCCATCCGGCCCGCGAGGCCCCCAGCCCAGACGGTCGGACAGGGACTTAAGTGTTTGATCTCGTTGGATCAAGCGGGCATGGCGGAATTGGTAGACGCAAGGGACTTAAAATCTCCTGTGGGTGTAGTATTTGCAACGGGTTACAAGGCACAGTGTGTAAATGTGCGTAACCCGGCCAAACTGCACACCTGGGGGCACCATGGGTTCGATCACGACGCGCAAAACACCTGAAGGCAAGACGACATACCGCGCCTTCATCCGCCGGAAAATCAATGGCAAGTCGGTAGGTCAGTCGAAGGTGTTTGCCACCAAGACGGCGGCCAGAGATTGGATACGCAACAACGAATCCGAGGCGGCGCTGGCGGCGATGGGCGCGGCCACCGGCCCCACGTTTTCGGCCCTGCTTGACACGTTCGTCCTTGCACCACCGATCAAGGGCACCAGGTACTGGACCCCTGCCCATATCGACTTTTGGCGGGCTGAGCTTGGCGCCATGAAAACGGGCGAGGTTACGCGCGGCGCCATTAACGCATGCAAGGCCAAGCTAGTGACACAGCAGGCTCGGCGTCACGCATTTGGCGGCGCGAAGGAAACCGGCAAGACGCTGACCCCTGCGGCGGTGAACAGGTATCTCGCCAGCCTGTCCAGCGTGATGAACTTCGCCGTCGCGCGAGGCATCATCGACCACCACCCGATGAAGGCCGGCCAGGTTCGCAAAGAGAAGGAATCGAAGGGCCGTCGCCGCATCCTTACGGCAGACGAAGAACAGCGCCTGTACGCCGCCGCCGAGGCTTCATCCTGGCGGATGATGCGGCTGTTCCTGCGTATGTGCCTGACCACGGGCGCGCGGAAAAGCGAGGTGTTGGGCTTGCGCTGGCAGGACATTGACCTGGCGCGCTCCGTGGGTTGGCTCCACGACACCAAGAACGACGAATCGCGTGCGCTGCCACTGGTGAGCGACGTGAAGGCAGCGCTGGCTGATGCGAGCAAGGTTCGCCAGCTTGCGAGCAGTTACGTGTTCTATGACCCTCTACACCCGGAGAAGCCGAAGAACATCGCCAGCCTGTGGAAGGCCGTCCGCCAGCGCGCGGGGCTCTGGCAGGATCGCGAAGACCCGCTCGACCAGGTTGTGCTTCACACCACGCGCCACACCACCGCGACGCGCCTAATCCGCGCGGAGAAGAACATCGCGAAGGTTCGCAACGTCACCGGCCACAAGACGCTGGCAGCATTGCAGAAGTATGTGCACCTGGACACCGACGACGCCGTTGACCTGGCCGAGCGAACGCTTGGAAAAGGGTGAAGCGTAGTTGACCCATCACGCCATAGATAACGCAGCGCCGCCCGTCAGGCGGCGTTTTTGTTTGTCTCGGCGCGATAAGTTTGGACGTCTATTTATAAAACGTTCAGCCGGCTGACATAACCGACATTCACGATGATTCATCGCCGCGAACGTTCGCTCAATCGCGCTCATGTACGCGCGTAACCCATTCACATAAGCGGTACTGGGCAGCGGAAATTGCATTCGCATAATTCGATCCATCACAACAAACCTTGATGGATTCGAGACGTGGACACTAATCAAATCGAACTGTCGGACCTGTTCACCGTTGAGCAAATGGCAGCGCGGTGGCCCAAGATTCTTTCCCAGATGACGTTGCGGTATCAACTCCGCAACCGTGACAGCAACGGGCTTTCGATGGCCGTTGTTCGGATCGGCAAGCGGGTGCTCATCAGCGAAAAGCGTTATCAGCAGTGGCTCGCTGAAAATGCCGGTGCCGCTGCGGAGATTGTGCGATGAGCCGCCGCCTTCTTACGGCCAGGGACTTCCTCGCATGGGAGCGCGCTAACGTGGACTTTCTCCATGACGTGCTGGAAGAAAATCAAAAGCGCGTCGACCACGAAGTGCTCAGCATGCTTCAGCGCATGATGGATTCCCGCGTCACCAAAGAACAGGCCGGCGACATGGTCCTGAAAACCATGCTTGGGACGCGCGAGGGTATCGTTTTCACGCGCGAAGGCATCACCCAAACGCTGCTGTCTATCGGCTGGGTTCCACCGTCCAAGCGTAAGGCCGGCGCAACCGAATGACGCGACGGCTGCTTACCATGGATGAGGTCTGGGCGCTTCAGGCTGCGGAGCGTGCCATTGGCGGCAAGCCGCTGCCAGTCGCGCGTGTTGAGCGCCAGGCAGCACAGCCTGTCGAGGCTATGGCGAAGCCGAAGCCGCTCCGCCAAAATCCTGATCCGAAGCCTGCTGACGAACATGCGCGCGACGAAGACGCGGCGCTTGACGATGAAACCGTTGATTCCGACGTTCGCATTTCGATGCTGCTGGCGGATCGCATGGCTGGCTCATTCTTGCACGAGCACGGCGGCAAGGGCTGGCGCGTCTACATCGACGGTAGGTGGGAAGCATGCGCCACTGGCGAGGAAACCGAAATCGCGAAAGTAATCGGGCCTGCAATCCTTAGGGATGCGCTTGGCAGCGCCGCGAGCGACGCAGACGCAGCCGGACGTATGATCCGGCTGGCGAAACGTGCCATGTCAGCCGCTGGCGTTAGCGCTGCTCTTCAGTTGGCACGCTCGGACCGGAGGCTGGCAGCTAGGCCGTCCGAATTCGATCAGGACCCTGACCTGCTGAATGTGGCTAATGGCGTCATCCACTTGCCTAGCGGCGAGCTGCGCCCGCATAACCCTGACCTGCGGATGGTTAGGCAGTCACCCGTTGAGTACAAGCCCGACGCGCAGGCTCCGCAGTGGCTTAGGTTCCTGGACGAAATCAGTTGTCACGACGCCGATTGGGTTGACTACCTGCGCCGCGCGCTCGCGTACACGCTTAGCGGGCGCGTAAACGAAGAAAAGATTTTCTTCATGCTGGGACGCGGCGCGAACGGCAAGAGCGTGCTGGTGAACGTGCTGCGTTCCGTGCTGGGGCCGTTCGTTGGCAGTGTGCCTACCAGCTTTCTGGCTACGTCGAAGAACGACGACAAGGAAGGCGCATCCCCGGTAAAAGCCAGCCTCCAGGGTTTGCGGATGGCGCTGGCTAACGAGGTTGAGGCAGGATCGAAACTCAGTGCACAGACGGTGAAGGAAGTGACCTCCACCGAAGCGATTGCGGCGCGCCACCTGTACAAAGACCTGTTCAATTTCACGCCAACGCACAAGCTATGGGTTCGCGGCAATCACAAACCCATCATCACAGACAACGACGAAGGCATCTGGCGCCGTATCGCGTTGATACCGTTCGAACGCAATTTCTCACCTGACGAGCAAGACAAGCGACTGGAAGAACGTCTTCTTTCAGAGCGCGAAGGAATTTTGGCGTGGTTGGTGGCCGGTTACGCGGAGTACCAGCGGAACGGGCTGCGTCCCGCCAGGCGCGTTGAGGCTGCCAGCGCAGCGTACCGTGCTGAGTCCGACCTTGTCGGCCAGTGGCTGGACGAGGAAGCGGAAATCGCCCCAGGTACAACGTGCACAAAGGACGCCGCCTATGCGTCCTATGTCGATTGGTGCCGTCGCGACGGTCTGGACCCGAAGACAAAGACCACGCTAACGCGAATGCTGGATGAGCGTGGGATAACGTCTGGACAGGCAAACACTGCTGGCCGCCCGCGCATTTACAAAGGCATGCGCCTCAAAAGCGATAGCTGCCCATTCTAATCAGTATGCCAGGCTTACGCAGACCAGTCACCAGGTGGCAAGCACTGCGACCACGGTTGAATTGTCCTGTTCGCTGCAAGTGCTGTTGAAGCAAAACAGCACCGGCAGCTTTAACACCACCCGATGCACGTTCGACACCTTTGCTCAAGGCCAGCAGTAAACTGCTGAGCTGCGAGCAACAAGAAACCCGCCATCGAGGCGGGTTTTTTGTGGGCAAGTAGGTCTGCACGACTTGCACGGGTTTGAAGCCGTTTTTGGCAAAGTTTCTTCAAATTCATTTCATGGGAAGACTTCCCGTAAAACGGCTCTGAAGTCGTGCAAGTCGTGCAGACCGGTTTTGCTCGTGTATTGATGCCACGCCATGCTTCTACCTGGGGCGCTCTCGCTCTAACCACCACGACCATGACCGACCACCCACGCGGCAGTGGTGGCTTGGCGGGGCGATGATCGTGGGTCCTTCCTGATGGGGTAGGTGCCTGCGGCCGGGCACGACCCCGAGCTTTCAAATGTGGATGCGCCGAAATTTTCACTTCCACGCTGCCAGGCGCGGCCACACGGCGCTCGCGCTGTGCATTCGATCAACGCATAGCCGAAAGCGCGGAGGCGCTTGTAGCGCGTTCTGCGCGGCCTTGCGGTGCTTCACACGCGTGATGCGGGGCGCGGACATCCAGCACGAGGAACTTTCTCCGTGGCTTGCCGAAACTTCAGCAAGGCGAGCGGAAAAGCAGCACGAGGAAATTGCGCCGCGAGCCAAGGACAATTCCTCACAAAGACGCGCATACCGCGCGAATCCGCAAAGACCACTGAGCACATGACCAAGCCCCGCATCCCGCAGCAGAACCCTCTCGCCGTCGTCGACGAACAGGCCCGTAACGCCTCGCCCTTCCAAGAGAAGTGGACGCCTGGCTTCGACGAACCGCGCCTCATCCCCCAGAACGCCGCTGCATCGACCATGCTCGACTTGGGGCGCTCTCTCGTGATCGACAGCGAGACGGCCTACCTGCTTGGCCTGGTCACCCCCGAGGTTGACCACGGCCATACGTTCGATGTCCCGCACGTAACCGTTCCGGCTGCCGACACGGTAGAGCTGGACCCGATGGCAATCCTGCGCGCCAATTCGTCCGTCGTTCGCGCTGGCGCTCGCATCCTGGTCGCGCAGGTGGCACCGGCAGAAGTCCGCGACGGCATCCAGGTGATGTTCCACCAGGACGCGCTGCTGCGCAGTGTCGATCCGGCCCCGTTCGCCCTGGTGGCCGATGGCGCTGATGCGACCACTTCGCCGCACCCGACGCATGACGCCCTGTTCAACTGGACGAACTGCCCAAGCTACGCATTCAGGACGAAAATCACCCGTGCCGACCGACGCTCCATCGGTGGCGACGGCCTGCGCGCCGCGATCATGATCGGCGTGCTGAAGGGCCTGGGCGAGCTGGCCGATAACCTGGTGCTCCAGGCCATCCTGGCGGCAACCCCCGCTGCGTTTTCTCTCGGCGCCGCCTCGGCACGATTCGCGAAATTCGACGAACTGCGCGCCCTGGTCGGCGCCGCCGGCACTGGCGCCGTAGTCGGCCAGGACGGCGTTCTGCGCGCGAACGGCATCATGGCCGAGCTGACCGCAGCCGCAACCCAGACGGTCATCGGCCGATTCACGCGCACCGCCGTCGCGATCCGCCCCGAGCTGGCCGTGCATGCCCACCGCATCAACAACAACGGCGACACCGAGATTTCCGTTTTCTGCAACGCGCAGGCGGTGGTGTCCACGCCGACTGACTTTTGGGTGGCAGCATGAGCAAGCAACCCCGCGAAAAGGTGAACGGCACGCTGCCCTCCGAGCTGCTGGAGCGTCTTGACAACGCAGTGCTTCAGATGAGCGAACGCGCTGGCTGCCAGCTTAGCCGCTCGCAAGTGATGGAGGCGGCCATTCAGCGCGGCCTCCCCACGCTGGAAGCTGAGGTGAACAAGTGAGCGCGCGCCGGAAAGTGTACGTTTCGCTGCCAGGCCACATCCTTGATCGGATCGAGCGCGAACGCGCCGCCGCTGAAGTGCGCGAGGACACGCCGGTAACCACCAGCGATGTGATCGAGGTGCTGCTAACGCTGGGCCTGGAGTTCGGTGGGGAGGACGCATGATCCGTCGCCTGTTCCAGCGTAAGAAAGCTGTCACGACGCCAGAGGCGGTGCTGCCTGATGAGGTGGCGACCGCGATTGAGATGTGCGGGGTGATTTTCCGAGACGACGCCGAAAAGACGCTCGTCAACCTGTGGGGGTTCACGCCCTTCTACTACTCGAAGCAGGGCAGCATCGACGCCATCCGCGCCGCGTTCCCTGGGCTGACCGATAACCAGTATGCGCGGGCCGCGCGCTACCTGGACAGCACCGTCGCAAAGCGGGCCATGATGCAGGGTAGTGCGCGCGCAGATCGGCCGAAGTGGCGCGACTGGAAGCCGCTTCGAGTGACCGAATAGAACATGAGCCCGGCGCGTGGGGTTAATCACGCGACACGCGGCAGCAACGTGGGTCCACTGCCCGGCGAATCCCCCGCTGAAAATAGGGGCATATCTCCCGAAGGTTCAAACACGACCCCATGAACATCATTCGAAAGCTGCTTTCAAACAAGGCAACCCCCGCCGACGCGCCACCTACAAGCAAAAAGCGCCGCAAGCTTGCCAAGCGCTGCAAGAAACCGCTCGGCGCGGTTCGCCTGGACGCTAACGCGCCCATCATGGATCAGCTCCGCTCGTGCCTGTGACCATCGACAAGGATATGACCGTCAGCGACGCAGTGCTTGCATCGCTGGCCGGCGTGAGTGCGCGTCGCATCCGACAGCTCGCCGAGGACGGTCGCCTGGAGCGCATCGGCCAGAACAAGTATCCGCTCGGCGCATCGATTCGCGCGCTCCTGGAGGATGCCGCTGGCTCTGGCTCCGAACTCCAGCGCCAGCGTACGCGAAAGGTCGCCGCCGATGCCGAGCGTGCCGAGCTGGAGGTGGCAAAGGCGAAGGGCGAGGTAGCACCAATCGCTGAGATAGAGCGCGTGTGGGAGACCAAATTCGCCATGATCCGCCAGGTTATGACCACCATCCCCGCGCGCGTGGCTAACCGGATCGTGGGTGAGAAGGACGAACGCCGCATTAAAGACTTGCTGCGGGATGAGATTTACGACGGCCTGATGCGCGGTGCTGCGGCCGAAATCAACATCGGCGATGAAGACAACGACGACCATGAATAAACAATTGAAAGCCGCCGCCAAGCAATCACTGGTATTCCTCAAGGCTCCGCATGAAACCATGCGCGAGCGCGCCGACAGTCTGGAGAGCGGTGCCGTCCTCGCGCGCCAGGTGATCGAGCTGGCCGTGCGCGGTGGCCGAGACGACCTGGCAATGCGTGCGCTGGAGCTGGCGCAAGACCTGGAGCGCCAGGCGTGATTGATCCTCGCGACAGGAACCGTTCGCTGCACGTGGAGCGATGGATTCCCAATAACGACGCCGAGTCGTGGGCTGGGTGCGTGGACATGCTGCTGCCGCGCGTCGGCATCGAGCATCGCGACCGCGACCTGGTGGAGCGCCGTCGCCATGCGCGCCTGCTCGCCATAGCGGCGTTGCGTGCCGCTGGCGAAGGCGACCTGGCGGATAGCCTAGCGGCCTAGCGGCGCATGCGCGGCATCCAAATGCTGCTGCAAGGCAAATGTGAGCCCGAACAGTTCCTCAGGGTGATATCGATAATCAGCGCTCGCAACTTCTGCGCCGCTTTCGACCCATGCCGCTCCCGCTTGCTCGTATTCGGATCGGGTCATGTGCCCGTACTTTTCGTATGGATACCGCAGCGCGATGAAGTTTGAGCCGAGGTCTTTCAGCACACCGGAAGGATCGGACGTGAGCGCTGAAGGTCCAATTCGCTCGCTGGCAACGCTCAGCAAGCGTTCTTGCACGGTTGAAGGTAGCTGCGCGAAAAGATCGTGATATCTATGATGCGTGCCCGATTTTCCAGTGGCTTTCTCTAAAGCGGCCTTCAACAGCAACTCAAAGGCAAGCAGCCGCAGTAGATAGGCAGAGTCTGACTCGTCCCCGGCCTGTCGAAGCTTGTCGGCGGCTTGGAGGCGTGTGTCGGCCTCCTGGAGCATCAGTTCGTGGCGAAGTGGCGTCATAAAGTCCCCTTGTCTCTGCCAGCCTAGTACTCGCCAGGCTTCCAGTCAGTCACGGTGGCAGGCACGTGCGTGTAACCGAGTGCGGCGAACAAATGGAAGCGGTGGAATCCCTCCCGCAATTCGTAGCGCTGCTCGCCAGCACGCTGGAACAGAAGAACTGGCGGCAGTGGCGTGCCATCGCAAATCGCTGCCAGGATGCTGGCGCTACGTATCACGCCGGGCCTGTCGGGGTCGGGCTTGTCGAAGTTCGGCGTGCCGGGGCTGCGCACTACCGGGTCAATCAGGGCAATCGCTATCGGTTCGCCGCCGGTACTCGAAGGCGCTGCACCGGCTGGCACGAAGTCCGCCATGCCGGCATTGGCTACCAACGCCCGCGCCTCTGCCAAAGTGTTCGGGTCAATGGGCATCGCCAGCCTTAAGGGTTTGCGCTGGCCGCGGCAGTTGGCTTTGGCGAAGCATCATCAATGCGCCGACAGAAAAGCGAAGCCATGCAAAGGTACTCGAACGCTTTTTGTGCTTCCTCTAGCTTGCCGTGAGTATGCGCGAGCGGGTTGCGGACACCCTTTGCGTATGCGGCAAGCATTTCCATGAACCCAAGCTGCTCGTTCCGTTTGGTTTCATCGGACAGGTCGCTGAAGGCCAAAATTGGTGCCTTCAGGCTGAACGCCTGCTGCCCAAGCTTTGCGCCGTCCAACGTCAAGCCAGAGGCTTCTCGGAGATACTGGAAAACTGCTTTCGCTGATTCCTCCACGGCCTGGGCATAGTGCTCGTCCACAAACAGCTTCGTGCAGCCCTTGGCGATGTATGGGTGAAGATGGCTTAAGTACGCCAGCACGATACGGTCAGCCGGCATGCCGGATTTCATCGGCACTGCGCGATCCGCCGGAATAACGTCGTCCTGGTCCAGCGCCTCCAGCCTGCCGGCAACGGCGTTCAGCCTATCCACCACTGCCCGAAGAGATGGCCCCTTGATCTGCGACACTTGGCTAAGCCCAACAGCCGCATCAAGAGCGTCCCAAACACTGCCGGTGGCCTGGTGCCCCATCGTCCATCCAGTTTCGAAACGCTCGATGTAGGGCCTCAATGCTCCGAGCCGCCGCGTTAGCCACTGACTCTGCTTTTCCAACGCGTCAACGTTGCGGACCGGATAGCTTGGGATGGGTTGACTTAGCGAGTCGCCCCACAGCTTACGGTGTGCAATCAGATTTTCACGGAACTCCTCCAGTGCCTGGAGAAATTGCCCTACGCGCATCGAGTCCATTGGGTCCCCCTATAGAGCAGCAGCGGCACGGCGGATTCGCTTCCGTGCCTCGGTCGCCGCACGCATCGCTGGCGCGCTGTTCGCGACGCTTGCTGGCAGCACGTAGCGCCGACCAATCTTCTCCACGACACCACGCTTCGCCAGCCTGTCCAGCTTCCTGACCGCACTGGGGCGCGGCACGCCCGCATGTTCGGCGATCTTGCTCGCTGTCATCGGACGCGCTTCAGCCGTGCCAATGAACACCGCCATGAGCAGCGCGATTTCATCCGCGTGAGTGCCGAATCGTGCCGTGCGAAGGTAGGCCTCCCCTAGCTCGCGGATTACGTCCAGCATGGCGGCGGCGACTATCGCGCGCTCGCGGGCGTGGCGGTTGGACATCAGGCGCGTGATTGATGGTGCCCGGGACGGGGCTCGAACCCGTACGGCTTGTGGCCGAGGCATTTTAAGTGCCTTGCGTCTACCAATTTCGCCACCCAGGCAGCGCCGCGAGTATAGCGGCGTGTGTAATTCGTGCGTAACCCGGATCGCAAACGACCACAAGCCAGCGACACGAGCGTGAACCTGCGTGAAGATAGATTAATGAAATCAACGCGTTGCTATGCGTTACATGTTGATGCTTTGTGCTGGGCCTAGACTTAAAATCCCTCGGTGCGCAAGCGCTGTGCCGGTTCGACCCCGGCTGCCCGCACCACGAGAGCTGACACCGACCCGCTGCGACGGGCTCCAAGACGCAGGCCTGCGCCCACGGCTAGTAGCAGGCCTGCGCCCACGGCTAGTAATTGAGGCGCACGAGTACGGCGTTGATTCCAAAGGGGCTGGCCGCAGCCACATCGCAAACGCCGTGTCGCACGAAGACACAGGCCGTTATTTCATGGCTCGTCAGTGCACAGTTTCGTTGCGAAAAATTGGCCGGCAATTCGCTCGCCAGGCTCAAAGGGCCGATGATGCGGTTGAAGCCGCGTTCGTGCTGTTTCACCAGAGCCGGCAGCTGCCCCTTGGCCAGAGGGTCGGCCGGATAAAAGGAATAGACGGGACGGCCGACGGCAAGTTGCCCGCGCCCGGATAAGAAGGGGTCGTGCATGCCGTACAGGGCCAGGCCGCAGAGGTCCGGATCGGCGTCGAGTTCCGCCGCCAACCGGGCCTCGCCCGTGCCCCGCATCCAATTGTCGCGCATGATGTAGGTTGCGCCTGACAATCCGAGCGACAGCAGCACCCAGCCCGCGCAAACAACAGGAAGCGCCGAGACGCGCCAAGCGCGTTGCCGGCGCATCATCTGGACCCAATCGCCGGAGCCAAGCCCCGCAGCGATGATCAGCAACACGATCGACAGGAAGATGAAGCGGTATTCCTTGTGCACGATCATGCTGTGAAACGCGACATTCACGACCGCCGCGACGATCAGCAGAGGGGCATGCCGCCAGCCACGCCAGAGCGCCAGAAACATCAGCAGCGTCGCGCCCGACCACAGAATTGAAGTCAGAAGGACGTAAGCGAACGCCGGCGCGACACCGAATTCCGATGCGCGGTCATGTAAGAGATTCTGCTGAATGTTTTGGACGAGCCACGCGAACGGCGTCGAGCCGTGCGCAACGTCGATGCCAGCCGCGATCGCCAGAGCGACGCATCCTCCGCCAATCAGCGGAAGCGCGTTTCGCAAATCCCTCCAGCACGCGCCGAGCACGAACACCGCACAGGCCGGCGCATATTGAAAGCGCCAGACAAAAGCGAGCGCGAGCAGTGCGCCGCCGATGAATAGGCGGTTTCGCGAGAGTTCCCCCGTCAGCAGCAATGCCGCTGGCAAAATGATCGCCGTCGCCAGCGGTTCGCTCAGCGTGTGAGGCGCGAAATAGACCAGCTCGAACCAGACAGCGGCAGCCAGCGCTGTGACGATAGCGTGCGCCCGCGAGATTCGTGCGCCGAAATGCCAGGCCGTCACCACGATCGACAGCGAGGCAAGTCCGACTAACAGGCGCGGCACGACGAAGGCGCCCCACCCGCCCGGCGCAAGCCAGTCTCCCAGCGCGACCGGCCCCGCGAACAGGGTCGGCAAAAACCAGCTCCGGATGCCGTCGCGCCATTCCCAGGTGACGACTCCCTCATGGCCGAGCAGGCGCCAGGCGGGCTCCAGATACTGATAGATCTCGTCGGCATGGTTGATGTTCGGCCAGAAGGCGAGCGGCAGCCGCACGGCCGCAGCCAGCAACAGCACTCCACAGAGGATGCCGTACCGCGCCGCAAAGCTCTTGGCCTTGACGGCTGGGGCGGTGACGGCGGCGGACAGAACTGCGGCGCTGGCTGTCATGGTTTTTTGGCTTCGCCGGCAAAATCGGGCCTGACGTAAACAGTCTCGTAAGCGCCGGTGTACTGCTCGCGCCAGCCGCGCTGCTCGACGAGAAAGTGCCGCAGCTGGTCGTGCGCCTTGACCCACAGCACGGCGTCGATCCGGTACTTGTCGAGCACCGTGTCCCACGCCGCCTCGTCGACCTCCCAGCTAACCAGCGTGAAATAATCGCGCAGCAGATCGTCTGGATAAGACGTCGCGGCGCGGCCGTCGACGAACAGGGGGACCGTGCCGTGAGTGCGGAAAATCAGGTATCCGCCGACATTCCAGTTGTTCAGGACCCGCGCGCCGGCAAAATGCTTTTGCAGGTAGCCGGCGTCTTCGCTCGACAGCATCTCCGGAAGCGCGAGATCAGGCGCAACGCGCAGGTAACCCATCGGCAGGGTGCACAGACCGACGATGCCGGCGGCGAGCAGCGGTCCACGAACATCGCGATTGGTGAACCGCGCAGGCAGCAACCGGTCGATGTGAAGCGCCAACGGTCCGGTCGAGAATATGAAGAAGAACGCGATGTACCTGAACTGATAGAGCCCCACGACCAGGAACAGCCAGGACATCAAGCGTGGTTCGAGCGGGATGGGCTTCGAGTTTCGAAAGTGCAGCTCGAGCGCGACGAAGGCGAGCATGTACAGAATGCCGGGAAGGCTGCCCGGCATTTCCATGTTGTGGTAGTAGGACAGCCACTCGCCAATATTGCCCTGGACGAAGTGCCCCATCGTCGCGGCTGCACCGGTGTAGATGTTCCAGCCGAGCGGATTGACGAATGTCGCAGCGAGACATCCGATTCCGGCGAGCGCATAGATCCTGAGATCGGCCCAGGCGCCTCGGAGCAAGGCTGCGCAGAAGAACACGCCGATCACGAAAAACCCGAGCAGGAAGCCGCCGTGCAGATTGGCCCAAAGCACCATCAGTAGAGGAAGCACGAACCACCGCGTTCGCCTCAGGCATTCACGGTAGAAGACGACGCAGAACAACATTGTGCATGTGTTCGGCGACACCGCGAGATAGGTATTCGGCGACGCTTCGTAAGCGGGATAGAGCAGGCACGCCAGGAAAACGGTGATGCAAACCGCGATCGGCGACGCGCCGAAGCCGAGACAGATGGACGTGAGGGTGCCGACGATCGCCGCGCCACATACTACCGCAAACAAGACGAGGCCGCCAAAGCCCGCATATTGAAACGTTGCACTGGCGAGCGCGTCCCAGAGCCAGGACAGATTGAACCATGTCTTGTCGCCGTGGGTGAATGACCAGGGGTCGTGGAGAGGGATACTGTTCCGTTCACGGATGAGATCGCCGGCGCCGAGGTGCCAACCCAGGTCGTAGTGACCAAGCAGAACCGGCGCGTTCAAAACGTAGAACAGGCCAATGAACGAGATCAGGAACAGATAGATTGCCGAGCTGAGGAAGAACGGGCCGATTGCGTTCGCAACCTTGTCGAATGTCGGCTCGTGCCAGACCTGGTGCTGATCCATCGCTTCCCTCACGACAAAGCGAGCCTGACGGCTCTGCGCGCCCGCTGGTCGCCGGATGCGAGCTTTGTCGCTGACTTAGGGGCAAGTTATCTAAAGTAGAGTAAATTAGGACGATGCAATCGGTGGGGGTTGGCCGGAGGAGACCGTCCCTAATGCGGCTTAACCGGGCCGGCAAGGCTAGGACGGAGGTGTTCGAACGCACACAAGCTTTTGTTTACACTTGAAAAATTGTCGCCCAATGTTTGTTGGAGATCTGGCAGTGAGTGCTGATGATGCACCGCCAGCCGCAGCATTGATCGAGGGGATTACCCGCCGAGATCGTTATGGCCGATACGGCCTACGACGCCGATCATTTACGTCAAAGCCATTGCCGACGTGCGCTCAAATATCCGCTCGACAAGCATCTTTATGCCCAGCGCCATCTCGTCGAATGCTGCCTCTCAACCCAAAGCGCCACCTCGAAAAAGGCGACACGCGTCATGGATTCAGGCCTTCCGGCTCGAGGCGCGTCGGCGCGGCACGAAAATCGAGCAGCAGGATCCAGAAGCATGTCATCGCGACAATGAGGAGGCCAAAACCGCCCTCGAAAGTACGCCCCGTAATCGAGATCAGCGCGGGAACGAGCAGGCCGACGGTGAGGACGGCGGCGAGTGCCAGGGCCGGAAGATCGACGATGAGAATGGCGGCATAGAGCGCGAGCTCGAAGAAGGCATATTCCTTGAGGCGCGGCGAGCTGAGATAAAGCGCGAACATCGCGAGCACCGTGACGCGCGTGGCCGCGAAGGGATGGTTCATCAGCCAGCGATCCAGTCGCACCAGTAGCGATCCCTCTCCCCGCGCCGGTCCGCTCCCGACCGCGCGCAGGACGAACATTGCGAATGGCACGAGCACGAGCGCGGACGCGCCGAGCGCATAGGTCGCGAACACGGCCGGCTTGCTGTCGCCGAGCCCGGCATGATCCATGAGGCTGTGCGCCAGCAGCAGCAGCGACGGATTGATCTCCACGAGATCGACGGAGTGCTGGTTCGGGATCTTCCCCGCAATCGCAAGCAGCCAGCTCGAGAACAGGTCGGCGTAAAATACCCTCGATATCACGATCGGCAATGCGAAGCTGAACATCGCCACCGCGATCAGCACCAGCTTGCGACCGCGCGGCAGCGGCAGGAAGTAGAGCGCGGCAAGGACCGGGAAGAACACCAGCTTGAACGAGGTCACGATGCCGAGCAGCGCAGCGCCCGCGAGGCGAAAGGAGAAGCTCTGGTCCTTCCATGCTCCAGATGTCGCCGGACGAAACAGGAGCTTCAGCGCGATCACGGTCAGCACGCCGCTCAGAATCGCGAAATTCCCCGACGCCAAGACCCATTCGAAGCCGACGAACGCGCCAAGGGCACAGAGCACCCTGAGCCCCACATCGCGCGAGCTCGCTCGCGTTCGGCCGAGACCGGGAAGCAGCAGGCCGCAGAGCACGGCGAGGACGAGATGGACGACTCTGTGGTGGTCGACGAGAAAGCCACCCGCGCATAACGGGCGGAAGACGTCGAGCGTCACCGGCAAGTAGGGATAGGAGAGCTTTGTGCCCTTCAGATTTTTGACGAAGTAGGGATCAAGCCCGTCAGCATGGGCATCGACCGCTGCGCAATTTACGCGAACGTCCCAGCCATAATGATAGGTGTCGAGCGTGGTGTCGTTGGCGAGATTGCCGAGCACCAGCAGCGCCGTCAGCGCGATCAGGCAGGCAAGCCAGATGTTCCGCCTCGCGGTCATGTCGACCGAGGGTCCCTGCCATCGTGCTGTACCGGTCACGTCGGACACCGCGAAATACCTGTCCCTCTGTGTTCCCTCGGCGCCTTGCGCGGCGCCTCATCAGGCCACAATGGACAGGATGAGTTGCGGATTCATCTCTCCGGTGCGCTGTCCCCCATCTTATGGTGAACAGCCGGTTGCCGCTTCGCCGCGCGCACGGGCAGCGGAACCGGCCGCCCAAACAGCCAGCCGGCTGCTCTACCGCGACGAGCGGGCGGCCAACCATGCGTCGAGTGCTTCGCGCGTGTCCTGTGTCGCCGCCATACGCGCGAACTGCTCGCTCTCGATAGCGAGCCCTTCCGAGATCGAGACGTTGAGGCCCCGCGTGGCGGCCGTGATGACCCGGGCAACCGCCAGGTGCGAATGCCGCGTGATGCGATCGGCCAGCGCGAAGGCGGCGTCCAAAAGCTGTTCGTGCGGCACGACGCGGTTGACCAATCCCATCTCATGAGCTCGCTGTGGTGAAAAGGAATCTCCCGTCAGGAGGTATTCCAGCGCCCGCTTCCGGCCTGCGAGCCGCGGCAGGCGCTGCGTGCCGCCAAAGGTCGGCGTGATGCCAATCGCAATCTCCGGCTTGGCAAAACTCGCCCGCTCGCTCGCGACGGCGAGATGCACGGCTTCCGTGATCTCGCAACCACCGCCGAAAGCGATGCCGTTGACCGCAGCGATGATCGGCTTCGGAAACGCCTCCATGCGCGCCGTCATCGCCTGCCCGCGCCGCACGAAGTCCTTCACCGCAACATCCGGCCCGGCCTTCACGCTCTCCGAGAACTCGGCGATGTCGGCGCCGGCCGAGAACGCTCGATCGCCCGCCCCGGTCAGGACGACGGCACGAATATTCGCTTCGTCCTCGATGCGGTCGAGGATCGCCATCAGGCGGTCGATCAGGGCGTAGCTCAGGGCGTTGAGCTTGTTCGGGCGATTGAGTGTGAGCAGCGCGACATCGCCGCGCGTTTCCGAGAGTACGAGATCGGACAAGTGCAGGTTCCTTCCAGATCGAACAGGCCGGGAAGTCAGCACAGCGATCTTGTCGTGTATACTCACTAGGCGGTATACATTGATCGATGTCCAGGAATGGCGACAACACACGCGAGCAGATCGTCGTCGCGGCGACGCGTCTCTTCTATGGTGAGGGCATCCGGGCGGTGAGCATGGATGCGGTCGCCGAGAAGGCGGGCGTCACCAAGAAGACGCTCTACTACCACTTCACCAGCAAGGACGAGCTCATCGCCGCGACCATCGCGGCCAGGGATCAGCCGACGCTCGAGCTCTACATGCGCTGGTTCGCGGAAACCGAGGGCACGGTGGCCGAAAAGGTCCGCGGCCTCTTCACAAAACTGGGACAGTCGGTGGATACGCCACGGTGGCGAGGCTGCGGATTCCTGCGCACGATCGCCGAGCTCGCAAACACGCCGGCACATCCTGCGGTCAAGGCCGGCGCGGCGCACAAGAAGCGTTTCGAAGCGTGGCTCGAAACGGAATTGCGCGGCCATGGCATTGCCGACGCATCCGCGCTCGCACGCCAGCTCGTGATCCTGCTCGACGGCGCAACGACCGTGATGCTGATCCATCGCGATATCGACTATGTCGACACCGCGGGACAATTGGCGCTCGGCCTGGTCGAGCAGGCCCGGCGCGCCGGTTGACGGACGCCAATAGCCGTTCCAGGGGGCGGCAGCCTCACCAATTCTTGTCCGCCCCCGTCCTGCCTGACAGCCATCCCGAAACATGGGTTGTGCGACGCAGCATAAGAGATAGAAAAGTCTCTGAATTTCAGAGGTGAATTTCCTTGTCCGACGTGAATGCCGACGGCTGGGTGTCCTCGGGACACCGGCCCATGGGTTTCCCCGAATTCGTCATCGTGATCGCGTCCATCATGGCGCTGAATCCGCTTGCGATGGACATGATGCTGCCGGCGCTGCCCAAGATCGGGGCCGCCTTCAATATCCCTGTCGCCAACCATCTTCAGCTGGTGCTGTCGACCTTCCTGATCGGCTTCGGCGCGGGCCAGTTCGTCATGGGCCCGTTGTCGGACCGCTTCGGCCGTCGCCCGGTGCTGCTCGGCGGCATGGCCGTCTATGCGGTGGCGAGCGTGCTGGCGGTCGCGGCGCCCTCGTTCGAGACGCTGCTGCTGGCGCGCGCGCTCCAGGGGCTCGGCACTTCGGCGACGCGCGTGATCGCGACTTCGATCGTGCGCGACTGCTATGTCGGCCGCCGGATGGCGGGCGTGATGTCCCTCGCCATGATGGTGTTCATCGCCGTACCCGTGATCGCGCCTTCGTTCGGGCAGGCGGTGCTGCTGGTGACGCATTGGCGCGGCATCTTCGTCGTACTGATGCTTTACGGACTGCTCGCGCTCGCGTGGTGCGTGCTGCGGCTGCCGGAGACCCTTCCCGACACCGAACGCAGGTCGCTTGCGCCCGCCGACGTGCTCTCGGCCTTCCGGCAGACCGTGACCAACCGCCAGACCATCGGCTATGCGACGGCCGCCGGCTGCGTCATAGGCGCCCTGTTTGCCTATGTGTTCTGCGCCCAGCAGGTGTTCACCGGCATCTATCATCTCGGCCATTATTTCCCGATCGCCTTCGCCGCGATCGCGGCCGGCACCGCTATCGCCGGCTTCGTCAATGCCAGGCTGGTCGGACGCCTCGGCATGCGCGTGATCTCGCACGGAGCGCTGGCGCTCTACGCCGTGGTGGCGGGCGTGATGCTGCTGACGGAAATCCTCGGCATTCTGCCGCTCGCCTTGTTCATGGCGCTCTCCGCGCTGATGATGTTCTCGTTCGGCATGATGGTCGCCAACTTCACCGCGCTTGCGATGGAACCGCAGGGCCATATCGCCGGCACCGCCTCCTCGCTCTACGGCTCTATCACGACGTTGATCGGCATCGTGGTCGGCATGGCGATCGGCCAGAGCTTCGACGGCACGCTGCTGCCGTTCTCAGCCGGCTTTTTCCTGTCGACACTGGCCGCGCTTGCGATCGTGCTGGTGGTGGAAAAGGGACGGCTGTTCAAGCCGCATCATCACCCTATCGCGTAAGGCGCACAGGAACTTCGCGCAGCTCTCGATGTTGGCCTGCAGCAATCGAGAGATCAACCATGGAACGCGAGAGCAACAAGGACGAGCGCGGGCAGCACGTCGAGGAACGCGAGCACGAGCCCGCCTCGCCCGAACACGGCGAGTTTCATCCGCCCTTCGCAAGCGAAGGACTGCAGCTGGTGCGCGACAGTCCCTGTTAGAAAGAGAGACGGGGTGGGCAAAGGGCAGACAAGCCGCTTCGCCCATCCTGCGCAGCAGTCACGCCGCCCGCGCCAGCTCGGCGACGCGCTCCCAGGTCGTCGCCTTCATGCTTGAGCGAGCCTGTATGCGGCCAAGCCAGGCCACGAGATTGGCATGCGGTGCGCCGAGCACCGACCATTCCGGAATGCTGGCGAAGAATTCCACGCCGGGTGCAACCAGCAAGTCCGCCAGCGAGACGTCGTCGCCGGCGAGATAGCGCTGGTCGCCCAAAAGCCGCGCGAGCTCGGCGAACACGGTGATGGCCTTCGGCATCGCCTCCTTGATAGCCTCCTCATTCGGTTGAAGTCCCATCAGCCGCGGCCCGACCACGCGATGGAAGATAATCACGCTGCCGACACCCTGGAAGAGATACCAGTCGTTGATGTTCATGACCTGGTCCATCCGCGCTGCACGCCTGGGATCGGACGGCGTGAGTTTTGGCTCGGGCAGGATGCGATCCAGGTAACGCAGGATGGCCTGCGTCTCATAGAGACTGAAGTCGCCGTGATCGAGCACGGGCACGCGACCGAACGGATGCTTGGCTAGATACTCCGGGGTCTTCAGCGTGCCCGGAACGACAGGTGCGACGCGATAAGGTGCGCCCTTCTCTTCCAGGGTCGCGAGCACACTTCGGGCGAACGGGCTGCCCGGGACGCCGTGAACGATGAATTCCGACATGATCAGTCTCCCTTGGTTACAAAATTCTTTCGCGCGCAGTGCGATCAACGCCTCGTCCGAAGAAGACGAACGAGCCGATTCAGCCTCCTGTTCGCGTCTGCGCGGCTTCCTTCGCGAAGCGATCCAACAGGCCGGGCCAGCCGCCGTCGACATCCTTGCGCAGGGAGGCGCCTGCTTCCGCGCCCATGGTCTCGAACTTGTGGTGCAACAGCTCGACGATGGTGACCTCCGCGCCTTCGGCGACGAAGCGCACGTCCACCTCGGACTTCATCGCCGCATCGGGCTTCCACTGGGCATTGACCTGCCACAGCATCGCCAGGCGATGCGGCGGCTCCCAGACGATGATGGTGGCGACCGTGGTCTCGGCACAGTCGTCGGCGATTTCGAGCCAGCGGCCGCCGAGCCGCGGCTCCATCAACACCTTTTCGATCGGCTTCTTGCCTACGCCGAAATTGTAGGGCCACCAGCGCGTCAGCCCCGCCGTGAATACATCGAACGCATGGTCGATCGGCGCCTCGACACGAATGGTCTTGCGTACCGGCGCCAGGGCAATCTGCTCGTTCATCGTTTCCCCTTCTTCGCCTTGTAAGACTTCTCGGCTTCGAGCTTGAACGCATCCAACGCATCAATCCAGAAGCTGTCGAGCCAGACGCGCAGTTCGAGCAGGCCTTCGCGCCGCACTGAGTAGATCCGCCGCACGCCTTCGCTACGCTCCTCGACGAGGCCCGCCTCCTTCAGAACTTTCAGATGCTGCGACACCGCCGGACGCGAGACCGGTAACCCCGCGGCGATTGCATTGACCGGCCGCGGCCCGGCGCGCAGGCGCTCCAGCACCTCACGGCGGGTCGGGTCGGCCAGCACGGCCAATGTGCTTCCGTAAGCCATAGCTTACGGTAAGCCAAAACTTACGTATTTGTCAATCAGGATGGCGCAAACAAAAAAAGTGGCGCCGCTGTTGGCAGCGGCGCCACTTCGCTGGATCGGGTTCGCGTCGAGCGCGACCTACTCCGACTTGTCGTCGTTCCACCACACCGGGGTCGCGGGAGGATGCCGGTGAGCGACTTGCGCCATGAGCTCGGCGCCAGATACTGGCCGAGCGGGACGTAGATCACCTGCTCATAGGCTTCCTTCTGGATGTCGGCGGCGATCTTCTTCTGCTCGTCGAGCGAGGCCGCGCGGACGAAGGAGTCCTTGAGCTGCTCGATCTTGGCGTCTTCCGCCCAGCCGAACCAGCCGCCCTTCTTGCCCTGGCCGCCGATCGAGAGATTGGCGATCGGGTTGGAGACGTCGGCGCTGACCCAGTTGGTGAAGAACATGTTCCTGCCGCCCTCCTTCGGAGGCTTCTGGCTGGCGCGCCGGCTCACCACCGTCCGCCGGTCGGTCGCCTGCAGGTCGACCTTGAAGCCGGCCTCGCGGAGCTGCTGCGCCGCCACGATCGGCTGCGCCTTAAGCGTGATCACGTCGCCCGGCGACATGATCACGACCGGCGTGCCGTCATAGCCGGACTCGGCGAGCAGCTTCTTGGCTTCCGCCATGCCGCCGCTAACGCGGCCCTTCGGGTCCGGATCATGCTCTAGTCCGCCGTACGCTGGCTGGCACTGACATCATCCGCAGCACTCTCTGGCGCCGCGCCCTGTCCGCGCGGCGGCACCATCAGCACAATCACGTCCCGCGTGAGACCCGGCCGGCCCCACAGAGTTGCCTGCACGGTGAACTCGCGCCTGACGAAGTGTCCGGCGCGCCCGGACACCCATTCCATCCAGCGGTTGCAATAGTCCTGGCCGCGGAAACAAAGCGCGGCCCAACCGCGGTCCAGCGTGGTCTTGCGCGGCAAGCCCCAGGTGTATTGATACTCGAACGGTCGCGCGTAATTCGGATGATCGGGACTGTAGAACGCCGTCGCGAAGGCCAGCGAGTCGTCGCCGCTCACGGCGCTTAGCCGCTCGCCGGTCAGTTCGTGCCACTCGCGAGTCAATTCGCTTGCCGCCTGCACGTAGAAATTCCGGCCCTCTTCGTAGCCGTAATTGTTGCGATAAACGGCATGGATCGGCGCGGCGACCAGGACGGCGGCGAGCGCGACGCCGGCCGCGATCACTGTGAGGTTGACGGTGTAGAAGCGCTCGATCGGGTAGCGCGTGCCGCAGACCACGGGAACGGCGAACAGGAACAGCCCCTGCAACGCCCACAGCGACGGCAAATCCGTCCCCATCGCGAGCGAGGTCAGGACCGGCAGCACGATCGTGCCGACCGCAACGTAGAAGAGAAGTCGCAGGCCCGGACTCATTGCAGCGAAGTCGGCCGCAAACTGTTTCATGCGCGTCCCTGCGATGAACACCCAGATCACGGCCGATACGCTCATCGCCGCCACCAGCCCCAGCAGGAAGTTCCTGACATCACCGAGCTTGCTCACGGCGTCGCCGTTGGCGTGCGCCATCGCATAGGTGAAAGTCGAGGCCCCCGTTGTCGCCAGCCAGTAGATGTGCGGCGACAACACCGCAAGCCCGGTGACGGCTGATATCCAGGGCGACGCGGAGGTGAAATAGGCCCGCCGCGCCGGATGCGCGAGCGCGGCAAACGCGAAGCTCGCGACGAGGAAGATCGAATAATATTTGCCGACCATCGCCAGCGCCGCCGTACATCCAGCGGCAATCGCCCAGGATGCACGACGGGTCTCGAACGCGCGCAGAAAGCACCAGGTTGCCAGCGGCCAGGTCGCGAGCAGCACCGCATTGGCATTGAAGCGCTGGGCATGGAATTGATAGGCCGGCGTCAGCATCAACAGCAGCAGCACCAGGATACGCTTGTGCCCGGTCACGAACTGCCGCGCGATCAGGTCGACGAAGAACAGCGCAAGCCCCGCATTGACCATCGCCATCAGTTGCAGCGACCACTCGCTCACCGGAAAGACGGAAGTCCAGGCGGCGGCAACCCAGCCCATCAGCGGCGGATGCTTGTGATAGCCCCAGGCGAAACGCCGCCCCAGCGTCCACGCCTCGAGCGTATCAGGATGCAGGCCGCCGCCGGCATAGGCGATGGCCAGATAAAGCGTCCAAATCGCAACGAAGCAGGCGATGAGAAGTGGGACGGCCCAGCCAGCCTCGACACCATCGAGCCAACGCAGGAAGGGCCGGCGCCATCGCGCCGGCGCGCGATCGGACCGCTCGGCCATCGCCTGGAATGCAAAATCGATCGGCACGGGAATCAAAGCGAGGGAATCAAATCGAGCAAGGAAAGTGATGTGCGAGCTATGCACATCTATTTCAGGTTAGAAACAAATAGCAATAATTGGAAACTGGAAGGGTTAAAAGCCCACGGCCTTCTCAAGCTTGGAGCAGGCTGACAAACGACAACGGCGCCGCTGGTGACAGCGGCGCCGCATGTTGATCGGGACGAAGGGCGCGAGAGGCGCCCTCGCCTTACTCGGACTTGTCGATATTCCAGAACACCGGGGTGGCCGGACCGTCGAGCACGCCGGTGAGCGACTTCCGCCACGCGCTCGGCGCCAGATACTGGCCGAGCGGCACGTAGATCACCTGGTCATAGGCTTCTTTCTGGATCTCGGTCGCGATCTTCTTCTGGTCGTCGAGCGAGGCAGCGCGGACGAAGTCTTCCTTGAGCTTCTCGATCTTGGGATCTTCCGCCCAGCCGAACCAGCCCTTCTTGCCCTGGCCGCCGATCGAGAGATTGGCGATCGGGTTGGAGACGTCGGCGCTGACCCAGTTGGTGAAGAACATGTTCCAGCCGCCCTCCTTCGGGGGCTTCTGGCTGGCGCGACGGCTCACCACCGTCTGCCAGTCGGTCGCCTGAGCATCGACCTTGAAGCCGGCTTCACGGAGCAACTGCACGGCCACCGTCGGCTGCGCCTTCAGTGTCACGACGTCGCCGGGCACCATGACCACGACGGGCGTGCCGTCATAGCCGGACTCGGCGAGCAGCTTCTTGGCTTCCGCCATACCGTTGCCCTTGACCAGCGATTCCGAGCCGACGTCGGAAGCGAACGGCGTGTCGCAGATGAAGAACGCGCCGCAGATCTTGTAGTACTTGGGATTGCCGACGAGCGCGTCGAGCACATCCTTCTGATTCATCGCGAGCAAGGCCGCTCGGCGAATCTTCAGATTGTCGAAGGGCGGATAGAGGAAATTCATGCGACCAAGGGTCTGATAGCCGAACTTGTTCAGGACCTCGACCTTGAGGTCAGCATTGCCTTCGAGCACAGGCAGCAGGTCCCACGGCGGCACTTCCATGAAGTCGATGTCGCCCGACTGCAGCGCGTTCACCGCGGTCTGCGAGTCCGGCATGGTGATCCACTCGACGCGATCAACCTTGACTACCTTGCCACCGGCGGTCCAGCTTGCCGGCTCCTTGCGCGGTACATAGTCGGTGTTCTTGACATAGACCGCCTTCACGCCGGGCTGGAATTCGCCCTGCACGAACTTGAACGGGCCGGATCCGATCTGCTCGGGGATCTGCTTGTCCGGCGGCGTCTCGGCGAGTCGCTTCGGCATCATGAAAGCCACGCGCGAGGACGGCTTGCCGATCGAATCGAGCACGAGACCGTAGGGCTCCTTGAGCTTCAGCGTGATGGTCTTGGCATCGGTCGCCTCGAGGCTCGCGGTGAAATCCCACAGCTTCTGGCCCATGCCGTCAACGGCGGCCCAGCGCTTCAACGAGGCGACGCAGTCTTCCGCCGTCACCGGCGCGCCGTCATGCCATTTCAGGCCGTCGCGCAGCGTGAAGGTATAGGTGAGCTTGTCGTCGGAGATCTTCCAGTCCGCCATCTGCGGCTGGATCTTGAAGTTCGCGTCCGTCGTGATCAGCGTGTCGTAAACCATGTAGCCATGGTCACGCGTGATGTAGGCGGTCGTGAAGATCGGATCGATGATCCGCAGATCCGAATGCATCACCGCCGTGATGGTCTTGCCGGCCGCAAACACCGGCGAGGCCATTGCCGTCGAAAGCGCGACGACCGACAGCGCAAGTTTGGAGGCGAACGCGCGACGCCCCCCGGCGCATCAAGCTCAACATAGAAAGTTTCTCCTGACGTGAAACTGTTCAAAGGCAGGTTATTGGTTGAGCATCCGGTTCGTTCTTTAGGCGAACCAACCTTATGCAATGCCTTTATCTTTCGAGACTTGCAGACAGTGTTGAGCGCGTCAATCCGGTTTCGTTGCAGCCCGTCGCGGCGTGCACACGGGCTCCACAAAGATCAGTTTAGCTCTACAACGCTATCCGCTAACCCGCCTTCGGGGATGCAATGCGTGTTCCACCTTTCAAAGCCCGAGAGACACCCAGATGAATCCAGCCAATCTCCCTTTTGATTCCGAGGCCATGCTCCAGGGTCTGCGCAACTGGGTCGAATGCGAGAGCCCGACCTGGGACGCAGGGGCAGTGAACCGCATGCTCGATATTGCAGCGCGGGATATGGCGATCATGGGTGCGACCATCGAACGCATCGCCGGCCGGCAAGGCTTTGGCGGCGTCATCCGCGCGCGCTTTCCGCATCCGAAGCAGGGCGAGCCGGGCATCCTGATCGCCGGACACATGGATACCGTCCACCCCGTCGGCACCATCGAGAAGCTGAAATGGCGGCGCGAAGGCAACAAGTGCTACGGCCCCGGCATCTTCGACATGAAGGGCGGCAACTACCTCTCGCTGGAGGCAATCCGGCAGCTGGCGCGGGCCTCCTTCACCACGCCCTTGCCGATCACCGTGCTGTTCACGCCGGACGAGGAGGTCGGCACCCCCTCGACACGCGACATCATCGAGGCCGAAGCCGCGCGCAATAAATACGTGCTGGTGCCCGAGCCGGGTCGTGCTGATAACGGCGTGACCACGGGACGCTACGCCATCGCGCGCTTCAATCTGGAGGCAACGGGCCGGCCGAGCCACGCCGGGGCGACATTGTCCGCGGGACGCTCGGCGATCCGCGAGATGGCGCGGCAGATCCTCGCGATCGACGCGATGACGACCGAGGACTGCACATTCTCGGTCGGCGTCGTGCATGGCGGCCAATGGGTCAACTGCGTGGCCACGACCGCGACCGGCGAAGCGCTCTCCATGGCCAAGCGTCAGGCCGACCTCGATCGCGGTGTCGAGAAGATGCTGGCGCTATCAGGCACAGCCAATGACGTCGCCTTCAAGGTGACGCGTGGCGTCACCCGTCCGGTGTGGGAGCCGGACGCGGGCACGATGGCGCTGTATGAAAAGGCGCGCGGCATCGCCAAGTCGCTCGGCGCCGAACTGCCGCATGCGAGTTCCGGCGGCGGCTCCGACGGCAACTTCACCGGCGCGATGGGCATCCCGACTCTCGACGGCCTCGGAGTTCGCGGCGCTAACGCCCACACGCTCGAGGAGTTCATCGAGGTCGACAGCCTGGTCGAGCGCGGGCGCTTGATGGCCGGACTGCTTGCGACGCTCGAATAATTGAATCAACGTCGCACTGCACAATGCCTCAGCAGGTGCGATTGAAATTTGACCTTGTTCAGAATTGAGCCGCATCGTACCGCCCGATTGTCCACGCAACGATGCGGGAGAGATCGCAACGAAGGTTTCAGCTTTCGTTGCTGCGCCGACGGAGCACCTCGTGACAGATGGGGCGCCGCCAACGGCCTTTGACCGGCGGTTTGCCGTCTCTAACTCAACGGGAGCCCCGGAACCTGCCATGACAAATATCGCCATCATCGGCGCCGGCATCACCCGCTTAACGATCGCCCATGCCCTGCTCGAAGGCGGCAGCCAAGGCCACCTCGCTACACTTGGGGTTGAGCGCGAGTTTCGTCATGCATCCTGAGTGGTCAATGCCGGAGCCCGGGGCGGCCCCTTGATACGGCCCTGCCCTTGGCACACAATTTGCCCCGCAAGGACGACTTCTCCGGCCGACCCTTCCAGTCCGAATGACAGGCGCGCATGATAGACACGACAGACTCGACGGGCGCCTTACGGCCCCACAAATTCCGCAGCCGGAGATAGGTGCATGCTAGGTTATCTCATTCGCCGCGTTCTGGCCGCGGTGCCCGTGATGGGCGTCGTCGCACTGTTCGTGTTCCTGCTGCTAAGGCTGACGCCAGGCGATCCCGCAGCGATTCTCGCCGGCGACAACGCGACGCCGGAGCGGCTGGAGCGCATCCGCACCTCGCTCGGCCTCAACGAGCCCCTGATCGTGCAGTTCATCACATGGGTGAACAAGCTGCTGCACGGCGATCTCGGCACCTCGCTCATCTCTAACCTGCCGGTGATGAAGATGATCGGCCAGCGCGTCGAGCCGTCGATCTCGATCGCGCTGTCGACCATCATCCTCGCCGTCATCGTCGCCGTTCCCTTGGGTGTGATCGCGGCCTGGAAGCACGGCACCTGGATCGACCGCTTCGTGATGGGTCTCTCCGTGCTCGGCTTCTCCGTGCCTGTGTTCGTCGTCGGCTACATCCTGATCGAGATCTTCGCCATCGACCTGCGCTGGGTGCCAGTGCAGGGCTTCAAGAGCATCTCGAACGGTTTCGGACCGTTCTTCGAGCGCATCATCTTGCCGACCTGCGCGCTGTCCTTCATCTACATCGCGCTGATCGCGCGCATGACGCGCGCGGCGATGCTCGACGTGCTCGGCGAGGACTATGTGCGCACCGCGCGGGCCAAGGGCATCAACGAGGTCGCCGTGATGATGCGGCATGCGCTGCGCAATGCCGCCGTGCCTGTTATCACCGTGATCGGCACCGGCTTTGCACTTCTGATCTCCGGCGTCGTTGTGACCGAGAGCGTGTTCAACATCCCCGGCATCGGCCGCCTCACGGTGGATGCGGTGCTGGCGCGCGACTATCCGGTGATCCAGGCAATGATCCTGCTGACGTCGCTGATCTACGTCGTCGTCAATCTGCTGATCGACGTCGCCTACACACTGCTCGATCCCCGGATCCGGTACTGAGGCAAGGATAAGAACAAAGATGTCGGTCGATACCCTTCCCCAGTCGTCCATCCCGATCACGTCGCCGCTGCGGCCACGCTTCGGATTCCTCACCTCGACGCCGATCATCGCGGCGGCAACCGCTTGCCTCACGCTGATCGTGCTGGTCTCGATCCTGGCACCACTGATCGCGCCGCACGATCCGATTCAGCTTGCGCCCTCGCAGCGACTGAAGCCGGCATCGGCGCAGTTCCTGCTCGGCACCGACGCCTATGGTCGTGACCTCCTGTCGCGCGTCATTTATGGCGGCCGCATCTCGCTTCTGATCGGGATCGGCTCGGCGATCCTGTCGATCGTCATCGGGCTTGCGATCGGCCTCGTCTCCGGCTTCTTCAAGCTGGTCGATTCCGTCCTGATGCGCGTCATGGATGGCCTGATGGCGATGCCGAGCATCCTGCTCGCCATCGCCGTGGTGTCGCTGTCCGGCGCCAGCATCTGGACCGTGCTGGTCGCGATCACCATCCCCGAAATCCCGCGCGTGGCGCGCCTCGTGCGCTCGGTCGTGCTGTCGGCGCGCGAAGAGCCGTACGTCGAGGCTGCGATCTCGGTCGGCTCGTCCCTGCCCAAGATCATGTGGCGGCATCTGATGCCGAACACGATCGCGCCTCTGATCGTCCAGGGCACCTACGTCTGCGCGTCCGCGATCCTCACCGAGGCCATCCTCTCCTTCCTCGGCGCCGGCATCTCGCCGGAGACGCCGACCTGGGGCAACATCATGGCCGAGGGCCGCCAGTACTTCCAGCTCAAGCCGACGCTGATCTTCTGGCCGGGCCTGCTGCTCTCGATCGCCATCCTCAGCATCAACCTGATCGGCGACGCCGCCCGCGACGCACTCGATCCCCGCATGAAGCAGCGGGAGGGGAAGTGATGACCATCAATTCTGTCATTCCGGGGCGCGACGAAGTCGCGAGCCCGGAATCCATTTCACCGCTTGTAGTGACGCCCGATGGATTCTCTGATGCGCAATTGCGCATCATAGTTCGCGCTGCGCGCGCCCCGGAATGACGAGAGAGTTTGCATGACCAACACCGTTCTCGACATCAACAATCTTGTCGTTTCCATCGGCAAGAAGCCGAAGGGTGCGAACATCATCGACGGCATCTCGATCCAGGTGCGCGAGCGCGAGACGCTGTGCCTGGTCGGTGAGAGCGGCTCGGGCAAGTCGGTGACCTCGCTCACCACGATGGGCCTGCTGCCCAAGGGCACGCTGGTTCCGACCGGCGGCAGCATCAAGCTGGTCGGCGAAGAGCTGCTCACCGCGACCGACCGCCGCCTGCGGCAGCTGCGTGCCACGCAAATGGCGATGATCTTCCAGGAGCCGATGACCGCGCTCAATCCGGTGGTGCCGGTCGGCCGCCAGATCGACGAAGTGCTCCGCGCCCATACCGATCTCGACGCCAAGGCGCGAAAGAAGCGCATCCTCGACATGATGGAGCAGGTCCGCCTGCCCCAGGTCGAGCGCATCTTCGCCTCCTACCCGCACCGCCTCTCCGGCGGTCAGCGCCAGCGCATCATGATCGCGATGGCGCTGGTGCTGGAGCCGAAGCTTCTGATTGCGGACGAGCCGACCACCGCGCTCGACGTCACCACGCAGAAGCAGATCCTGACCCTGATCCGCGACCTCCAGCGCGATCACGGCACCGCCGTGCTGTTCATCACCCACGACATGGGCGTGGTGGCCGAGATCGCCGACCGCGTTGCCGTGATGCGACAGGGCCGGCTGGTCGAGACCGGCCCGCTCGAGGCCGTGCTGCGCAATCCGACCATGGAATACACCCGCAACCTGCTGGCCTCCGTGCCGAGCCTGGTGCCGCGGTCGCCGCGCGAGGAGAGCCGCGAGCCCGTGGTGCTGGAGACCAACGACCTCAGCAAGGTCTATCGCGAGCGCGCGTTCTTCGGCAAAGGCCGCGAGGTCGTCGCCGCCGACAAGGTCACACTCACGCTGCGCAAGGGCCGCACGCTTGGCATCGTCGGCGAAAGCGGCTCCGGCAAGTCGACGGTGGCGCGCTGCATCGTGCGCCTGATCGACCCGACCTCCGGCGGCGTGCGTCTTTCGGGCCGAGAGATCTCGGACATCTCGCGCCGCCTGCTGCAGCCGCACCGGCAGAAGATCCAGATCGTGTTTCAGGATCCCTACCGCTCGCTCAACCCGCGCGTCACCGTCGGCGAAAGCATCGCGGAAGGCCCGATCAACTACGGCGTCGCGCACGCCGATGCGATGAAGCGCGCCCGCGAGCTGCTCGAACTGGTCGGCCTGCCGGCCGATGCGGCGTCGCGCTATCCGCACCAGTTCTCCGGCGGCCAGCGCCAGCGTATCGCCATTGCCCGCGCGCTTGCGCTCGATCCCGACGTCCTGGTCGCGGACGAAGCGGTCTCAGCGCTCGACGTCTCCGTGCAGGCGCAGGTGCTGGAACTGCTCGACGAGATCCAGAAGCGGCTCGGCATCGCCATCCTCTTCATCACCCACGACTTACGCGTCGCCGCCCAGATCTGCGACGAGGTCGTGGTGATGCAGCACGGCCGCGTCGTCGAACAGGGCCCGGCGGCGGAGGTGCTGACGCATCCGAAGGAGGCCTACACCAAGGCGCTGCTGGACGCCGCCCCCGGCCGCAACTGGGACTTTGCGAACTTCCAGCCGGTGTCCGAGGGCGTGGCGGCCAGCATGTAGCAACATTCTCCGGTGTCGTCCCGGCGAACGCCGGGACCCATACCGCGGAATCTATCGACCGCGTGTGATACACGTCCCGAACTTCTAGTCTTCGCCAAACTCCTCCCTGGGGTTATGGGTCCCCGCGTTCGCGGGGACGACAGTGAGAATGTGGAGACGCCTTCTCAGACAACACCCACCGCATCCGCAGCATTCCCAAAATGATCTGACCCTATGCATGGCGGGATTGCTTCCCACCTTGCTCTAGCTGCAGGGCCAAGGCTAACGTCGAAGCCTAACGTCGCGCTCAAACGCCTGGACTTGAATTGATGACACGTATCGCCGTCGGCGGCTTCCTGCACGAGACCAACACCTTCGCTCCGACGAAGGCCACTTTCGCAGACTTCCAGCACGGCGGCGGCTGGCCGGCGATGACTGAGGGCGCCGACGTGCTGAGGGTGATGCGGCGCATCAATGTCGGTCTTGCCGGCTTCGCCGACAGCGCTGAAGCGAACGGCTGGGAACTCGTTCCGACGATCGCCTGCGCCGCGAGCCCGTCGGCCCATGTCACCAAGGATGCGTTCGAGCGCATCGTGAAGGTGATGGTCGACGGCATCAGAGCGGCCGGGCCGATCGACGCCGTCTATCTCGATCTTCACGGCGCCATGGTGACCGAGCATCTCGACGACGGCGAAGGCGAAATCCTGGCGCGCGTGCGCCGCGTCATCGGGAAGGATATTCCGCTGGTCGCGAGCCTCGACCTCCACGCCAACGTCACGCCTGAAATGATGGAACATGCGGACGCGCTGATCGCCTACCGCACCTATCCCCATGTCGACATGGCCGAGACCGGCCGTGCCTCGGCCAAGCACCTCGCTTTGCTTCTGAAGACCAAGCAGCGCTTTGCAAAGTCGTTCCGCCAATTGCCGTTCCTGATCGCGATCAGCTGGCAATGCACCAACGACTTTCCGACCAAGGGCATCTACGAAAAGCTCGCCGCGCTGGAGAGCGATGCGGTTCCGACCCTGTCTTTCGCGCCCGGTTTCCCCGCCGCCGATTTCCGCGATTGCGGACCGAGCGTGTTCGCCTATGGCAAGACGCAGGCGGACGCCGACCGCGCAGCGGATGCCATCGTCAAACTCGTCGAAAGCCACGAGGACGATTTCGACGGCAAGATCTGGTCCCCCGATGATGGCGTGCGCCATGCGATGGAGCTTGCCAAGGGCGCGAGCAAGCCGATCATCATCGCCGATACCCAGGACAATCCCGGCGCCGGCGGCGATTCCGACACCACCGGCATGCTGCGCGCGCTGGTGCGCAACAAGGCCAGCGCCGCGACAGGCGCGATCTACGATCCGGAGTCGGCGAAAGCTGCGCACGCGGCCGGCGTCGGCGCGACCGTGACGCTCGCGCTCGGCGGCAAGTCCGGCATCCCCGGCGATGAGCCCTATCGCGAGACCTTCGTCGTCGAAAAGCTGTCCGACGGCCGCTTCATTGCGCCCGGCCCCTATTACGGCGGCCGCGAGATGGAGATGGGTCCGTCCGCGTGCCTGCGCATCGGCGACGTCCGAGTGGTCGTGAGTTCGCACAAGGCGCAGCTCGCCGACCAGGCGATGTACCGCTATGTCGGCATCGAGCCGACCGCGCAGAAGATTTTGGTCAACAAGAGCTCGGTGCATTTCCGCGCCGATTTCGAGCCGATCGCAGAGAAGCTGATGATCTGCGCCGCGCCCGGCGCAATGCCGGCCGACACTGCGACGCTGCCATGGACACGCCTGCGGCCAGGTATCCGCATCAAGCCGAACGGCCCCGTTTTCACTCCCCCGTCACGCTAACTGGACAGGACACATGCCCACGATCGACCGCATCGACGGCTATGCCGACGAACTCACCGCCATTCGCCGCGACCTCCATGCCCATCCAGAGATCGGCTTCGAGGAAGTCCGCACCTCCGGCATCGTCGCCGACAAGCTGAAGAGCTGGGGTATCGAGGTGCATCGCGGTCTCGGCGGTACCGGCGTGATCGGCGTTATCAAGGGCAAGGGCTCAAGCGGCAAGCGTATCGGCCTTCGCGCCGACATGGACGCGCTGCCGATGGAAGAGAATACCAATTTGAAATGGCGCTCGACCATTCCCGGCCGCTTCCACGGCTGCGGCCATGACGGCCACACCACCATGCTGCTCGGCACCGCGCGCTACCTCGCCGAGACCAGGAATTTTGACGGCACCGTACACCTGATCTTCCAGCCGGCCGAGGAAGGTCTCGGCGGTGCCCGCGCGATGATCAAGGACGGCCTGTTCGAGAAGTTTCCGTGCGACGAGCTCTACGGCCTGCACAACGCGCCCGACCTCAACCACGGCGAGATCGCGATCCTGCCGGGCCCCGCAATGGCCGGCGCCGACTTCTTCGACCTCCGTATTACCGGCTATGGCGCGCACGGCGCCATGCCCGAGCGTTCCAAGGATGCGGTGATCATCGCGACCACGCTGGCGCAGGCGATCCAGACCATCGTCAGCCGCAACATCGAGCCGCTCCAGTCCGCCGTCATCTCGATCACCCAGATCCATGCCGGTTCCGCCTACAACGTCATTCCCGGCGAGGCACATCTCTGCGGCACCATCCGCGCCTTCTCGGATGAAGTCCGCGCGCTGATCCGCGAGCGCATCCGCACGATCTGCGCCGGTATCGCCGCCGCGTTCCAGTGCGAGATCGAAGCCGACGTCCGCGACACGTTTGGCGTGCTGATCAACCAGGTCGAGCAGTCCAAGGTGGTCGAGGAAGTCGCGCGCACCGTCGTAGATCCCGCCAAGGTGATCACCCGGACGGAACCGAAGATGGGCAGCGAGGATTTTGCCGACATGCTGCAAACCATTCCCGGCGCCTATTTCTGGGTCGGCCATGACGGCTCGGTGCCCGTGCACAATCCCGGCTATGTGCTCGACGACAAGATCCTACCGATCGGCGCCAGCATGTTTGCCCGGATCATCGAAACGCGCATGCCGGTAGGTAGCAATGCATAAAATGAGTGCTGAAGAGGCGGTTACCTCGCTGCACGATCTCTCCGCGGTCGATCTGATCGCGGGCTATCGCGCCAAACAGTTCTCGCCGAGCGAGGTGCTGGAGGACGTGCTTGCGCACGTCGCTGCGTGGGAACCGCACCTCAAGGCGCTCTATGCGTTCGATCCCGACAGCGCGCGCGAGGCCGCCAAGGCCTCGACCGCGCGCTGGAGCGGGGGCGAACCCTCCGGCGCGCTCGACGGCGTGCCGGTGACGGTGAAGGACAACATCGCGACCAAGGGCGTGCCGGTGCCGCTGGGCGCGGCCAGCGTCAAGCTCGTGCCGGCCGAGAAGGACGCACCGCCCGCCGCGCGCCTGCGCGAGGCCGGCGCGGTCATCTTCGCCAAGACCACCATGCCCGATTACGGCATGCTGTCCTCGGGACTGTCCAGCTTCCATGCGCTCGCGCGCAATCCCTGGGACCTCTCCAAGAATCCCGGCGGCTCGAGCGCTGGCGCCGGCGCCGCCGCGGCGGCCGGCTATGGTCCGTTGCATCTCGGCACCGATATCGGCGGCTCGGTCCGCCTCCCCGCAGGCTGGTGCGGCCTTGTCGGCTTGAAGCCGAGCCTCGGCCGCGTGCCGATCGATCCGCCCTATGTGGGCCGCGTCGCCGGTCCCATGACCCGCACGGTCGACGATTGTGCGCTGATGATGAGCGTACTCTCAAAACCCGACCGGCGCGACGGCATGAGCCTGCCCGCCGACCCCCTCAACTGGAAGGGGCTGGAAAAGTCCCCGCGAAAATTGCGCATCGGCTTGATGCTCGATCTCGGCGTCGGCCAGAAGCTGGAGAAGCCGGTGCGCGATGTCGCGGTGAAGGCGGCAAAAGCGTTCGAATCCGCCGGCGCCGTTGTCACCGAAGTGGATGGCATCCTCACGCGCGAGATGCTCGACGGCCTCGACAATTTCTGGCGCGCCCGGATGTGGGACGATCTGTCCAAGCTGACGCCGGACGAGCAGGCAAAGGTGCTGCCCTATATCTTCAAATGGGGCGAGTCCGGCGCAAAACTGTCGGGCGTCGACGTCATCCGCGGCTTCAACCAGACCATGGGAATCCGCACTGCTGCCGCAAAGCTGTTCTGCGAGCTCGACTACGTGATCTCGCCGACCGCGCCGAACGTGAACTTCCCGGCGGAGTGGGCCTCGCCGCTGAACGACCCCATGAAGCCGTTCGAGCACATCTGCTATACCGTGCCGTGGAATATGTCGGAGAACCCCGCGATCTCTATCAATGGCGGCTTCGACGCCAAGGGCTTTCCCATCGGCGTGCAGATCGTCGGCCGCCGCTTCGACGATATCGGCGTACTCGGCATGGCCAAGGCGTTCGAAGGCCTGCGCGGCCCGCAACGGCCCTGGCCCAGCCCGCCGACGCACTGATGCCTTCGAAATCGTGAGGCTGCGACATGGCCGGGCTTGCCCCGGCCATTGTCGTATGAGTACTCAGGAGAGAAGACATGCCCAGTCCGCGCAAGACGGATGGTGGTGTGCATGCATGACGTCTTCACGAGACTGCGTTCAAGAAGGAAGGAAACCACCATGGCGTATGAGACAATCAAGTACGAGGTCGCCGAGCAGATCCTCACCATCACGCTGAACCGGCCCGACAAGCTCAACGCCTTCAATGCGCAGATGCAGGCCGAGTTGATCGACGCGTTCGACGCCGCCGACAAGGACGACAACGTCCGCGCCATCATCGTCACCGGCGCCGGCCGCGGTTTTTGCGCGGGCGCCGATCTTTCATCGGGCGCCGACACCTTCGACCGCGACGCTCGGCGCGGGCCGGTGAGGCGGCTCGCCGATGGCAAGGTGGACTACAGCGATCCGCAGGTGCGCGATGGCGGCGGCCAGGTGACTCTGCGTATCTTCAAATGCCTGAAGCCGGTGATCGCGGCGGTGAACGGGCCTGCGGTCGGCATCGGCGTCACCATGCAGCTCGCGATGGACATCCGCATTGCGTCGGATGCGGCACGCTTCGGCTTCGTGTTCTCCCAGCGCGGCATCGTGCCCGAGGCCGCCTCGAGCTGGTTCCTGCCGCGCATCGTCGGCATCTCGCAGGCGCTGGAATGGTGCTATTCGGGCCGCGTCTTCCCGGCCCAGGAGGCGCTCGCCGGCCGTCTCGTCAGCAAGGTCGTGCCGCCGGACGATCTGTTGCCGACCGCCCGCGCGCTCGCCAAGGAGTTCGCAGCGAAGACTGCGCCGGTCTCGGTCGCGCTGATCCGCCAGATGATGTGGCGCATGATGGGCGCGGACGATCCGATGGAAGCCCACAAGGTCGACAGCCGCGGCATCTACGCCCGCGGCCGCTCCGAAGACGTCAAAGAAGGCGTGGTGTCGTTCCTGGAGAAGCGCCCCGCGCAGTTCAAGAACAAGGTGTCCAGCGACATGCCGGACTATTTCCCGTGGTGGACGGAGCGGGAGTACAAATGACGCGAAGCTCGTAGCCCGTAGGGTGGGCAAAGCGAAGCGTGCCCACCACTCCGGTTTCGATCGCCAAAAGACGGTGGGCACGGCGCAAGAGCGCCTTTGCCCACCCTACGTCCTCAATCCATCACCAGCGCCACGCGCCCGATCGCCTTGCGGTCGAGCAATAGCCGCATCGCCGTCGCATAATCCGCCAGCGGCAGGCGGTGCGAGACGTTCGGGCGCAGCTTGCCCTCCTCCGCCCATTGCAGCAGCGCCTTCAGGCGCACCTCGCCAAGCGCCGGATTTTTCCGCACGGCTTCGCCCGCGCGCACGCCGAGCACGCTGGCGCCCTTGATCAGCAGCAGATTGGTCTTGGCCGAGCCGATGCCACCGGTGAAGCCGATCACGAGGAGCCGGGCGCCCCAGGCGATGCAGCGCATCGAATTCTCAAACACCTCTCCGCCGACGGGATCGAAGACGACATCCGCGCCGCGGCCGTCGGTGATGCGCTTGACGGCATCGCGGAAGGGCTCGCGGTCGTAGCGCACGAGGTGATCCGCACCGCGCGATTTCGCGATGGCGAGTTTCTCGTCGCTGGAGGCGGTCGCGATCACGGTCGCGCCCAGCATCTTGCCGAGCTCGACAGCGGCAAGGCCGACGCCGCCGCCGGCGCCGTGCACCAGCAGCACCTCGCCCGGCTCGACCTTGCCGCGATCAATCAGCGCATGATAGGCGGTGCCGTGGCCGGCGAGATAGGTCGCAGCTTCCGCATAATCGAACGTCGACGGCATCGGCGTGAGCTGCGACGGCGTGACGACCGCTTCGTCGGTGAACGCGCCGTGCCGCATCTTGACGATGACCCTGTCGCCGACGGCGACGCCCCTCGCCTCCGCACCAACCTCGGTGACGTCGCCTGCAGCTTCCATGCCGGGCGTGAACGGCAGCTCGGGCTTGAGCTGATACTCGCCGGCCGCCATCAGCACATCAGGAAAATTCAGCCCGGCGGCGCGGATCGCGACGCGGACCTCGCCAGGCTTGAGGGAACGCGATGGAAATTCTTCCAGCCGCAACGTTTCGGGCGCGCCGAGTGCGCGGCAGACGACTGCCCGCACCATCAGGCCGCGCTCGCTTTGCTGCGCAACAGCGCCTCGCGGATCAGCGGCAGGCGGTCGTTGCCAAAGTACATGTCGGTCTTGTTGACAAAGATCGTCGGCGAGCCGAAGCCGCCGCGCGCGACGACCTCTTCCGTATTGGCCTTGAGCTGGTCCTTGATCCCCTGCTCCGCGATGCCGGCGAAAAATTTCTTCTCGTCGATGCCGACCCTCCTGCAGATGTCGGCAAGCACCGCGTCCTGCGAGATGTCCTGGTCGCTGCCCCAATAGGCCTCGAACACGGCGGTGGCGAAAGGCACCATGTCCTTGCCCAGCAAAGTGCAGCCACGCATCGCCTTCACGCTGTTCACCGGAAACACTGACGGCGGCATCTTGATCGACAGGCCTGCCGAGCGCGCCCAGTCCTGAAGGTCCTTTTTCATGTAGCGCGCCTTGAGCGGCACCGGCTTCTCCCGCTGCGCGTAGACGCTCGGGTTGACCGTGTTGAAGATGCCGCCGACCAGGATCGGCCGCCAGATGATCTCCGCGCCGAGCTCCCTGGCCAGCGGCTGAATGTTGTGGAAGGCGAGATAGGTCCATGGACTGGAACAGTCGAAGAAGAATTCGATCATAGCGTTTCCTTGTATCTTGTTCGTTTCGCACCCTCCTCCGTCATTGCGAGGAGCGGAGCGACAAAGCAATCCAGAGTCTTTCCGCGGAACCAGTCTGGATTGCTTCGCTTCGCTCGCAATGACGAGGAGAGAACAGTGCCTACTTCTTTCCCAACAGCTCCTTGGCACGCTGGCCAAACATGATCTTGCGTGATTCCTCGTCGAACGGCTCTTTCACGAATTTCCCGATCGCAAGCCCCGCCTGTACCTGCGGCCTTGCGCGGACCTCGGCGTACCAGCGTTTCACATTCGGATAGTCGTCGAGCGCAAAGCCCTGCGCCTTGTGGGTCATGGTCCAAGGGAAGCAGGCGATGTCGGCGATGGAATAGTCGCCGGCGACATAGGCGCCGGTTTTGCCGATCTGCCGGTCGAGCACGCCATAGAGCCGCGCGGCCTCGTCGCGGTAGCGCTGGATCGCGTAAGGAATCTTCTCCGCGGCATAGAGTGCGAAATGGCCGTGTTGGCCGAGCATCGGGCCCAGCCCCGCCATCTGCCACATCACCCACTGAATGGTGGTGGATCGGCCGCGCAGGTCACTCGGCAGGAAGCGACCGGTTTTCTCCGCCAGATAGATCAGGATTGCGCCGGTCTCAAAGGCCGAGAACGGTTCGCCGCCATCGGCAGGTGCATGATCGACGATCGCGGGAATCCGGTTGTTCGGGGAAATCGCGAGAAATTCGGGGCTGAACTGCTCGCCGGCGCGGATGTTGACGGACTTCACGTCATAGGGAAGCCCGAGTTCCTCCAGCATGATCGAGATCTTCCAGCCGTTCGGCGTCGGCGCGTAATAGAGGTCGATCATCGCCTTCCCTATGCACGTCGCCAGCTGAAATGACGACTTTTGTTGTGCTGTACCTCGACGTTAAGACATGGCAGGAATGGGCGCAACACAACCTGCCGGGAGGCCGCCATGCTGTTTCCAACCACGATCGCAGGCTCCTTGCCGAAGCCGGAATGGCTCGCCGAACCCAACATGCTCTGGGCACCCTGGAAGTCGCAAGGCGACGAGCTTGCACGGGCCAAGCGCGACGCCACGATGCTTGCGGTGAAGATCCAGGAGGACGCCGGCATCGACATTGTCACCGAGGGCGAGCAGGCCCGCCAGCATTTCGTCCACGGTTTTCTGGAGAAGATCGACGGCATCGACTTCGCCCACAAGGTCGAGATGGGCATCCGCAAGGACCGCTACAAGGCGATGGTGCCGCAGGTGGTCGCGCCGCTCCAGCTCAAGGGCCGCGTCCATGCCGACGAGGCGCGGGTTGCGCGCGCGCACACGAAGAGGAAGCTGAAGTTCACCCTGCCCGGCCCGATGACCATCATCGACACGATTGCCGATCGCTACTATGGCGACCGCGTGAAGATGGCCTTCGCCTTCGCCGATCTCCTGAACGAAGAAGCCAAGGCGCTGCAGGCCGACGGCGTCGATATGGTGCAGTTCGACGAGCCCGCCTTCAACGTCTACATGGACGAGGTCAACGACTGGGGCATCAAGGCGCTCGAGCGCGCCGCGCAAGGGCTGACCTGCGCCACCGCCGTGCACATCTGCTACGGCTACGGCATCAAGGCCAACACCGACTGGAAACAGACGCTCGGCGCGCAATGGCGGCAGTATGAGCAGATCTTTCCGGCGATCGACGCCAGCCCGATCCAGCAGATCGCGATCGAGTGTCGCAACTCCAAAGTGCCGCTCGACCTGCTCGCGCTGCTCAAGAACAAGATCGTGCAGGCCGGCGTGATCGACGTCGCCAGCGACACGGTCGAGACCGCGGAGGACGTCGTAGAGGTGATTGATGCGGTGTCGAAATTCGTGCCCAAGAGCAACATCATCGCGACCACCAATTGCGGCATGGCGCCGATGCGGCGGGAGATCGCTGAGGCCAAACTGATGGCGCTCGGCGCCGGTGCCGCGCTGGCGCGCGAGAAGCACGGCTGATGGCGTTCGTCCGGCCAATACTCGTCCTCGTGGCATTCGCGGCGATTGCATCACCCGCGGGCGCCGAAGATCGCTCCGTGCTTCTCAATTGCAAGGCGATGGTCGAGCGAGCGGAGAAGGACGCCAGCAGCGCCAGCGAGGCAGAACTCACCCGCTGCCGCCAGGTCATTCGCGAATGGGCCCTGCGCGATGCACGGACGACGGTGGACGAACAAAGTCGGCCGCTGAAGTAACGAAACTCCCCTCTCGTTTGGGGTTACCCCCCTCCCTGGCCCTCCCCCACAAGGGGGGAGGGAACGCATCGTGCGCTGGGATGGAGCGCAACTTGGTAACCGGCACTCATGGCGCGGAGCGTCGACGGCGGCGTCAGCAGCGTTGCTTCGCTAAGGCGAGGCTCGACCGCGGTATAACCCGACGGCGACCACAGCAGCGCGCTTCCCTGCGTCACCAGAAAACTCTCCTCGCCGAGCTGCACCATCGCACCGTCAGGAAGCTGGTCGAGCGGCACCAGCAGCGCGTGGAGCCGCTTATTGCCGTGATCGAGCCGCTCGTGGTGTAGCACTGTGTCGATGTCATGCATGCGAACGTCATGCACGCGATTGCCTTTCTCCCATGCGGCCCGGAAGCGATTGGCATCGTCGCGGCGACAGTAGAAGCAGGGGCGATGGCCGGCGGCGAGCGCAGTGGCCTCATCGAGGAAGAACAGCTCGGTCCAGCTTTGCGTCGCCATCACCTCGCGGCGGCGGCCGCGGAATTCGCAGGTACAAGTGAGCCAGGCCGGCGTCGACCAGCGCTTTTTGAGGAGCGTCTTGGTGGCGGGATCGTGGATGATGCCGCGATTGCCGGTGAACATCCCGCGATGAGGCGTCGCGATGATGTCGCCTGTGGGGGTGACGCGGTTTTGGAGGGGCATGGTGCGGCTCTTCTCCTTCTCCCCGCTTGCGGGGAGAAGGTCGGGATGAGGGGGGAGCCTCCGCAAGGTCGGTGAGAGTTTGACTCGCGGAGAGTCCCCCTCACCCGCGCCTTCGGCGCGGCCTCTCCCCGCACGCGGGGAGAGGCGAAGAATCACTACGCCGCGCCGTCGCGGAGTGGCGGGTGGTAGGAGAGCGCGGTGTCCCAAGGGAAGAAAATCCAGGTGTCCTGCGAGACTTCCGTGATGAAGGTATCAACCAGCGGACGGCCCATCGGCTTGGCGTAGACGGTGGCGAAATGTGCATCGGGCAGCATCTCGCGCACCAACTTGCCGGTCTTGCCGGTGTCGACGAGATCGTCGACGATCAAAAGCCCCTTGCCGGTGCCGCCGCCGAGCTTCATCGCCGATTCGGAAATGCCCTTGAGGACCTGCAGCTGGCCCTGCTTGTTGTGGTCGTAGCTGGCGATGCAGACCGTATCGATCACACGAACCCCGAGCTCGCGCGCCACGATCGCCGCCGGCACCAGGCCACCACGGGTGATCGCGATCACGGCGTGGAACGGGCCGACCTCGTTGAGCCGCCAGGTCAGCGCCCGGCAGTCCCGGTGGAACTGATCCCACGAGACCGGAAAGGCCTTGCCCGCCCGCTCCTGCGCACTCAGTTCCGGTGCTTCACCAGCCATTGTCGTCTCCTGCTTCGTCTGCCGGCAAAGTCTCTGCTAGCGGCTGATGTTCAATCCCGCCAGCATTTCCTTCACCGCCGTCATCGCGGCCGCCAGCTTGTCGGCGTCGCGCGAGCGCACCACCAGATTGGTGTTCGGCTTCGAGTCCTCGTCCATGAAGGGATAGCTGCCGATGATAGTGTCGGGATGCGTCGCTGCGATCGCCCGCAGCGGGCCGCCGATGTCGCCTTCCCGCGCATTGGCGCGGACCGATTCGGACAGCATGCGCACGCCCGATTTCAGCTTCGGCGAGACGATGTCCATCATGGCCTGCATGATCGAGGGCACGCCGGCCATCACGATGACATTGCCGATCTTGAAGCCGGGGGCGAGGATCGTCGCGCTCTGGATCAGTTCGGCGCCGTCGGGGATGCGGGCCATGCGCAGCCGGGCCTCGTTGAGGTCCTGCTCGCTCCAGCGCTCGCGGAAACGGGCGACCACCTCCGGGTGATGATCGATGCCGACGCCGAACGCCTTGGCGACGCTGTCGGCCGTGATGTCGTCATGGGTTGGCCCGATGCCGCCGGTGGTGAAGACATAAGTGTAGCGTTGCCGCAGTGCATTCAGGGCTGCGATGATGTCGTCCTCGTCGTCGGAGACGACCCGGACTTCCTTCAGGTCGATGCCGATATTGGTCAGGTATTCGGCGATGAAGCCGATATTCTTGTCCTTGGTCCGGCCGGACAGGATTTCATCCCCGATGACCAGAATGCCCGCCGTGACGATCTCGCTCATACCTTAAGTCCCTCACCTGTCGGCCCGACTTTGCCGAGGTAACGCGTTGAAGTCACGCGGTTTTGCCGCCGAAATAAGCAGTCCTCAGCCATTTTTTCAGGCACCTTCCCGGCTGTCCCCGGCAATTGCCCTTCCTCCATCCTTATCGTGCTGGCCCGGCCCTTGCTACCACCCGGGTGAGTCATGCACTCTCGCCGCATGGCCACGGAGACAAATCGGGATCTATGGCAGTCGCGTTTGACGAAATGAATATTCCCGGCGGGGACCTTCGCCCTGCCTATCAGGAGCTGGCACGCTGGCTCGAGGAGACGCCTCCCGAGGCGCTCGAATATCGCCGCCAGGAGGCCGAGCTCCTTTTCCGCCGCATCGGCATCACCTTCGCGGTCTATGGGGACTCCGAGTCCACCGAGCGTCTGATTCCCTTCGACGTGATCCCGCGGATCATGTCCGGCAAGGAATGGGCGCTCCTGGAGAAGGGCCTGAAGCAGCGCGTGCGCGCGCTCAACATGTTTCTGCGCGACATCTATCATGGCCGCGACATCCTGCGCGCAGAGATCGTGCCCGACGATCTGATCTTCCAGAACCCGGTCTTCCGCCCCGAGATGAACGGCCAGCAGGTGCCACACGACGTCTACGTGCACATCGCCGGCATCGACATCGTCCGGGTCGACGCCGAGGACTTCATCGTGCTGGAGGACAATGCACGCACGCCCTCCGGCGTGTCCTACATGCTGGAAAACCGCGAGATCATGATGCGGCTGTTTCCGGACCTGTTCGCCCGCCACAAGGTGGCGCCGGTCGAGCGCTATCCGGATGAGCTGCTCGCGGCCCTGCGCTCGGTCGCGCCACACGGCGCATCGAGCGAGCCGACGGTCGCCCTGCTCACGCCCGGCGTCTACAACTCTGCTTATTACGAGCACTCTTTCCTCGCCGACAAGCTCGGCATCGAGCTCGTGGAGGGGCGCGACCTCATCGTCAAGAACAACGAAGTGTTCATGCGCACGACCGAGGGAATGAAGCGGGTCGACGTGATCTACCGCCGTGTCGACGACGACTTCCTCGATCCCCTCACCTTCCGCCCCGACTCCGTACTCGGCGTGCCCGGGCTGATGTCGGCCTACGCGGCCGGCAACATCACGCTCGCCAACGCCGTCGGCACCGGCATCGCCGACGACAAGGCGATCTACTCCTACATGCCGGATATCGTGAAGTTCTATCTCGGCGAGGAGCCGATCCTGAAGAACGTCCCGACCTGGCGCTGCCGCGAGCCGAAGGATCTCGCCTATGTGCTGGACAACTTAAGCGATCTCGTTGTCAAGGAAGTGCACGGCTCCGGCGGCTACGGCATGCTGATCGGACCCGCCGCCACGAAGGCAACCATCGAAGCGTTCCGCGAAAAGCTCAAGCGCGAGCCGGAAGGCTTTATCGCGCAGCCGACGCTGGCACTCTCGACCTGCCCGACCTGCACGGCCTCGGGCCTCGCCCCGCGCCACGTGGACTTGCGGCCCTTCGTGCTCACCGGCAGCAAGAGCACGACCATCGTGCCGGGCGGGCTCACGCGCGTCGCGCTGAAGGAAGGCTCCCTGGTCGTGAATTCGAGCCAGGGCGGCGGCACCAAAGACACCTGGATCCTGGACGAGTAGACAGATGCTTTCGCGTACCGCCGAAAACCTCTACTGGCTCGCCCGCTATGTCGAACGGGCCGAATATCTCGCGCGCACCATCGATGCGACGCTGCGCGTCACCGCGCTACCCGCCGCCTATGTCGGAAAGACCAATGAATGGGACTCGGCGCTGCTCACCGCCGGCGTCGCCGCAAGCTTCTATCAGACCTACGAGGAAGCCAACGAGCACAACGTCGTCGACTTCCTCTCATTCTCGGCGGACAACCCGTCCTCGATCAGGAACTGCATCGAGGCGGCGCGGCTGAACTCGCGCTCGGTCCGCACTGCACTGACCAGCGAGATGTGGGACACCATCAACTCGGCCTGGATCGAGCTCCAGGCGGTGTGGAGCAAGGGCACCTCCACGCGCGAGGATCTCGCAAAATTCCTGCGCTTCGTGCAGGAGACCTCGCTGCGCTTCGACGGCTCGGCCTACCGGACCATGCTGCGCAACGACGCCTACTGGTTCTCTCGGATGGGCGTGCATCTGGAGCGCGCCGACAACACCGCGCGCATTCTCGACGTGAAGTACCACGTCCTATTGCCCGAGGAAGAGCAAGTCGGCGGCCCGCTCGACTTCTATCAGTGGAGCTCGATCCTGCGCTCGGTCTCGGCGCTGACGGCCTATCACTGGGTCTATCGCGAGACGCTGAAACCCTGGCTGATCGCCGATCTCCTGATCCTCAACGACACGCTGCCGCGCTCGCTGGCGAGCTGCTACGGCAACCTCGTGCGCAACCTCGACCAGATCGGCGTCGCCTATGGCCGCCAGGGTCCGGCCCAGCGCCACGCCCGCGGCATCCGCAACCGGCTCGAACACAGCAATATGAACGACATCTTCCAGCATGGCGTGCATGAATTCATTCAGGAATTCATCGCGGACAATTCCAGGCTGGGCGAAATCATCACGAGGCAGTATTTGATCTGATACACGCAGTCATTCCGGGGCGCCCGAAGGGCGAACCCGGAATCTCGAGATTCCGGGTTCGGTCCTGCGGACCGCCCCGGAATGACGGAATCAAAACACCATGCGCCTGCGAATCCAGCACACCACGACCTATCGCTACGAGCCGCCGGCCACCAGTGTGATCCAGGTCCTGCGCATGACGCCGTGCAGCCATGACGGGCAGTACGTGGCGGAATGGCAGATTGACGTCTCCACCGACACCAAGCTCGACACCCATGAGGACGCGTTCGGCAACGTCACCCACGTGCTGTCCTGCGGGCCCGTCGGCGACATCCAGATCACCGCCGAAGGCCTGATCGAGACCCACGACACCGGCGGCGTGCTGCGCGGGGCCGACGAGCGCTTTCCGGCCGGAATGTTTTTGCGCTCCACCGACCTCACCTCCGTCAATCCGGCGATGACAGCGGTTGCGCGCCAGCTGCGCAGCGGGGCCGAGAGCGACACGCTCGGCTTCCTGCATACGCTGATGACTGAGATCAGCGAGCACATGACGTTCGACGAGGACCCGACCAACAGTGGCACGTCGGCAGCGGAAGCCTTCACGCTCAAGCGCGGTGTCTGCCAGGACTATGCGCATATCTTCATTGCCTGTGCCCGCACCGGCGGCGTGCCGGCGCGCTTCGTCTCCGGCCACTTTTTGCGCTCGGACGGTGCGGTGCATCAGGACGCTGGCCACGCCTGGGCGGAAGCCTACGTGCCCGATCTCGGCTGGGTCGGCTTCGATCCCGCCAACAGCATCTGCACCACCGACGCCCATGTCCGCGTCGCGATCGGGCTCGACTATCTCGGCGCTGCCCCCGTGCGCGGCACCCGCTATGGCGGCGGCGCGGAGACGCTGACGGTCGCGGTCAAGGTCGAGCAGGCCGGCCGCGGCGGGCAATCGCAGTCGCAGCGGCAGAGCTAGGCGCAGCCGCATTCGCGAGGCGCTGCCGGCCGAATGCATGAGGCGTGCTATGATCGCGGAGTCAGATCAGACACGCGAGGTACCCCATGTCGACTGTAAAGTTGCTTTCGGACGATGAGCTCTCCGGCGAGGCGCGCGCCATTTTCGACGATATCCGCAAGGTGCGGCAGTCGGATTTCGTCAACAATTTCTGGCGCGCGCTGGCGCATGATCCGAAGACACTGCGGCGGACCTGGGAGAGCGTCAAGGAGGTGATGGCTCCGGGGGCGCTCGATCCCAAGATCAAGGAGATGCTCTATGTCGCGGTTTCGGTGGCACATGGCTGCAGCTACTGCATCCATTCGCACACCGCCAGCGCACGGGCCAAGGGCATGACCGAGGCCGAATATGGCGAGATGCTCGCCATCATCGGCATGGCCGCGGAGACGAACCGGTTGGTCACAGCGCTCGGTGTTCCCATCGACGAGGCGTTTCTCGTCGATGCCGCTGAATGAGGTCGGCAATCGCAGCAGCAGGCGCAACGGCAGAGCGAACCTGCCATTCGGGGGGCGCGCGTAGCGCGAACTATGATGCGCAATTGCGCATCTGAGAATCCATCGGGCCGCAGCGCAGGTGGTTAAATGGATTCCGGGCTCGCGACTTCGTCGCGCCCCGGAATGACGACCTCATCCCGGGAATCGGGGGTTGGAGCGGCCCCTGAAATTGGCTAGTAATTCCGCGCAAACGCGTTCGGGGACTGAAATGACCTATTGTTGCGGAATCCTGGTTCGGGACGGTCTGGTGATGATCGCCGATACCCGCACCAATGCCGGCCTCGACAACGTCTCGACCTTCCGCAAGCTGCACATCTTTTCCAAGCCCGGCGAGCGCATCATGGCGATCGCCAGCGCCGGCAACCTCGCCATCAGCCAGTCGGTGCTGTCCACCCTGACGGAAGGCCTCGAAGATCCCGACACGGGCGAGGTCGAGACGTTGATGAACGCGCCGACCATGTTCCAGGCCGCCCAGCGCATCGGCCGGGCGATCCGGGCCGTACATGCGACCGAGGGTCCGGCGCTGAAATCCGAGGACGTCTCCTTCGACGTCTCCTTCCTGTTCGGCGGCCAGATCAAGGGCGCACGCATGCGCCTGTTCATGGTCTACTCCGCCGGCAATTTCATCGAGTGCACGACCGACACGCCCTACCTGCAGATCGGCGAGCACAAATACGGCAAGCCGGTGCTCGACCGCGCCATGCATTACGACGTCGAGCTCTACGAGGCGTTGAAGACCGGCCTGATCTCGATGGACTCGACCATGCGTTCCAATCTCGGCGTCGGCCTTCCGATCGACGTGCTGGTGGTGCGCGCCGATGCTTGCGATGCCGATCTCAACCATCGCATCGAGGCGGGCGAGCCCTATTTCCACGACCTGCGCTCGCGCTGGTCGGCGGCCTTGCGCGCGGCACATCAGAACATCCCGCGGCCGCCCTACAAGAACGAAAAAGAATCCAAAACCTGACACTAAGAGAAAAGGCAGGAAACGATGAGTGAAGCGAAAAAGATCGCAGTGGTGACGGGCGCCGGCACCGGTGTCGGGCGCGCCGCCTCGCTGGCGCTGATGAACACCGGCTTCACCGTGGTGCTCGCTGGCCGCCGGCTCGACATGCTCGAGGAGACGGCAAAGCTGGGCCCCGCCGGAAAGAGCCTCTGCGTCTCCGCAGACATGACCGATCCGGCCTCGATCGCCGCCCTGTTCGCCAAGGTTGCACAGACCTACGGCCGGCTCGACGTGCTCTTCAACAATGCCGGCATGGGCGCACCGGCCGTGAACTTCGAGGACCTCAGCCTCGAACAGTGGCAGGCGGTGGTGAACACCAACCTCACCGGCCCGTTCCTGTGCACCCAGCATGCCTTCCGCATCATGAAGGACCAGACCCCGCGCGGCGGCCGCATCATCAACAATGGCTCGATCTCGGCGCATGCACCGCGGCCGTTCTCGGCGGCCTACACCTCGACCAAGCACGCCATCACGGGCCTGACCAAGGCGAGCAATCTTGACGGCCGCATGTACGACATCGCGGTCGGCCAGGTCGACATCGGCAATGCGGCGACACCCATGACCGACCGCATGGTCAACGGCCCCGGCGTGCTGCAGCCCGACGGCACGACCAAGCACGAACCGCGCATGGACGCCAAGGCGGTCGGCGATGCCGTTGCCTACATGGCCGGCCTGCCGCTCGACGCCAACGTGCTGTTCATGACGGTCATGGCGAGCAAGATGCCGTTCGTCGGACGGGGCTAACGACCTCGCCTCCCTCTCCTCGCTTGCGGGGAGAGGGGCTGACTCCATGCACAGTAGGCGTCAAGAGGGTTGTATCTGGTGTCGGCGGGCGGGGTGACGTGAAGTAAGTCCACGCGCCACCTCCACAATGGTCATTGCGGGCGCAGCGAAGCAATTCGGGTCGTCCGTCTCGTGCCCCGGACGCAGCGCGGCATGCAATGACGCGCTGCTGAGCCGGGGCCCATCTCTCTCCGACGTCACTCGCTGCAACGTGGGTCCCGGTTCTGCAGCGCATCGTTATACGCTGCGCTGCGCCCGGGACACGAGACCTTCCCCTACTCCAGCCTCTCCACCTGGCGCAGGCTCGGGAACAGCTTCATCCACAGCAGCGCCACCGCGACCGTGCAGACACCGCCGAGCACAGCGGCGGGCATGGCACCGAACAGCGCGGCTGTGAGCCCGCTCTCGAACTGACCGAGCTGGTTGGAGGCATTGATGAACAGGAAGTTCACCGCACCGACACGGCCGCGCATCTCGTCGGGCGTGGCGAGCTGCACCAGCGAGAAGCGGATCACGACGCTGATCGTGTCGGCCGCGCCGAGAACGGCGAGCGAGAGTACCGACAGCCACATCCAGGACGACAGCGCGAACACGATCGTTGCGACACCGAAAACGATCACGGCCTGGAACATGCGCAGGCCGACATGCCGCGAGATGGCGTGGCGCGCCAGCACCATGGTCATCAACAATGCGCCGGCCGCCGGCGCGGCGCGCAGCACGCCGAGCCCGACCGGACCGGTCTGGAGGATGTCGCGGGCATAGATCGGCAGCAGCGCGGTGACGCCGCCGAACAGCACGGCGAACAGATCGAGCGAGATGGTACCGAGGATCGCCGGACTTTCGCGGATGAAGCGGACGCCAGCGAAAATATTGTCCGAGTTCGTCCCCTCCTTGGCCACAGCCTGCGGACGCGGCCGGATGAAGCCAGTCAGGATCATCCCGAGAATCCAGAACAGCACCATCACGGCGTAGGCAAGATGCGGCGCGATCGCATAGGCAAAACCGCCGAGCGCCGGCCCCGTGATGGTCGCGACCTGCGCCGCGCCGCTGGACACGGCCGTGGCGCGCTGCAGCGACCCTTGCGGTGCGACCAGCGGCAGCAGCGCCGCGGTGGTCGGGCTCTCGAAGGCGCCGGCAATGCCGAGCACGAAGGTCGCGACGAAAATCTGGACTTCGCCGACCGCCCCAAGATAGGTGATGACAGCGACATAGAGCGCGGTCGCCGCTGCCACGAGCTGGCAGAGCTGAACCACGCGCTTGCGCTCGTAACGGTCGGCGGCGTGGCCGGCAACGAACACCAGCAGCGCGGTGGGCAGGAACTGCACGAGCCCGACCATGCCGAGGTCGAAGGCCGAACCGGTGAGATCGTAGATCTGCCAGCCGATCGCGACCGCCGCGATCTGGCTGGAAAAGCGCGACAGGCTGCGCGAGAGCAGGAAAAACAGGAAGGCGCGGTGGGTGAGGAGTTCGCGGGCGCTCACCGGCGGATTCGCCCGTAACGGCTGCGCCTCGCTTAGCTCTTGGCTTAGCTCCTGGCTTGGCTTTTGGCTCACCTCTTGGACCATCCGCGCCTGATATTGACGGTGCCCCGCGTGGCTGAGGCGGACCGGCTTGTCAACAGCGGGCGGCTCCGGTGACCTCAAGGCATTGCGTTTGCAATGCACGCGCGGCCATAATCATTGAGGGTTTGGGAACATCATGCTGCGGCTGCAATCGTCACTCGGCATTTTCGCATTGCTGCTGCTCGCCTTCGCGTTGGCAGAGAACCGCCGCGCCGTATCGCTGCGCCAGGCAGCGATCGGCCTCGTCGTGACCTTCGCCACTGCGATTGTCCTTTTAAAGCTGCCCGTCGTCGCGCACGCCTTCGGCGCCATCAATGACGCGGTCGGTGCGATCTCGGCGGCTTCGCGCGCCGGCTCCTCCTTCGTGTTCGGCTATGTCGGCGGCGGTACCCTGCCCTTCGACGTGAAGGTGCCCGGCGCCGATTTCATCCTGGCGTTCCAGGCGCTGCCGATCGTGCTGGTGATGAGCGTGCTGACGACGCTGCTGTTCTATTGGCGCGTGCTGCCGCCGGTCGTGCGCGGCATGGCCTGGCTGCTGGAGCGGACGCTGGGCGTCGGCGGCGCGGTCGGTCTCTCGACCGCCGCGAACATCTTCCTCGGCATGGTCGAGGCGCCGCTGTTCGTGCGGCCGTATCTCGCACAGATGACGCGGAGCGAACTGTTCCTGGTGATGACCGGCGGCATGGCCGGCATCGCCGGCACGGTGCTGGTGCTCTATGCGACGCTGCTGGCGCCGCTCGTTCCGGATGCCGCCGCGCATTTCGTCATTGCCTCCGTGCTGGGCGCGCCGGCCGCGATCCTCGTCAGCCTCATCATGGTGCCGGAGACGTCCGACAAGCGCACCGGCGGCGCGCTGGAAGATCCGGAGATGAACGTCTCCGGCACGATGGATGCCATTGTGAAAGGCACCACCGCGGGCCTCGAGCTATTGCTCAACATTGTCGCGATGCTGCTGGTGCTGGTAGCGCTGGTCTATCTCGTCAACGCCATGCTCGGCCTGTTGCCTGATATCGGCGGCGCCGCGATCTCGTTGCAGCGCCTGCTTGGCCTCGTGATGGCGCCGGTGTGCTGGCTGATGGGGTTGCCCTGGGATCAGGCCGTGACCGCCGGCAGCCTGATGGGCACCAAGACGGTGCTCAACGAACTGATCGCCTATGTCGACCTCTCAAAGCTGCCGCCCGACGCGCTCGATCCGCGCTCGCGCCTGATCATGCTCTACGCGATGTGCGGCTTCGCCAATTTCGCCAGCCTCGGCATCATGATCGGCGGCCTCGGCGTCATGGCCCCGGAGCGGCGCGAGGAGATCAACGCGCTCGGGCTGAAGTCGATCGTGTCGGGGACGCTCACGACGTGTTTGATGGGGGCGATCGTGGGGGGTGTTGAGTTAGCTCTCTCCCCGCCGTCATTCCGGGGCGCGACGAAGTCGCGAGCCCGGAATCCATTTCACCTCGCGTGATGCCGCCCGATGGATTCCGGGCTCGATGCTACGCATCGCCCCGGAATGACGGCGGGGGGGATGTGCGCCCTTCCTGACAGCGCCTACGCCTTCAATTCCACCGTCCTAAACTCCGCCGGCAGAATCACCTCCAGCAGCTCCACGTCATCAGAATAATCCAAAATCATATGCTTGATCTTCGGTGGCTGGGTCCAGGCGCTGCCTTCCTTCATCAAGGTCTCGCCCTGCCCCTCCATGTAGGTCTTCACCCAGCCCTTGAGCACATAGACCATCTGGAATTCGACGTCGTGGAAGTGCAGCTTCGACACCTCGGCCGGATCGCAGGGGCCCTGCAGGCGGATCACGTGGGCTTGCGCGAGGCCGTGGGTGGCGTCGGCAATGCCGAGGTCACGGTATTTCGCGTAGGCGCGCAGGCCGTCGGTTTTGAAATCCTCTTCGCGGTGGTGGCTGACGGCAATGCGCTGCTTGGGCCGCGCGGGCTTCTTGGTCGATGACTTTGCAGTTGTCGCGCGCGCCTTCGCCTTCACAGCTTTGCGCGCCGAAGATCGCGCCGCGGACTTGGTGCCGCTCCGCTTCTTCACCGCCGTTTGCGCTGCGCTGCGCGATTTCACCTTCTTGGCCATGGGCTGCCTCCCGTTGTTGTTGGGAGAGGCTAGCACAGAAACGAGAAATCGTAGACGCGTAGGATGGGTAGAGCCCTTGCGAAACCCATCATTCTTGCAACTTGCGACGGCGATGGGTTTCGCTTCGCTCTACCCATCCTACGTTCTCGCCTTCAATGCAGCCGGAATACACCCTCCACGGCGCGCAGCTCGGCCGGCTTGATCAGCCTGGAATGCGCCACGGTCACCGAGAACAGCGGGCCGTCGAGCTTCTCCTGCCAGAACGCCAGGAAGTCGGTCAGCGCCGGAAATTTCGGAAAGAGATCGTACTCCTGCCAGACGTAGGTCTGAAGCAGCGAGGGATGATCCGGCATCCGGTAGAGAATTTGTGCCGTCGTCAGCCCGTAACCCAGCACCTGTTTCCGGAAGTCGTCGGAAACACCCCCAACCCGCGAGACCATGCCAACCTCCTTTGCAGGAGCGCATATTCAGGGGGTGGCTTCGGTTCCCCGGGAGCCACCCGGAGGAGATGCGCTCACATGAGAGAAATGTGACGCAAACTGACAATTCATCTCAAGCCCAAAAGTTTAACAAGTTGTTGAAATTCAATGCGTTAGCAGCAGATGCGGCTCCCTGCTAATACGGCTCCGAAGGCCGGTTAACGATGGTAAAGAGATTCTGGCAGTCCGCGCTTCCGGGTGCTGATTTTTCTGCTAGAAGCCCTTGCCCCCGCAAAATTCCTGTCCTATTTCAGCCTCGCCTGCGCTAGCACTCGCGGGCATCGATTGCTAACGACTAAAAATCCCCAACTCGTGCAAATGCTTAGGAGGACTGCATGAAATTCCGTCCGCTTCACGACCGCGTCGTGGTCAAGCGTATCGACGCAGAAGAGAAGACCGCTGGCGGCATCATCATTCCCGACACTGCCAAGGAAAAGCCCTCCCAGGGTGAAGTCGTCGCCGTTGGCCCGGGTGGCCGCGACGAAGCCGGCAAGCTGATCCCGATCGACCTGAAGGTCGGCGACCGCGTGCTGTTCGGCAAGTGGTCCGGCACCGAAGTCAAGATCGACGGCGTCGATCTGCTGATCATGAAGGAAAGCGACATCATGGGCGTCCTCGACGTCCCCGCTTCCAAGAAGAAGGCGGCCTAAGAGCCCCCCTCTCCCTCCAGTCAAACACCTCAAGGAAAATTTCAGATGGCAGCCAAAGAAGTCAAATTCTCGGTTGAAGCGCGCGACAAGATGCTGCGCGGCGTCGACGTTCTCGCCAACGCGGTGAAGGTCACGCTCGGTCCGAAGGGCCGCAACGTCGTGCTCGACAAGTCGTTCGGCGCTCCCCGCATCACCAAGGACGGCGTCACCGTCGCCAAGGAGATCGAGCTCGACGACAAGTTCGAGAACATGGGCGCCCAGATGGTGCGCGAAGTCGCCTCCAAGTCCGCTGACGCGGCCGGCGACGGCACCACCACCGCCACCGTGCTGGCCCAGGCGATCGTGAAGGAAGGCGCCAAGTCGGTCGCCGCCGGCATGAACCCGATGGACCTCAAGCGCGGTATCGACCTCGCGGTCGAAGCCGTCGTGGCGGACCTGCAGAAGAACTCCAAGAAGGTCACCTCGAACGACGAGATCGCCCAGGTCGGCACCATCTCGGCCAACGGTGACGCGGAGATCGGCAAGTTCCTCGCCGACGCCATGAAGAAGGTCGGCAACGAGGGTGTCATCACCGTCGAGGAAGCCAAGTCGCTCGAGACCGAACTCGACGTCGTCGAGGGCATGCAGTTCGACCGCGGCTACATCTCGCCCTACTTCGTCACCAACGCCGACAAGATGCGCGTTGAGATGGACGACGCCTACATCCTCATCAACGAGAAGAAGCTCTCCTCGCTGAACGAGCTGCTCCCGCTGCTCGAGGCCGTGGTGCAGACCGGCAAGCCGCTGGTCATCGTCGCCGAGGACGTCGAAGGCGAAGCGCTCGCGACCCTGGTCGTGAACCGTCTCCGCGGCGGCCTGAAGGTCGCGGCCGTCAAGGCTCCGGGCTTCGGCGATCGCCGCAAGGCCATGCTGCAGGACATCGCGATCCTGACCGGCGGCCAGGCGATCTCGGAAGACCTCGGCATCAAGCTCGAGAACGTCACGCTCAACATGCTCGGTCGCGCCAAGAAGGTGATGATCGACAAGGAGAACACCACGATCGTCAACGGCGCCGGCAAGAAGGCCGACATCGAGGCGCGCGTGGCCCAGATCAAGGCGCAGATCGAGGAGACCACCTCGGACTACGACCGTGAGAAGCTCCAGGAGCGTCTTGCCAAGCTCGCGGGCGGCGTCGCGGTGATCCGCGTCGGCGGTGCAACCGAGGTCGAGGTGAAGGAGCGCAAGGATCGCGTTGATGACGCGATGCACGCAACCCGCGCCGCGGTCGAGGAAGGCATCGTCCCGGGCGGCGGCGTCGCCCTGCTCCGTGCCTCCGAGCAGCTCAAGGGCCTGCGCACCAAGAACGACGACCAGAAGACCGGCGTCGAGATCGTGCGCAAGGCGCTGTCGGCTCCCGCTCGCCAGATCGCGATCAACGCCGGTGAAGACGGTTCGGTGATCGTCGGCAAGATCCTGGAGAACAAGACCTACTCCTACGGCTTCGACTCCCAGACCGGCGAGTACGTCAATCTCGTCACCAAGGGCATCATCGACCCGACCAAGGTGGTCCGTACCGCGATCCAGAACGCAGCCTCGGTTGCGGCTCTCCTGATCACCACGGAAGCCATGGTCGCCGAGCTGCCCAAGAAGGGCGGCGCCGGTCCGGCGATGCCCCCGGGCGGCGGCATGGGCGGCATGGACTTCTAAGGTCCGGTCACCTCAAGGACTACGAAACCCCGGCAGCAATGCCGGGGTTTTTGTTGTGTGCCGAGTATGAGCGACAGCTTGGAGGTGGAAGTCCTCTATCCAGCCTGATGGCGGTGAAGGATTAGCGAAGCGCAAGGGCGTCATCG
>NZ_LGHL01000150.1 GCF_001908205.1 Bradyrhizobium sp. NAS80.1
GCGAGCTCTCGGGCGGGCAGGCGCAGCGTGTCGCGATCGCGCGCGCGCTGGTGCCGCAGCCTGAAGTGCTGCTGCTCGACGAGCCTTTCTCGGCGCTCGATGCCTTCACCCGCCGCGACCTCCAGGATCATCTGCTCGATCTCTGGGCCGATACACGTCCGACATTGATCCTCGTCACACATGACGTCGACGAAGCCGTCGTGCTCGCCGACCGCGTGCTGGTGATGCGGCCGCGGCCCGGCCGGCTGTTCGACCAGATCGAGATCAATCTGGGCCGGCCGCGCGACCGCAATTCGCCGCTGTTCGAGAACTTCAAGCGAAGTGTGCTGACGTCCCTCGACCGTTCGCTCGATCGCGGCGTGCCCGACCGTGACGCAACCCAGGGTCCCGGTCAGGCCATGTGGTGGTGACAATTTCTCTCCGAGCCGGTACATCGAGAGGCGATTTTTCCGGGAGAGAACGACATGGACGCCGCAGCACTGCGCCAGATGCAGGCCCCGATCAAGGAACGCTACAAGACCGACCCCAAGGCCGCGATGATCACGCTGAAGGCCAAGGGCTCGACGGATAGCGAAGGCATCGCCTGCAAGGTCGAGACCGGCCGCGCCATCGCAATGGCTGGCCTTCATCCGGCGACCGGCGGCTCCGGCCTCGAACTCTGCTCCGGTGACATGCTGCTGGAAGCGCTGGTCGCCTGTGCCGGCGTCACGTTGAAGTCGGTCGCGACCGCGATCGAGGTGCCGCTGAAGACCGGCAACGTCTACGCCGAGGGCGATCTCGACTTCCGCGGCACGCTCGGCGTCGACAAGGAGACCCCGGTGGCTTCGCCGAGATCCGCCTGCGCTTCGAGGTCGACACTGACGCAGCCCAGGACAAGCTCGATCTGCTGCTCAAGCTCACCGAGCGCTATTGCGTGGTCTATCAGACCATCAAGAACGGCCCGAAGGTTTCGGTGTCGATGCAGCGGATGTAGAGGGGTGAAAGCCGTATCCCAGCGATCGGTGTCGTTCCCGCCTAGTGCGCAATTGCGCACGGGGGGCGGGAACCCATAATCCCAGGCCGTGGTGCTTTCGCACGGTCGTCGCTCCAGCTTTGTAAATGACTGCGGCCTGTGGCTATGGATTCCGGGCTCGCGCTTCGCGCGCCCCGGAATGACGGTGAGAGTTACTCTACGTTTCATCCGGATCTGCGCTCCGCTTGTCCGGGATGACAAAGAAAAATGCCCCCCGAACTCCACTTCATCCTCTTCCTTCTCCTGCGCATGGCAATCGCGGCGGCGTTCGTGGTGTCGGCGTCGATCATCACCGAACGCTCCGGTCCGGTGATCGGCGCGCTGATCGCAACCTTGCCGATCTCGGCGGGACCGTCCTACACCTTCCTCGCCCTCGACCATGATGCGGCCTTCATCGCCGAGGGGGCGCTGTCGAGCCTGCCGGTCAACGCGGCGACGATCTTTATGGGCCTGACTTATTCGGTGCTGGCGCAGCGCTTCAGCATGTGGATCAGCGCGGGCTCCGCGATCGCGTTGTGGCTGGTGCTCGCCACCATCATGCGTCAGTTCGCTTGGACGCTGGCCGGCGGGCTGATTGTCAATGCCATCGCCTTTGCGATCTGCATTCCGTTGCTCAAGCCCTATCGGCACGTCGCGAAAATGCCGTTGATCGCGAGACGATGGTACGACATTCCGCTGCGCGCCGCACTGGTGGCGAGCCTGGTTGGCACCGTGGTGACTGCCTCGACCTGGATCGGTCCCCGCGTCACCGGCGTGATTGCGCTGTTTCCGATCGTGTTCTCCTCGATGATGCTGATCCTGCACCCGCGCATCGGCGGCCCCGCCACCGCTGCCGTGCTCGCCAACAGCGCCTGGGGCCTGCTCGGTTTCGGCCTCGGCGTCGCCGTGCTCCATCTTGCTGTGCTGCAGTTTGGTTCTGCGATCGGCCTGAGCCTTGCGCTCGCCACCTGCATCATTTGGAATCTGACGTTGTGGTGGAACGGGCGAAGGAAGCGGTTGGCGCACTAGCCTCCATCATTGCGAGGAGCTCGTGACAAAATTGCAGAGCAATTTTGCGCTGGAGCGACGAAGCAATCCAGACTGTCGCCGCGAAGAGAGTCTGGATTGCTTCGCTCCGCTCGCAATGACGATTGCGGCCAGGGACCGTTCACTGCTTCGGCAGCTTGGCCTTCAACGCATAGAGTGCATCCAGCGCCTCGCGCGGCGACATCTCGTCGGGGTGCAGCGCTTTCACGGCTTCCATCAGCAATTCTGCTTCGCTCGGGGGCGCGGCTTCCGCGACGGCGCGCGAGGGCACGGCGAACAGCGGCAGATCGTCGGCCAGCGCACGCGCGGTCTGGCCGCGGTCCTGGGCCTCGAGTTTTGCCAGCACCGATTTGGCGCGCGTGATCACGGCCGGCGGCAGGCCGGCGAGCTTTGCGACCTGGATGCCGTAAGAGCGGTCGGCCGAGCCCGGCAGCACCTCGTGCAGGAACACGACGTTGCCCTGCCACTCCTTCACCCGCACCGTCGCGTTGAACATGCGCGGCAGCTTGGCCGAGAGCGCGGTCAGCTCGTGATAATGCGTGGCGAACAGCGTGCGGCAGCGATTGCTTTCGTGCAGATGCTCGATCGCGGCCCAGGCGATCGAGAGGCCGTCGAAGGTCGCAGTTCCGCGGCCGATCTCATCCAGGATCACGAGCGAGCGCTCGCCGGCCTGGTTGAGGATCGCCGCGGTCTCGACCATCTCCACCATGAAGGTGGAGCGGCCGCGCGCGAGATCGTCGGCGGCGCCGACGCGCGAGAACAGTCGGTCGATGATGCCGATCCGCGCGCGCGTCGCCGGCACGAAGCTGCCGATCTGCGCCATCAGGGCAATCAGCGCGTTCTGGCGCAAGAAGGTCGATTTACCCGCCATGTTCGGGCCGGTCAGCAGCCAGAGCTGGCCGGACTTTTGCGCAGGGCTTGGCGACAGGTCGCAGGCATTGGCGATGAAAGGCTCGCCATTGCGCTTCAGGGCCTGCTCGACCACGGGATGGCGGCCCGCTTCGATGGCGAAGGCGAGGGAGCCATCGACCTCGGGGCGCACATAGTTATCGTCGACCGCGAGCTTTGCCAGCGAAGTCGCGACGTCGAGCAGCGCGAAGCCGTGCGCGGCGGCGCGCAGGTCCTCGCTGATCGCGAGCGCCTTGGCGCAGAGCCGCTCGAAGATCTCGAGCTCGAGGCCCAGCGCACGATCGCCGGCATTGGCGATCTTGGCCTCGATCTCGCCCAGCTCGGATGTGGTGAAGCGCACCTGTCCCGCCAGCGTCTGGCGATGGATGAAGGTCGCGTTCAGCGGCGCCGACATCAGCTTGTCGCCATGCTGCGCGGTGACCTCGACGAAATAGCCGAGCACGTTGTTGTGCCGGATCTTCAGGCCCTTCACGGAGGTCGCGTCGGCGTAGCGTGCCTGCATCGAGGCGACCACCAGGCGCGAGGCGTCGCGCAGGTTCCGGGCTTCGTCGAGCGCGGGCTCGTAGCCCTGACGAACGAAGCCGCCATCGCGCTTGATCAGCGGCAATTGCTCGTCGAGCGCCGCGGCAAATTCTGCGGCGAGCTCTCGCGACGGCTTTTGCAGCGCGGCCATCACCGCTGCGATCTCCTGCGGCGGCTGGTCGATCTCGCCGAGCCGCGCCAGCGCCTGGTCGGCCGCCATGATGCCGTCGCGAATGCCGGCGAGGTCACGCGGACCGCCGCGGCCGACTGAGAGACGGGCCAGTGCCCGCGACATGTCGGGCGCGCCGCGCAAAATGCTGCGGATGTCTTCGCGCGCGGCGGAATCGGCAACGAAGGTGCTGACCGCATCGAGCCGCCGCGCGATTGCCGGCGCATCGGTCAACGGCGCTGCAAGCCGCTGCGCCAGCAGGCGCGAGCCGGCCGAGGTCACGGTGCAGTCGATGGCGTCGAGCAGCGAGCCGCGGCGTTCACCCGCCAGCGTCCGCGTCAGTTCGAGATTGGCGCGGGTGGCCGGGTCGATCGCCATGGTCGCGCCCGAGGCCTCGCGCGCAGGCGGCGACAGCGGCGGGTGCTTGCCGACCTGGGTGCGGTCGACATAGGTGACGGCCGCCGCCGCAGCGGTGGCTTCCAGGCGCGTCAGCTGCGCCAACCCGTCCATGGTCGCGACCGCGAAATAATCGCACAGCCGCTTCTCGGCGGTGGCGCCGTCGAACACGTCGCGGGTCAGCGGCGTCACCGCCGGCAGCTCGCGCAAGGTCGGCCCGAGTTCGTTGTCGTTGTAGAGCGCGTCGGTGACGATCGCCTCGTTCGGATTGATGCGCGCCAGCGTCGCGGCAAGCTCGCCCCCCCGAACATTCCGTCACGGTGAATTCGGCGGTCGAGATGTCGATCCAGGCGAGGCCGAAGCGGTCGCCGCCGGCGGAGGAGCGGGCGCGTGCAATCGCCAGCAGATAGTTGTTGGCGCGCGCATCGAGCAGCGTGTCCTCGGTCAGCGTGCCCGGCGTGACCAGCCGCACCACGCCGCGGCGCACGACGCTCTTGTTGCCGCGCGCTTTCGCAGCGGCGGGATCCTCGGTCTGCTCGCACACCGCGACCCGGTGGCCGGCTGATATCAGGCGGTGCAGATAATCCTCGGAGCGCTCGACCGGCACGCCGCACATCGGGATATCCGCGCCCTGATGCTTGCCGCGCTTGGTCAGCACGATGCCGAGCGTCCTGGAGGCAATCTCGGCGTCCTCGAAGAACAGCTCGTAGAAATCGCCCATTCGGTAGAACAGCAAGAGGCCCTGATGCGCCGCCTTGATTTCAAGGTACTGTTCCATCATCGGCGTAACGCGCGCGGCAGCTTCCGCCGGCGGCGCTTGGGTAGGTTCAGGTTCCGGCGCTGGAATGGGTTGTTGGACTGTCATGGGCGGCGCAACCTACAAAATTTCGCCCCGTGCTCCTATCGCTTTGGCCGGATGGGGCGGGTTTTCCACGTTGTCCGCATGACGGGATAATGAGTGCCACATTTCCGGTCGTCATTCCGGGATGCGCCGCTAGGCGCAGACCCGGAATCCATAAACCCGATTGGTGGTTATGGATTCCGGGCTCGCCCTTTGGGCGCCCCGGAATGACGGCTGGCTTTCGAGGCGCTTAGCCGAATACGGCCCGCGCGAAACCGTCAATTGACCTGCTGCGGGCGCCCTCCTAAAACTCCGCCGTCATTGAAGAATTCTGGCCGAACCGCGGCATTCAGGGAGAACAACGATGCGTGACGTCTTTATCTGCGATGCCGTGCGGACCCCGATCGGCCGCTTCGGCGGCTCGCTCGCCAAGGTGCGCGCCGACGACCTCGCCGCCGCCCCGATCAAGGCGCTGATGGCCAAGCACCCCAACCTCGACTGGGCGCAGGTGGATGAAGTCTTCTTCGGCTGCGCCAACCAGGCCGGCGAGGACAACCGCAACGTCGCGCGCATGGCGCTGCTGCTCGCGGGTCTGCCGGACTCGGTTCCTGGCCAGACCCTGAACCGCCTTTGCGCCTCCGGCCTCGACGCGGTCGGTGCGGCCGGCCGCGCGATCCGCTCCGGCGAGATCGAGCTTGCGATTGCCGGCGGCGTCGAATCCATGACGCGCGCCCCGTTCGTGATGGGCAAGGCGCAGGAAGCCTTCTCGCGCTCCGCCGAGATCTTCGACACCACGATCGGCTGGCGCTTCGTCAATCCGCTGCTGAAGGCTCAGTATGGCGTCGATGCCATGCCGGAGACCGGCGAGAACGTCGCCGAGGAATTCCAGGTCTCCCGCGCCGACCAGGACGCCTTCGCCATCCGCTCGCAGCAGCGCGCCGGTGCGGCGATCGCCGCCGGCTATTTCGCCGAGGAGATCACGCCGATCACCATTCCCGGCGGCAAGGCCGGCCCTGTTACGGTGGACAAGGACGAGCATCCGCGTCCCGAGACCACGCTGGAAGGCCTGACCAAGCTGAAGCCGATCGTGCGCAATCCCGGCACAGTGACCGCCGGCAATGCCTCCGGCGTCAATGACGGCGCCGCCGCGATGATCCTGGCGTCGGAAGCTGCGGTGAAGAAGCACGGCCTGACGCCGCGCGCCCGCATCCTCGGGCTTGCCTCGGCCGGCGTGCCGCCGCGCATCATGGGCATCGGCCCCGTGCCCGCGACCCGCAAGCTGATGGAGCGTCTCGGCAAGAAGATCAGCGATTTCGACCTGATCGAGCTCAACGAGGCCTTCGCCTCGCAGGGCATCGCCTGCCTCCGTCAGCTCGGCGTCAAGGACGATGCCGATTTCGTCAATCCGCATGGCGGCGCCATCGCGCTCGGCCACCCCCTCGGCATGAGTGGCGCCCGTCTCGCGCTCACCGCCGTCCACGGCATGGAGAAGCGCGGCGGCAAGCTCGCGCTCGCCACCATGTGCGTCGGCGTCGGCCAGGGCGTCGCGGTCGCGATCGAGAAGCTGAATTAAGACTACTTGCTCCCCCTCTCCCCGTTCTTACCGGGAGAGGGTGGGGTGAGGGGCCTCTCTCCGCGCATGAGACTGTCGCGGCACCAGTACCCCCTCACCCGCCGCGCTACGCGCGTCGACCTCTCCCCGCAGGCGGGGAGAGGTTAAGAAAAGGGGGCCTTCAAACCCGCTTCCCCAGATTAGTTATATTCTATAATGATCGGGATAAGCGTTGACCGGCCTGATCAGAATGGCCGGGGAGGAGTTCGCCAATGACATTCATCTATCCCGTCGACAGCAACAAGGCGCATCCGCTGCCGCTGTCGCCCGAGTACAAGAGCTCGATCAAGCGCGCGCCGAACAAGCCCTTGATTCCGATGCGCCATACGCTGTCGGAGTTGACCGGCCCGGTCTACGGCCATGAGACCGTGCGCGAGGGCGATGCCGATCTCACCCGTCAGCACAGTGGCGAGCCGCTCGGCGAGCGCATCATCGTGCACGGCCATGTGCGCGACGAGGACGGCCGCGGCGTGCCGAACTCGCTGGTCGAGATCTGGCAGGCCAATTCCTGCGGCCGCTACGTCCATGTCCGCGACCAGCATCCGGCGCCGCTCGATCCGAACTTCACCGGCGCGGGTCGCACCCAGAGTGATGCCTCCGGCTACTACCGCTTCGTCACCATCAAGCCCGGCGCTTACCCCTGGGGCAATCACCACAACGCCTGGCGTCCGGCGCACATCCATCTTTCGGTGTTCGGCTATTCCTTCGTCACGCGCCTCGTGACGCAGATGTATTTCCCGAACGACCCGCTGTTCCCGTTCGACCCGATTTTCAACTCGGTGCCGGACGAAAAGGCGCGCGCGCGCATGGTTTCGTCGTTCGATCTCGAGAACACCCAGCCCGAATGGGCGCTGTGCTACCGCTTTGACATCGTGCTGCGCGGCAAGAACGCCACGCCAATGGAGAATAGTTAAGTGCAGGAAAACGGAAAGGACAACGGTATCACCCCATCGCAGACCGTCGGTCCGTTCTTCAAATACGGCCTGACGCCGAACGGCGAATACGCCTGGAACGACGCGTTCACCAACTCCACGCTCACGCCCGACGTCACGGGCGATCGTGTCCGCATCGAGGGCCGCGTGTTCGACGGCGACGGCGTCGCCGTGCCGGATTGCATGCTGGAGATCTGGCAGGCGGATGCGCAGGGCCGCTTTGCCGACCCGCAGGACAAGCGCGCGCTGCCGAACGCGAGCTTCCGCGGCTTTGCCCGCTGCGGCACGGACAAGGACGGCAATTATTCCTTCGACACCATCAAGCCGGGCGCCGTGCCCGATCCGGACGGCAAGACGCAGGCGCCGCACATCGTCGTTGCGGTGTTTGGCCGCGGCATGCTGCGGCATCTCTACACCCGCCTCTATTTCAGCGACGAAGCCGGCAACGCCGCCGACCCCGTGCTGGCGCTGGTGCCGGCCGACCGTCGCGCCACGCTGATCGCTGTTCGCGATGCGGGCAAGCCGGTCTATCGACTCGACCTGCGGCTGCAGGGCGGCGACGAGACGGTGTTCTTCGACGTCTGAGGCCCGAGCCGCCTTTCGGGCGGCCGGTCACGGCTGGCGCTTCCGGGTGTGATCGTGCAGTATGAGCGCGGCACCCGGGGCGCGCTTGATGACACCTCCACAACTGCCGGCGGTCGTTGAGCCCGCCCAACTGACGGCTGCACTGCGCAGGGGCGGGGTGCTGGATCGCGGCGCGGTCCGCGAGGTGAAGGTGCTGCATCAGCGCGACACCGTCGTGTCGCACATCGTCCGGCTCGGCCTGCGCTATGTCGGCGAATCCACCGGTGCCCCGCAGTCGCTGATCCTGAAGATGGCGCATGCCGCCTTCGCCAGGACGCTTGCAGATCGCGGCCGGCATGAGGTGGCCTTTTACACGCAGCTCGCGCCGAACATGCCGCCGGGACTCACGCCGCGCTGCTTCGATGGGCATTTCGACGACGAGAGCGAGGCCTGGCACCTTCTGCTCGAAGACCTCACCGGCAGCCATGACATTGCGACCGTGCCGACGCTGCCGCCGTCGCGCGATCAGGCGATGGCTATCGTCACGACGCTGGCGCGCATGCATGCGGCGTGGTGGGATCATGCCAGCCTCGGCGCGACCGTCGGCACCTGGGCGAGCATCGAGGACAGCGCAGGGCGCATGGAGACTTTCGCCGGTCATTACGACCGATTCGCCGATCAGCTTGGCGACCGTCTCAGCGAAGAGCGGCGTATCCTCTACCGTCGTCTCATCGAGCAGTCGGCCCGGCTATCCCAGCGCTACCATTCGCGCCGCCACGTCACGATTGCCCACGGCGACGCACATACCTGGAATTTCCTGCTGCCGCGGGCTGGTGTCGCCGACACCGCGCGCATCTTCGATTTCGATCTGTGGGGCATCAATGTGCCTACCAGCGATCTCGCCTACATGATCGCGTTGCAATGGTATCCGGAGCGCCGACAGGCGCTCGAACGGACGCTGCTCAACCGCTACCACGAGACGCTGCTCGCACACGGCGTGACCGGTTACACGCGCGGCGCGCTCGACCAGGATTATCGCTGGTCGGTGCTCTGGCACATCACAAAGCCGGTCTGGCAATGGAGCATCAACATCCCGCCGGGGATCTGGTGGAATAATTTGGAGCGGGTGATGATGGCGGTCGACGATTTGGGCTGCGAGGAGCTGTTGTAGTTGTCTGGTGTCCCGGGCGTGGTGCAGCGCGTACCGCTGCACCGCAGAACCGGGACCCATTTTGCCGCGCCGCTGAGACCTAGGCCCCGGCTCAGCAGCGCATCACTTGCGTGCTGCGCTGCGTCCGGGGCACGACACTGACCCGTTACTCCATCACCGCATGTTCCGGCCCGGCCGCCTGCTTGCGCAGCACGGCCTTGGTCGAGCCGATCATCAGCGCGAGCGGAATGGTGCAGAGGATGAAGAACATCACGAGCTGGTAGTCGTGTGCGAAGGCGATGATCTGCGCCTGCACGCCGACCATTCGGTCGGCCATGGCGCGGCCGGCGTCGGTGGAGAGGTCGATCATGCTGCGCACATTCGGCATCTGCAGCGCGTGGTTGAACGGATTGATGTACTCGGACAGGATCGCGTAGGTCTTGCGCGTACCCTGCGTCAGCTGGGCGATCACGATCGAGATGCCGACCGAGCTCGCGACGTTGCGGAGCAGCGTCAGCATCGCGGTGCCGTCGGTGCGCAGATGGTTCGACAGCGTCAGGAACGACACCGTCGAGAGCGGCACGAAGACGAGGCCGAAGCCGAAGCCCTGGATCACGCTGACGATGACGATCTCCGGCACCTGGGTCTGGTCGGTCCAGCCGGTCATCTGGAACAGCGACGCGGCCGTCAGCAACAGGCCGGAAATGATCAGCGTGCGCGCCTCGATGTAGCGCATGAGCCGGCCGACGATCATCATCGCGAAGAACGTGCCGAAGCCGCGGCTCGCGAGCAGGCCGCCCGCGGTCATGATGGGATAGCCGATGACGTTTTGCAGGTAGGGCGAGGCAAGCGCCATGGTCGAGTACAGTACGAGGCCCATCACCGTCATGAAGATGCAGCCGGTGAGGAAGTTGCGATCTTTGAAGAGCGCGAACTGGATGAACGGCCGCGAGGTCGTGAGGGAGTGGGCGAAGAAGTAATAGAAGGCGATGCCCGAGACGATGAACTCGGTCACGATCTCGACCGACTCGAACCAGTCGAGCTGCTCGCCGCGGTCAAGTGCGAGCTGAAGTGCGCCGATCGCGACCGCCAGCGCGGCAAAGCCGAACCAGTCGAACTTCAGGCCGAGATTCTTTTCGGTCTCGTCCAGGAAGACGGCGAGCCCGAGCACGGTAATCGCGCCGAACGGCAGATTGACGAAGAACACCCAGTGCCAGGAATAGGTCTCGGTCAGCCAGGCGCCCAGCGAAGGACCCATGATCGGGCCCATCATCACGCCCATGCCCCAGATCGACATTGCAGTCGCGCGTTCCTGGAGCGTGTAATAGTCGAGCATCACGGATTGCGACAGCGGCACCAGCGCGGCGCCGAACACGCCTTGCAGCAGGCGGAACAGCACCATCTGGTTGATGTCCTGCGCGAGCCCGCACAGTACGGAGGCGAAGGTGAAGCCGGCCGCGCAGATGATGAAGATGCGCTTGCGGCCGTAACGATTGGCGATCCATCCCACCGGTGCCGTCATGATCGCGGCGGCGACGATGTAGGAGGTGAGCACCCAGTTGATCTGGTCCTGCGACGCCGACAGCGTGCCCTGCATGTAGGGCAGGGCGACGTTGGCAATCGTGGTGTCCAGCGCCTGCATGACGGTTGCCGTCATGGCGCAGATCGTCACCATGTTCCGGCGCAGGCCGGGGACCATCAGGCTGGCATTGGGGCCGGACATCGAATCAGTCCCTGTCTCAGTCTTTGTCTTAGTCTTTGTCTTGGCTCGCCGTCGCCGACAGGCCGAGCAAGCCGGCGAGCGTGCGCTGATGGCCGGTGTCGATGGTGGCATAGACGCTCATGCCGGCCTTCAGCTTCTTCACGTATTTGTCGCTCTCGTCGAAATAGATCCGGATTGGCACGCGCTGCACCACCTTGACGAAGTTGCCGGTGGCGTTCTGCGGCGGCAGGATCGCGAATTGCGCGCCGGTGCCGGGCGAGAGCGAGCCGATCTTGCCCTTGAACACGTGGTTCGGGAATGCGTCGACCTCGAGCGTGACGGGCTGGCCTTCGGTGACGTAGGTGAGGTCGCTTTCCTTCGGATTGGCATCGACCCAGGGATGGGCGACGTCGATGATGGAGAACACCGGCGTGCCGGCGGTGACGTAGCGGCCGAGCTGGATCTGCTCGACCTGGGTCGCGATGCCGCCCATCGAGGCGCGCACCACGGCGTGGTCGAGATTGCGCTCGGCGTTGTCGAGCTTGGACTTGGCCTGTGCGTAGGGCGGGAATTTCTCCAGCGGCAGGTCGGGATCGCCGAGCAGCTGCGTCTTGGCCGTCGACATCTGCTGCTTGACGTATTGCGCGACGGAGCCCGAGGTGACCAGCGCGTTCGACGCGTTGTCGAGGTCGAGCTGCGAGCCAAAACTGTTCTTCACCAGCGCCTGCTTGCGCTCCACGTCGCGCTGCTTCAGCTCGACACCCTGCTGGGCGAGATTAAGCATGTCGCCGTAGATCTTGATGTTGGCGCGGAGATTGTCGTAGGTCGTCTGCGCCTGCATCAGCTGCGCCCTGGCCTCATCCACGGCGAGGCGGAACGGCACGGGATCGATCTCGAACAGCACGTCGCCCTGCTGGACCAGCTGGCCCTCCTTGACCACGACCTTCTCGATCTTGCCGGAGATATCGGGCGTCACCAGCACCTTCTGCGCGCCGACATAGGCGTCGTCGGTGCCGACATAGCGGCCGCCATTCAGATAGAAGACGAGGCCGCCGCCGGCGACGACGATCGGCAGGACCACCATCAGCAGGAAGCGGCGATAGCGCCGCAGGCCTGCGATCAGACGGCGGCGCGGCTCGGTGCCGGCCTTCTTGGCCGGCTTGCCGCTGTCGATTTTTTGTTCGGGCTGGAACTTGAGGACCTGATCAGCCATAGCGCTGCTCCCTACGCGCCTGTTCCGCTCCGCTTGTCTGGGTCGCGTTACGCACGTTTTCTTTGATTGTTTCGAGTTGGGTGAGGAGACGGTAAGCGTCCGCCGGATTGATGCCATCGAGCGCGTTGGCCGTGAGTTCGGATCGAAGCCCGCTCATCTTGCCGAGCAAGGTCCGGCCGGCCTTCTTGAGGTACAGGCGCTTGACGCGGCGATCCGAGGCGTCGCTGCGGCGCTCGATCCAGTCGTTGTCGCAGAGCTTGTCGATCAGCCGCGTGAGCGTGATCGGCTGCATCTCCATGAGTTCGGCGAGTTCCGACTGTTTCATGCCCTCGCTGCGCTCGACCTTGGCCAGCACCGCCCACTGCGCGCGGGTGATGCCGTAGCGCGATGCTTCCTTGTCGGCATAGACGCGCAACAGGCGGTAGAGCTCACCGAGCGTGAACAGGAAGTTCTGGTCGACAGACCCGCGGGTCATAAGCTTTGTCTCCAATAAGCTTGGATATAATAAGCAAGCTTATAATTATTTCACACCGGGTTAATGCGGTCCTGTCCCGCGGCAAAAGCATGGCTGGCAGCCGCACCGGCCGTCGTGCTTTGGGTTCCCTGACCGCAATGCTAGAATACAGGCGCATGAACCTCGCAAAGCCGGCATTTCCCGCGCCCGACCACGATCACGGCCGCTGCACCGCGGACGGGCTGGCGCATGCCGAGGAGGTTTGCGAGCAGCGGGCGCAGAAATTCACGCCGATTCGCCGCCAGGTGCTGGGGGCGCTGCTCTCCAGCCATCGTCCGCTCGGCGCTTATGAGGTGATCGACGAACTCGCCAAGTCGATGCCGCGGCCGGCGCCGATCACGGTCTACCGTGCTCTCGATTTCTTGATGGCCAACGGCCTCGTGCACCGCATCGAAAGCCGCAACGCCTATCTCGCCTGCGCTGCCCACGACCATGACGCGACGTCCGCGGTGGCGTTCCTGATCTGCGAGCGCTGTGGTCTCGTCGGCGAGATCCCGTCAGCGTCCTTCGCCAGGGACCTCAACGCCGCGGCGCGCAGCTCAGGCTTCGCACCAAAGCTGTCCGTGGTGGAAATCACGGGCGTCTGCACGCATTGTCAGAAAGCGACTTGAAGCAACAACGGCGCAAAGCCGGATTTCGAGAAGAAATGTCCTCACCTCAAGCCATACCGTCCGCCGGTCGCCCCCTCAGTGCCGGCGCCATCGCCCTGATGCTCATGTTGTGCCTGACCTGGGGCTTCAACCAGATCGCCGTGAAGTTGGTGATGCAGGATGTGCCGCCGATGCTGCAGGCGATGATTCGCTCGATGGGCGCGCTGCCGGTGCTGTTCATCGTCGGCACGCTTCGCGGCGTGAAATTCTTCGAGCGTGACGGCACGTGGAAGCCCGGCCTGATCGCCGGGTTGATGTTCGGCTTCGAGTTCGTGCTGATCTTCCAGGGCCTGCGCCTGACTTCGGCCTCGCGCGCGGTAGTGTTCCTCTACACCGCGCCGTTCTTCGTCGCGCTCGGTTCTTACCAGATGCTCGGCGAGCGGCTTGGTGCCACGCAGTGGCTGGGGCTGGGCGTGAGCTTTGCCGGTGTGGCGCTCGCGATCGGCGTGCCGCAGCCCAATGTCGATTCGCACGTCCTGCTCGGCGATCTCCTGATCGTCGCCGGCGCATCGCTGTGGGCAGCAACCACGCTGGTCGCCAAGGGTACGCGGCTGCGCTTCGCCGCGCCGGAGAAGGCGCTCGGCTACCAGGTCGCGACCTCGATCCCGATCCTGGGCGCGGCGGCCTGGCTGTTCGGCGAATCCATCACCCACACGCCGGCGCCCATGTCTCTGGCCCTGCTGGCCTTCCAGGCGATCTGGGTGGTTGGAACCACGTTCACGCTTTGGTTCGCGCTGGTGAAGGCCTATTCGGCCAGCAAATTGTCGGCTTTTACCTTCATCACCCCTTTGTTTGGCGTGGTGGGTAGTTATTTCATCATGCACGATACCCTGAGCCTGGCTTTCGGGGCCGCCGCAGTGCTTGTAATTGCTGGGCTTTTTCTGGTTAACCGTCCGAGCCGAGAGGCTGCGGCGCCGCGCGATGCATTGCTGAACGTCACCAAAACCTGATATTTGGACCCCATGAACAAGCTTGAAAACACCATCGATTCCGACATCGCGGGCCCCGCGCCCCGGCATCAGACCACCCAGGTCAAGGTCGGCGACGTCGCTGTCGGCGGCGGTGCGCCGATCGTCGTGCAGTCGATGACCAACACCGACACTGCCGATATCGACGGCACCATCGCCCAGGTCGCAGCGCTCGCGCGCGCTGGCTCCGAAATGGTCCGCATCACCGTGGACCGCGAGGAGGCTGCTGCCGCCGTTCCGCACATCCGCGATGGCCTGCTCAAGCGCGGCATCACCACGCCGCTGATCGGTGACTTCCACTATATCGGCCACAAGCTGCTCGCGGCCTATCCCGCCTGCGCCGAAGCGCTCGCCAAGTATCGCATCAATCCCGGCAATGTCGGCTTCAAGGACAAGCGCGACACCCAGTTCGCCGACATCATCGAGATCGCGAACAAGAACAACAAGCCGGTCCGTATCGGCGCCAATTGGGGCTCGCTCGACCAGGAGCTGCTGACCAAGCTGATGGACGAGAACGCCGCGTCCGCCAATCCGCGCGACGTGCGCGCGGTGACGCGCGAAGCCATGGTGCAGTCTGCGCTGCTCTCGGCCGCGCGCGCCGAAGAGCTCGGCATGCCCAAGAATCGCATCATCCTTTCCGCAAAAGTCTCTGCGGTACAGGATCTCATCGCGGTCTATCAGGATCTCGCCAGCCGTTCCGACTACGCGATCCATCTCGGCCTGACCGAAGCCGGCATGGGCTCGAAGGGCATCGTTGCCTCCTCGGCCGCGCTCGGCATCCTCTTGCAGCAGGGTATTGGCGACACCATCCGCATCTCGCTGACGCCGGAGCCCGGCGGCGACCGCACCCGCGAGGTGCAGGTCGGCCAGGAACTCTTGCAGACGATGGGCTTCCGCACCTTCGTGCCACTGGTTGCGGCCTGCCCGGGCTGCGGCCGCACCACCTCGACCACGTTCCAGGAGCTGGCGCGCTCGATCCAGGACTTCATCCGCGACGAGATGCCGACCTGGAAGACGAAATATCCCGGCGTTGAAGAGCTCAACGTTGCGGTGATGGGCTGCATCGTCAACGGCCCCGGCGAATCCAAGCACGCCAATATCGGCATCTCGCTCCCCGGCACCGGCGAAGCGCCGGCCGCGCCGGTGTTCGTCGACGGCAAGAAGTTCCGCACGCTGCGCGGCCCGACCATCTCCGCCGACTTCAAGGCGCTCGTGATCGACTACATCGACCAGCGCTACGGCCAGGGCGCCAAGGTGCCGGTGACCGCGGCGGAGTAGTTTTACTCCGCTCGCCCCGCGCTTTGCCGTCGTCCCCGCCTAGTGCGCAATTGCGCACGGGCGCGGGGACCCATAACCACAGGGTTTTGTGGTTAGAATACGCTGTCACTCCGAGTCTTCGCCAAGCCCCATCCTGTGGCTATGGGTCCCGGGCTCGCGCTTTGCGCGCCCCGGGACGACAGTTGTGTTTGCGGTGCGGATTGCACATCCCTCACCGCGCGTTACCATGCCCCCAATCAAGAATGATCGGGAGACGACACCCATGAGCTCGCTATCCGGCAAGCAGGGTCCGCGCTATCGCCACATGGCGGAAGACGGTGTGCCCTATGAGACCATCGCGGTCGAAAAGCTCACGCCCATCATCGGCGCGGAGATATCCGGCGTCGACATCGGCAAGCTCGTCTCTGGCGATGCCCCCTCCAATCAACAGATGGACGAGATCCACCGCGCGCTTGCCGAAAACCTCGTCATCTTCTTCCGCGACCAGAGCATCACGCCAAAGCAGCATCTCGCCTTCGGCCGCAAGTTCGGCGAGCTGCATTTTCATCCCGCGGCCCCGCACGAGGACGAAGACCCGGCGCTGATGAAGATCTACGCCGACAAGAACTCGCCGCGGGCCAACGGCGAGGGCTGGCATTCCGACGTGTCCTGCGATCTCGAGCCGCCGATGGGCTCGATCCTCTACATCAAGCAATGCCCGCCGCGCGGCGGCGACACGCTGTTCGCCAACATGTACGCGGCTTATGAAGCGCTGTCGGACCGGATGAAAGCCTATCTCGACGGGCTGACTGCGCTGCATGACGGCGAGCCGATCTATCGCGGCCTCTACGCCAATTACGGCGTCGCCGATCGTCCCTCCTACCCGCACGCCGAGCATCCCGTGGTGCGCACGCACCCGGTCACGGGCAAGAAGGCGCTCTACGTCAACCGCGGCTTCACCCGCCACATCAACGGCATCCCGCGCGACGAGAGCGACGCGATGCTCGCCTATCTCTACCAGCACGCCGAGAACCCGCTGTTCCAGTGCCGCTTCCGCTGGACCGAGAACGCCATTGCCTTCTGGGACAACCGCTGCACGCAGCACCGTGCGATGTGGGATTACTGGCCGCACACGCGCTCGGGCACGCGCGTGACGGTGAAGGGCGAGCGGCCGGTTTAATTGACCCTGCCGTAGGGTGGGCAAAGGCGCATCGTGCGGTGCCCACCATCGCTCCACGATTGCGAAAGAAGTGGTGGGCACGCTTCGCTTTGCCCACCCTTGGACTACGAAATCAAGTCACGCTTCGCGCGCTCTTGAATTCCTTCGTCGACTTGTCGAGCACGAACAAGGTCCCCTCCGCGACGCCGAAATAGGCGCCGTGCAGATGCATCTGGCCGCCCTCGACCGCCTTCCGCACGAACGGGAACGTCATCAGGTTTTCCAGGCTGCGGAACACCGCGGCCTTCTCGATGCGCTCGACGAACTGCGCCATGGTCTCATGGTTGCGCTGCTCGACGACTTCGCCCGGCTTGATGAACATCTGCATCCACTTGCCGATGAAGTCGCCGGGCGTGAGCGGCTCGATCTTGTCGACGAAGGCACGGATGCCGCCGCACTGCGCGTGTCCGAGGATCACGATGTGCTTCACCTTCAGCACCGTCACGGCATATTCCAGCGCGGCCGAGACACCGTGCGCGTTGCCGTCGGGCTGATACACCGGCACCAGATTGGCGATGTTGCGCACGACGAACAGCTCGCCCGGGCCGACGTCGAAGATCGCCTCGGGTGAAACGCGGCTATCGCAGCAGCCGATCACCATCACTTCCGGGAACTGTCCCTTCACCGACAACTCGCGATAGCGATTCTGCTCGGCCGGCAGCCGCTGGGTGGCGAAGGCCTTGTAGCCTTCCAGCAAGTGCTTCGGGAATGTGATCATGGCTCATGCCTAACCATATACCACAGGGGCGAACAAGCCTTTCGAATAGGCATGCCAGATGCTATCGGCTCCGGCTTATTGTTTGAGCATGATCTTTTCGGAAAACCGCCGCACACTTTTCCGGATCGTGCTCTAGAACACGCCTGAGGAAACCGGAAGGAACGCTCGCATGACCCGCCCGCGCCGCAGCCATCTATTCATGCCCGGCTCCAACCCCCGCGCGCTGGACAAGGCGCGCAACCTGGCCGCCGATGGCCTCATCCTGGACCTTGAGGATTCCGTCGCCCCCCGACGCCAAGGCGTTGGCGCGCGACCAGATCGCCGCCGCGATCGCGGCCAAGGGCTTCGGCAAGCGCGAGATCCTGATCCGGACCAACGGCCTCGACACGCCCTGGTGGGCAGAGGACGTCGCGATGGCGGCCAAGGCGTCGCCGGACGGCATCCTGGTTCCAAAGGTCTCGAGCATCGAGGACCTCGACACGATCGGCCGTCGCCTCGCCGAGCTTGGCGCAGCGCCGACCGTCAGGGTCTGGGCGATGATCGAAACCGCGCGTGCGGCGCTGCACGCCGAGGAGCTGGCCGCGGCCGGCCGCGATCCGAAGACGCGTTTGTCGGGTTTCGTGTTCGGGCCCAATGACATCTCGCGGGAAACGCGCATCAAGATGCTGCCGGGCCGCGCCGCGATGATCCCGATGATCACCCACTGCATCCTGGCAACGCGCGCCCACGGCCTCGAAATCCTCGACGGCCCCTATAGTGACATCGCCAATTCCGATGGCTTCGCCACCGAATGCGCGCAGGGGCGCGATCTCGGCTTCGACGGCAAGACGCTGATCCATCCGTCGCAGATCGAGGCCTGCAATGCGATCTTCACACCGCCCGAAGAGGAGGTCGCCCGCGCGCGAAAAATCATCGCGGCCTTCGAGCTGCCGGAAAACGTGTCACGCGGTGCGATCCGGCTGGATGGTGCAATGGTGGAGCGCTTGCACGCCGACATGGCGCGGCGCACGATCGAGATCGCGGATGCGATTGCCGCGATGAGCAAGGGCTGAAGGATGAAGGGATCATCACCCGTTCGGGCCGTGCTGGAGGCGGCGGCAACAGGCGCGTTCGTTCATGCAAACGTGATCGTCCTGCACGGGGGGGCCATGATTGGCTCGCATGAGCACCAGGCTGGAAGATGGATCATTGCGTGGTATAGTTGCATCTGGGTTGGGGAACAATTGGACTGATAAGCTTCAAGCGTACTCTGGGGGGCCTCATGGCAGCACTTGCGGAGACTGTTGATACCCGTTTGGTCGACGCGCTCACCGCGCACGCGGTTGCGAGCATCAAAGCCGCCGATCATTTTTCTTCGCCCTTCCCTCACATCGTTTTCGATAATTTCTTTCCGAAGGATCTTTACCGTGACTTGATACGGAGCGTCCCCACTCAGGGGTACGATCCGATCACGGGTACAGGGACCCGCATGGCGCTGCGCCTCTACGGCGAGAACGTCGAGAAGATCGACCCGTCTCTGCGGCCTGTATGGGCGGCGGTGTCGGCCATGTTGACCTCGGAGAGCATCGAGCGGGCCATCCGAAAGAGACTGCATGACGGGCTCGAGATTCGTGCCCGTGGCGACAAGGTGCCAAGTGCCGCCGATTTGACGTTGGTCGCAAAGCCGGTGGTTTACGTGGACAGGGACGGCTATCAAATCAAGCCGCATCCGGACACGCGCAAGAAGGTTGTGACGATGCAGCTTTATTGCCCGGCCGACGCCAGCCAGGAAGCTTTGGGGACGACGCTCTATAAGGCGTCTCTCAAGGGACTGTTTCACGTTGGCTCTTATTGTCTGGAGCCTGTGAAAACGATCCCGTTTCTGCCCAATGTCGGATACGCGTTCGTGGTTCTGAAGGCCTATCACTCGTTGACCAGGATGAGCTGGCACGGTCGTCCGCCGATCAAGACTGATCGCGATCGGGTGTCGATCCTCAACACGTTCTACATGAATGAAACTGCTGGGTTCTGATCTCCAGGGCAAGCGAAGCCATTTAGGTCAGAGCGCCGCATGAATGCGACGCCGTCAGTGCGGCGCGACGTCTGCGCGATCGAGTGACTCCAGCGTCGAAGCGTTCGCGCAATAGCCGTGATAGTTCTCCGCGGCGGTGCCTTCGGCGAGATCGCGGTCGCACTGTCCCTTGTGATTGCAGAGCGAGCAGACCCGCTCCATGTCGCGCAAGAGCAGCGGCTGCGCCTGTCCGAGCCGCTCCACACTGATGCCGAGCTGCTCCAGCATTTTCGGCAGCTCATCGGCGGCGCGGTGGCCGTGGCGGACCAACTCCTCGAGATCATCAGGCGCGATCCTGAGATCGCTGGCGATCCGGTCGAAATCGGTACGGTCGAGCCGCCGCATCTCGCTCAGCTCGCGGTGATGCTTCAGCCATGCGGCAAAGGACTCGATGAGGCCCTGGACGACTGGATAAGGCTTGCTTGCGGTGCTCATGGAAGGCTCCATTCGAACGGCGGAACTGGAGCGAGACTAGGCAAAATGATGCAGAAGCGCGTTGCGCTGGATCAAATTAGAATGAGCCAAGGAAACTCATCTCGTGCCCCGGACGCGGCGCAGCACGTAGTGGTGCGCTGCTGAGCCGGGGCCCATGTCGCATGCTGGGTCCCGGCTCTGCGGAGCAGCGTTGCACGCTGCACCGCGTCCGGGACACCGAAGAGAGCTACGCGAATCGCTCCGCCGCCCAGGCATACAGGCTGCCCGGAATCGGTGGCTGGCCGCCGCGTCCCTTGGGCGAGATGTGCAGGCCGATGATATTAGGATCAGTAACGAGGCCGAGATAGCTCGACGGCTCGAAGAACAGTTTCGGCTCGGCGTGCACGGCGTAGAAGGATTGCTTCGGCAGCGCGCATTTCAACTCACCGGCGCGGCGGGCCAGCGCCGTCAGCGCTGCCGGCCCAAAGATCGCAACGCGAATATCCGAGAGACGGTTCGAGCCGCCGCGCAGGCGACGCATCGCAAAGGTGATGCGATGGCGCACCGACAGCCAGTTCGGCGTCAGCTCCTCCTGCTGCATCAGCTCTTCGAAGGCGGCAACGATGCCGTGCCTCGGCGGAAGATAGATCACGGAGTTGCCGAGCTGGCGCGGCCGCTCCCAGGCGAAGTAGGGTTTCGCCGGGTCGACCTCGACAGGCCTCAGCAGCAACACGTCGGCATCAAGCCAAAGGCCGAGTCCCTTTGCCATCAGCTTGATGCGGAAGAAGTCGCTGAACTGGAGCGTGGTCCAGTCGCGCCAGCTTCCGTCCGGCTGCGGCGGCCGCAATCGCTCGGAGAACGCATGCGGCAGGATCGCCTCGGCGTCCGCGTTCTCGACGCCCGCGGGCAGGCCGGGAATGGTGTCGAAGCTGTAGACCGTGACCTTGTGGCCGGCCGCGAGCTGCGAGCGCAGACAGGTCTGGCGCAGTGCGTCCATCTTGCCATGCCAGAAGGTGACGATGTCGGGCAGCATGCGCGGAAGCTATAAGGGATAATCAGGGCAAAGAAAAAAGCCCCGGCGCGCGTCGCACCGGGGCTCCAAACAAGACTAGCGATCAGGCCCAGGCGCGTTCGCGCTTGAGCTTCTCCTCGTAGGTGTCGATCGAGGACTTCTTCTCCATCGTCAGGCCGATGTCGTCGAGGCCGTTGATCAGGCAGTGCTTGCGGAACGGATCGATCTCGAACTTGACCTTGCCGCCGTCGGGACCGCGGATCTCCTGGTTCGGCAGGTCGATCGTCAGCGTCGCGTTGGCGCCGCGCTCGGCGTCGTCGAACAGCTTGTCGAGGTCTTCCTGGCTGACACGGATCGGCAGAATGCCGTTCTTGAAGCAGTTGTTGTAGAAGATGTCGCCGAACGAGGTCGAGATCACGCAGCGGATGCCGAAGTCGAGCAGCGCCCAGGGCGCGTGCTCGCGGCTCGAGCCGCAGCCGAAATTGTCGCCGGCGACCAGCACCTTCGTATTGCGATAGGCCGGCTGGTTCAGCACGAAGTCCGGGTTCTCGCTGCCGTCGTCCTTGTAGCGCTGCTCGGAGAAGAGTCCCTTGCCAAGGCCGGTGCGCTTAATGGTCTTGAGGTACTGCTTCGGAATGATCATGTCGGTGTCGACATTGATGATCTTCAGCGGCGCCGCGACGCCTTCCAGCGTGGTGAATTTGTCCATGGTTGCGCTTTCCCGGGGTGGTTCAGGAACCGGTATTTATCGCGATCGGTGGCCGAATCCTAGGCCGAATTCGGCAGATCTAGTCTGCTTGAGCCTCAATCGCCGCCATATCGTCATCCGAGAGGCCGAAATGGTGGCCGATCTCGTGGATCAGGACGTGACGGACGATGTGGCCCAGGCTCTCCTCGTGCTCGGCCCAGTAGTCCAGGATCGGCCGGCGGTAGAGCCAGACCATGTTGGGCAGCCGCGCCACGTCGCCAAGGCTCTGCTGCGGCAGGCCGACGCCCTGGAACAGGCCGAGCAGGTCGAACTCGCTCTCGCATTCCATCTCGTCGAGGACCTCGTCGGTCGGGAAGTCGTCGACGCGGAGGATCACGCCCTCGCACAGCCTGCGAAACTCCGCCGGCAGGCGTTCGAACACGTCATGAGCCATCGCTTCCATTTCGGCCAGCGAGGGCGCTTTCAATTTCGTCCACATGGGCTTCTCTTAAAGCGTTTTCGAGCGAAGTGGATACCGGTTCGCGTAAAGAAAACGCGTTAAAACAAGAATCTAGAGCCCCGTTCCGATTCCATCGGAACGGAAATGGCTCTAGCGCGGGTTCCCCGGCGATGCATCCGGCTTTATAAGCGCGGCGAGGTTGACGGGCGCCGCCAAAACGGGGAGCGTACGGCAGCTCGATGGGGACGTTTCAGGTGGGTGGTACGATGCGGGCGGGAACAGCAGTTCTACTTTGCATGGGGTTGTTTTCGCAATTTTGCGTCGGCGCGGAAGCCCAGACGGCCGGCCCCGAAATCCGGCTGGCCCAGGCGGCCTCGCCCGACGCCCCGCCGCCGCGCAAGCG
>NZ_LGHL01000151.1 GCF_001908205.1 Bradyrhizobium sp. NAS80.1
GCCCGCAGTACGTCACGCCATCGTCGATCTCATCCTGCGGCCGCGGGCTCAGCGGTGCCCGTACTGCAGAAGACAAATCCTTGAAAAGTCGCTGCACAAACAAGTTCTGCCAAAGTAGTGCTAGCTAGTTCGATGCCAGTGCCGTCTTGGCGACCTCGGCCATCCAGCCGGATGCGACAGGAAGGATCGCGTCGTTGAAATCGTAGCGCGGGCCGTGCAGCTCCGCGCCCTCGCGCAATTCGCCATTGCCGATCCAGACGAAGGCGCCCGGCCGCTGCTGCAGGAAGTAGGCGAAGTCTTCGCTGGCCATGCTCGGCGGGAGATCGCCGCGCAGGCGGGCTTGCACCTTCTGCGCGGCGATGCGCGCGATGTCCGCTTCGTCGGGGGTGTTGATGACCGGTCCGACGCCGTGGACGAATGTCGGCGTGACCCTGACGTCAAAGCTTGTCGCGACGCCGGCGCAGATCTGCTCGATCCTGTCGACGATGGCATCCCGCACCGGCATGCGGTTGGTGCGCAGCGTGCCCTTGATCTCGACCTGTCCGGCGATCTGGTTCGGCGCGGTGCCGCCCCGGATCATGCACAGCGAGAGCACGGCCGTATCGAGCGGATCGACGTTGCGCGCCACGATCGACTGCAGGGCAACGATCAAATGGCCGGCGGCCATTACGGGATCGCGCGAAAGATGCGGCAGGCCGGCGTGGCCGGCATGGCCCTCGATCGTCAGTGTTACCCGACCTCCGGCAGCCATGACGACGCTGTCGTGGACCGCGATGGTGCCCGCCTCGAGGCCCGGCCAGTTGTGGAAGCCGAACACCCGCTCCATCGGAAATCGGTCGAACAGCCCGGCGGCGACCATCGCGCGCGAGCCGCCATAACCTTCCTCCGCCGGCTGGAAGATGAAATCGACGGTGCCGCTCCAGCTCGTGTCGGCAACGAGCAGCGCCGCGGCGCCGAGCAGCGATGTGGTGTGGCCGTCGTGCCCGCAGGCATGCATCACCCCGGGAGTCTTCGAGGCGTAGGCCAGCCCCGTATCCTCGGTGATCGGCAGCGCATCCATGTCGGCGCGCAAGCCGACGCGGCTCCGCGCGTGCCCGCGCGTCAAGGTCGCGACGATGCCGTGGCCGCCGATGCCGGCCTCGAAGGGAATGCCGAGCTCGGCGAGCTTCTCCTGCACGAAGGCTGCGGTGGCCTTCTCCTGAAGCGACAGCTCCGGGTGCGCGTGAAGGTGCTGGCGCCACGCGGTCAGTTTCTGGTGCAGCTCGGGTGTCAAGGCGGGCGTCTCTCGCAAGGCGTCGGCTGCCGCCACCATAGCCGATTATCTGGCCGGTGCATCAAGCCGCAGCGAATGCCTCGCGTGCAGGAAAGTCCGCCGCCTACGGCGAGAGCTTCGCCAGCCCCTTCCAGTCGAAGCCGATGCCATGGCCCGGACGGTCTGGCGCCACGGCCATCCCTTCCTGAAGCACCAGCGGATGCTCGATGTATTTGTCCAGCCCGAAGCCGTGGGCCTCGAGGTAGGAGCGGTTCGGGCAGGCCGCGAGCAGGTGCACAGTGATGTCGTGGGCGCCGTGGCTGGTCACGGGCAGGTTGAAGGCTTCCGCCAGCCGCGCGATCTTCATGAAGGCACTGACGCCGCCGCAATTGGTCACGTCAGGCTCGGGATAGGATACCGCCCCGGTGACGATGTAGTTCTTGAATTCCCACAGCGAGCGCAAATTCTCACCCGCCGCGATCGGCACGCCGCCGGCTTGCATGATGCGGGCGTGGCCGGAGACGTCGTCGGGGATGATCGGTTCTTCGAGCCAGGTGAGGTCGAACGGAACGAAGGCGCGGGCGGCGCGGATGGCTTCCTCGACCGTCCACTTCATGTTGGCGTCCGCCATCAGCGGAAAACCGTCGCCGAGATGCTTTCGCATCGCAGAGACGCGTGCGACATCGGATTTGAGATCGGGCCGGCCGACCTTCATCTTGATGGCGCGAAAGCCTTTGGCGAGATTGCCGTCGGTCTGCTTGAGCAGGGCTTCGACCGAGAGATCGAGATCGATGCCGCCGGCGTAGCAAGGGACGCGCGCATCGAAGCCGCCGAGCAGGCGGAACAGCGGCAGCCCGGCGCGCCGCGCCTTCAGGTCCCACAGCGCGATGTCGAGCGCCGAGAGCGCCAGCACCGTCGGTCCGCCGCGTCCGCCATAGTGCAGGGCCCACCAGACGTGATGCCAGAGCGCCTCCGTGTCGTCGGCCTCGCGGCCCTCGACCAGCGCCGGAATCTCGCGGCTGAGGATGTCGGCGACAGCGCCGCCATTGCGGCCCACGGTGTAAGTGTAGCCGACGCCTTCGGCACCATCGGCATCGCGGATGCGGCAGGTGATCAGCTCGAATGCGGCGATCTCGCCATGGGTGCTGTCGGAGAGCGTGACGGGAAGGGGGATCCGGTAGAGTCCGGTCTCGATCTCTGCGATGCGTGCCATGTTTCCTTCCTGCGTTTTTCTTGCAGGCTAGGCCGGCAGGCGCCGCCAGGCAACCTCCTCGTGGTTCAACGATGGGCAAGCGCAGCGAAACCAATCAATTCACGCGCGGGGGTCATGGGTTTCGCACGCAAGCATCCGTCAACCAACGAGCTAATTATTAGAGCGTTTTCGAGCGAAGTGGATACCGGTTCGCGTAAAGAAAACGCGTCAAAACAAGAATCTAGAGCCCCCTTCCGATTCCATCGGAATGAATTGGCTCTAGTCCTGGTGTTTTTCCGAGGGGTCGAGGGCAAGCAAATCAGCGCCCTTGGTGCCGTGCTTTTCGAAGTCCGCAAGAATACCCGCATCGGAAAGATCGAGTCTTTTTGAATGCTTCCAGTCGTGTCGCGTCGTCTCGACCAGCCGTTTAATAACATGATTGGAATCAGTTTCGACGGCCAGCTCACGCCTGTCGTCAAAGCTGCCTGGTGTGAGGTTGATCGATCCGACGATCGCCCGCTCCTCATCGGCCAGCAGCATCTTGCCATGCAACTTCAGGTCTTTCAGCTTGTGAATCTTAGCCCCGACGTCATGCATGATCCGAAGACCGCCGATTCCCTCGATGAGTTTGTTCTTCTTTAGTTTATGGGCCGGTCGAGCCATGATATGAACTTGCACGCCACGCTTTATGGCTCGGACCAGCCGTTCGATGATCACCGTATCCTGATAGCGCTCGTTCTGGATCCAGAGCGTCTCCTTGGCGGAGTCGATAAAGCGCGCGATGCGTTCGCGCCCGTTGTTCGGGCACCAGATCAACTCAGACCCCGCACTGGGATGGAACTCCTGGTGTGCCCAATCGGCCTCGAAGCAATTCACCATCTCTGACACTTCGATCTTTTTGGTCGTGACAACCGCGTAATCGCGCGTTTCGGTCAGGTCGCGCGTTTCCCAATTCAAGGATTCGACGAAGCCCAGCTCGTCATCGATCACCATCGATTTCTGGTGAGTAATGGCGAAATCGGGACTGCTGTCCCGAACCTCGATGTCACCGTCGGTTAACTGTTTGCGCGCGCTTTCGTTCTCGCTCTGGCCGTCGCGGCGGGCCGGATTCAGCATGACGCGAACGTGGACGCCACGCTGTTTCGCCGCGATCACCGCCTTCAGCAGCGTCGGGTCGGTGAACAGGAACATCCGGATATTGAGCGAGCGCTTGGCCGCATTGATCGGATCGAGAATCGAGTTGACGGTATCGTCGGGAAGCACGATGAGGCTGTGCGACATGTTTCTGAATCTCCGGACCGAAACGGTGCGGTCACTAGACGGCTTTCGCGGAAGCCTGGTTCGAAATGTCGTATTGGATGCGATGAAGTTCGGCGTAAACCCCGTCCAGGGCGAGCAACTCGTCGTTCGAACCCTGTTCGACCACGACGCCATCTTTCAGCACGACGATCTTGTCGGCATTGGCGATCGTGCTGAGGCGATGGGCGATCATGATGACCGTGCGTCCCTTCATGAGTTGACGCAATGCGTCGATGACGAGGTGTTCCGATTCCGTGTCGAGCGCGGCCGTGGGCTCATCGAGAATCATGATGGGGCTGTTGCGGACAACTGCGCGGGCGATGCCGATACGTTGCCGCTGGCCGCCCGACAATGTGTCGCCTCGCTCGCCTACCATCGAATCGTAGCCATGCGGCATGGCGCTGATGAAATCATGAGCGTTGGCGACTTTCGCCGCGGCGATGATCTGTTCCTCGGTGGCGCCTGGGCAACCATAGGCGATGTTCTCGCGGATCGTTCCACGAAACAACACTGTCTCCTGAAGCACGAAGCCAACCTGCGCGCGCAGGGTCGCGAGCTTGTATGAAGAAACGTCCAGGCCATCTATCAGCACCCGCCCGCTGCTCGCCTCGTAGAACCGCGGCAGCAGACTAAGGACGGTCGATTTGCCGGAGCCGGTGGGGCCGACGAGACCTACGACCTGACCGGGCTCTATGTCGAAGCTTACTTCTCGCAGTATCGGGGCGTCGTCATATCCGAAGGTGACCTTATCGAAGCTGATGGCGCCCTTGACCCGTCCGGGATCGACGCCGTCCACAGGGTCGGTAATGACATCGTCAGCCGACAAAATCGTTTGAATCCGCTCCAGCGCAACGGTCGTCTGCGCGATCGTGCTGGTCATGCTCGCCAGGTCTTTTACCGGTTTGAAGAATTTGGCGAGGTAAGCGAGGTAGACGGTCAACGCTCCGGCCGTCAATGTGCCCGCAACGATCAAGGACGTTCCCCTCCAAAGGACGATGCCGGTGCAGATCGCAACGACAACGCTCACCGTCGGCGACATCAGGGATTTGATCTGGCGCGCCTTCAGCGCAGCTTCCACGGTGGCGTGGCTTGCGGCCTCCAGGTGCGCTATCTCGAGGTCCTGCCGGCCAAATGCCTTTACCGCACGGACCGATCCAAGTCCCTGCTGTACGACGGCGACAATCTCGCTCTGCCGGGCACGCACGGTTCGCGTCACGTCCTTCACAGCTTTCTTGAAGTGAAAGAGAAACACCAGCAGAAACGGCACAAGTGCGACAGCGATCAGCGTGAAATCCCAATCCAGATAGAACATCAATCCCAGCATAAACAGGATCGTGATCAGGTCGACGACGATATCGAGGGTCGAGGACGATGCGAAATTCTGGATGGTTGCGACATCGCTGGTGATCGTGGACATCAGGGTCCCGGTCTTGACGTTGTCATAGTAGCGCAGCGAAAGACGATGCAGATGCGAGTAGATCTGGACGCGCAAATCGTTGGCAACCCATTGGCCGACGCTGGTGGTGTAGTAGTTGTCGATGTAGGTCGCGATCGCGCCAACGAGGGCGATGAGCAGGGTTGCGACGCCGGCAAACAGCGCGACGCCTGCGGTGTGTTGTTCGAGCCCATAATCGTGCGCCCAGGCCAGCCAGTCCGGCAATCGGTGCCGTCCCAGGGCGTCATCGAGGACCAGCTTTAGCGGCCAGGGCGCCGCCAGGCTCGTTGCAACCTCAATCAGCATGGCGGCGAAAACGATGAGGAGCCAGCTCCGATACGGCCTGAGCAACCCCAGAACCATCGAGGTGAGCTTTTTTCCCTCGTGCGGCTTCTTGAGCGCCACGGCGGCGCCCGAAACGATGGCGGTGGCAATCGCCTTCAGCAACATGTCGGTTACGGCCTCCAACTTCGCACGATCATGCGCGTAACGAACCTGCGCCGCTATGCAAAAACCGACAAACCAGAAAAGGTGACCACGAGCGGTCTCGGCCCCGACAAAAAGGCTGCTCGTTCCCGTCGCAGGTCGCGCGGAGAAAAACACGTCGCGCTCGTGGCGGGCGGTGATCAAGTCAATTCACTAACCTGGCACGACAATTGGCCGAGGGGGCAGGCCAGCGCGAGGCGCGTCCAAGCGACGCTATTGTAGCGTCGCGTTGATCGTGATGACTGTCGAGCCGGAACCTGTCTGACTCATGCCGGTCGCCTGAATGGAAAAACTATCGCCGCCGCTGTATCCAGCTTGCGAGGTGTAGAGAAAAGAGGATGCATCGAGTTGTTGCAAGGTGCCGTGTGCCGGATTCTGTGAAACGCCAGAAGTCTGTATTGCGCCGTTTATATTGACGGTGAGCAGGCAACCACTGCCGGAAGGGATCTCGATATAGCCTATTGAGTTAAAGCCCCAGCCCGCCGGTGGTGATCCTGACACGACGCACTGAGGAACATTTTGGGCAAGCGCGGTCGCCGTTGCAGCTACCAGGCACAACGTAGCTGCAACCAGCACTGAACACGCTCGAGTCAAATGTGTCTCTGCATACTCCACCAAGGTCCGGCCGAACCACCACACGGTCGCCGGCCCTCGGAGAAATATTCCAATCCGCTCTGCTCGCTATGCAATTTCAGCCGAAGCCGCGATTTTGTCCTTTCGGTCGCTGCAAATAGATGCCGGCGTCTTGTTCGATTGGTCGAGCACGGAGAGGCGTTGCCTGCCTGACGCAAGCATAGCCGCCGTTTAATGGTTGCTACCGACTGCGCGCTGTGGACGGCCTACCGCATCGTTGCGAGCTGCAGCGCCAGCGCGCAGGCGCGGTCGTATTCGTCGAGATTGATCCACTCGTCGATCGTGTGCGCCTCGTTCTGCCCGGCGCCGAAGGTCACGGTCGGAATGCCGTGGCGGACCATCCAGTTCGCATCCAGGCCGCCATTGGCGGCGCGGACGTTCGGGGTGCCGCCGACCGCGGACACCGCCTCGATCGCGCGTTTGACGACGGGCAGGCTCTCCTTCATGCGGAACGGATAATAGTCGGTCTCGGCCTTGAATTTGACGCGGCCGGATTTGCCTTGCGCGTTCGTCACGCGCTTGGCCGCCTTCTCGAACGCGGCCTTATAGGCCTTCGTGATCTCCTTGAAGAACTTGCCGCCGTGGCTGCGGCTTTCGCCGCGCACATGCACGTAGTCGGTGACGACATTGGTGGCATCGCCCGCGGGGCGGCCCTCGCCGCCGGTGACGGGACCGACATTGCTGGTGCCCTGCCGCTTGCCCTTCACCACCTTGCCGAACCAGCCGCCGGCCTTCACTTCGGCAAGCGCCAGCGCCATGATCATGGTCGACGAGATGCCGCGCTCAGGCGCGACGCCGGCATGCGAGGCGCGGCCGAAGATCTCGACGTTCCAGCGATCCGCGCCGACGGCGCCGATGACGACGTTGGAGGCCGAGCCGCCGTCATAGTTGAAGGCCATCGCCGGCGATCCGAGCTCCTCCAGCTTGACGTGGCGTGCGCCGTAGAGCCCGCTTTCCTCGCGCACGCAGAACAGCAGCGTGATCGGCGGATGATCGAGCTTCTGCTTTTCGAGCTCGGCGGCCAGCGTCACCAGCACGCCGCAGCCGCAGCGGTTGTCGCCGCCGAGCGCGGTCTTGGCCTCGTTGACGATCTTGCGCCCCGACTTCTTCGGCCTGGCGCCGGCGCAGAGCGGCACGGTGTCCATGTGGGTCATGAACATGATCCGCTTCTGGTTATGCAGAGCGCCGCGGCCGGGCAGGTCGACGATGAGGTTGCCCGTCTCGGTCGGCACGGGAATGCGGGTGTTGGCGTCGTCGAGCCGGATCGCCTTCGCCGGCACGCCGCTTTCCTTCAGCGCAGCAATGAGTTCACGCCCGATCGCCGCCTCCTGTCCGGTCACTCCCTCGACGGCGAGGAAGCGCATGAGGCGATCGGTGGCGGCTTTTGTGTCGACAGGCATGGACTTCTTCATTCCCCCCGGTATACGTTGCGCCTCAGCATCTCCTGCGGCGCGCCGTTGTGCAAGGGGCTCAGACAGTCCGTGTGTAAGCCAGCCAGCTTGTAGGATGGGTAGAGCGAAGCGAAACCCATCGACCCAACACACGCCGATGATGGGTTTCGCTGCGCTCTACCCATCCTACAAAGTTAGACGGTCCGTGTGTAAGCCAGGAAGACCAGCGTGCCCACGACAAGCGCTGCGGCCATGAACAGCAGCACTGCCGGCAGCCCGGCCAGCGCCGCGACCGCGCCGGTGACCGACTGCATCAGCGCCGCGCCGAGGAAGAAGGCGAGGTTGATCGCCGCGAGCGCCTTGCCGGTCGTTTGCGCGTCGACGAGCTGCCGGGACATGCCGAACAGCAGCGGCTGGGCGGAGGTCGCAAGACCGATGAGGATGAACAGCACGAGGTCGTATTGCGGCGGCATCACGGGAACGCCGAGCAGCACGGAGACCGCATAGTGTGGCGCGCCGAGCGCCATCAACGCGAGCAGCAGCCCTCCGACGAGGTGCGTGCCGGCCACTAGCTCGCGGCGGCGGCCGACCCTGCGGTCGATCATGCCGATGCACAGGGGGCCGGCGATCATCGCCAGCGTGAACAGGCCGAGCTGGTTGCCGGCCTCGACCCGGGACAATCCCTTGACTTGCATCAGCCACGGCCCGCCCCACAGGCCGCGCAGCACCAGCGAGGTCGCAAGCGACACCAGCGCAAGCGCGATCAGGCCGCGCAGCGGACGCGAGAAGCCGAGCCGCAACACCTCGATCATCTGCGATAGCGGTGAGGAATCATCCTTGTGCTCGGCCGGCTGGTTCGGCACCAGCATGAACACGGCAAGCGCGACGAGGACGCCGCCGAGCGCCGAGATCCAGAACCCGGCGCGCCAGCCGTAATGATCGACCACGAAGGCGAGCGGGCTCGACGACAGCAGCATGCCGATATTGCCGATCGAGAGGATCGCGCCCGACCACAGGCCGAACCGCGCTGCCGACAATTGCTTGGCGGCCAGCGTCATCGGGCACATCAGCATGCCCGAGGTGGCAACGCCGAGCAGCACCTGCCCGACCGCGAAGCTTTCGGGCCCGGTCGCAAAGCCCGAGGCGATGGCGCCGACCACGGTTCCCGCGAGCAGGCTGAGCGACACCGGGCGCACGCCGAACCGGTCCATCGCCGCGCCGACCGGAATCTGCGCGGCGGCAAAGGCGAAAGGATAGACCGAGGTGAGGCTCGCCAGCGCCTGCGGCTCCATATGGAAATCCGCCGCCATCAGATCGAGGCTGACCGCCGGGATTGTGCGCAGCAATGTCGAGAGCATGTGTCCGCAAGCGAGTGCGAGCAATGCAAAAATCAGCGCGCGGGTGCCAACTCCCGCTTCATCCGTGGCAACCGCAGTCATCAGCGTCCTGTCCCGGCAAGGGTTTCGGCCGGGTTACACGATTGGGGGAGGCGTGCCAATGGCGGGAGGGGGCGTGTTCGTGCAGGGGCGACCAGACGTGGTGGCAGAGGTCTGCGGCGTGGTTTCCGATTGCTTTTGTTCGGGCAAATCCGGAGACTGTAAATCGGAAAAGCCGCGAGATGCGCCAGCATCTGGAAGACGGCTTCCGCTTTGGGGAGAACACCATGATGCGTTATTCGTCTGCGTCGCGCAGCCTGTTGCTGGCCGGCGCTTTCTTCGGTGCATTCACGCTTTCCGCCGCGGCGCAGCAGCCCGCCAGTCCACCCGCCGCCGGCGCCGCACCTGCGGCTCAACCGCTTCCTCCCGGCTCCCCCTTGATCGGGCGTCCCGATAGCGAGGCGGCGGCCAAGCTCGCCCCCGTCGCGCCGCCGCCGCTCCCGGCCGCAGCCGATAAATTGCCGCTCGCCAAGCTCAAGGTGCCCCAAGGATTCAACGTCGAGGTCTATGCCTCCGGCATGGCGAATGCACGCTCGCTCGCGCAGAGCGACAAGGGCACGGTGTTCGTGGGCAGCCGCCTCGTCGACAAGGTCTATGCCATCGTCAACAAGGACGGCAAACGTTCAGTCAAGGTGATTGCTTCCGGCCTCTATCGTCCAAACGGCGTCGCCTTCAAGGACGGCACGCTCTACATTGCCGAACTCTCGAAGGTCTCCAAGATCGACAAGATCGAGGACAATCTGGACAACCCGCCGAAGCTGACCGTCATCTACGACAAGCTGCCCAAGGACGAGGCGCATGGCTGGAAGTTCATCGCGATCGGTCCCGACAACAAGCTCTACGTCCCGGTCGGTCAACCCGGCAACAACGTGCTGCACGACGCAGATCACGGCCAGATCCGCCGCATGAATCTCGACGGCTCCGGCGCCGAGGTCTACGCGCTCGGCGTGCGCAACACGGTCGGCTTCGACTGGAATCCCGAGACGAAGCAGCTCTACTTCACCGACAACGGTCGCGACTGGCTATCGGAGACGGTACCGGAGGACGAGCTCAACCGCGTCACCAAGGCTGGTGAGGATTTCGGCGCGCCGTTCTGCTACCAGGGCAACATCATCGACCAGGAGCTCGGCTGGGGCAAGAACTGCAAGGACTATACCGCCCCGGTCGGCCTGATGGGCCCGCACACGGCGGCGCTCGGCATGCGCTTCTACACCGGCAACATGTTCCCGACATCCTACAAGAACGCGATCTTCGTCGCGCGCCACGGCTCCTGGAACAAGTCGCAGAAGCAGGGTGGTGACGTCGTTGTCGTCAAGCTGAACAAGGACGGCACTGTGAAATCGATGGAGCCGTTCCTGACCGGCTTCCTCGAGGACAACAAGTATGTCGGCCGTCCCGTCGACGTGATGCTGATGAAGGACGGCTCTCTGCTCGTCTCCGACGACTGGAACGGTGCGGTCTACCGCATCACCTACGGCAAGCAGAAGGTCGTGGCGCAGTAAGTCATAACCACACCGTCATTGCGAGGAGCCACCCGGTCCCGCCTCTGGCGGGCCGGATGACAGGCTCCGCGACGAAGCAATCCATATCTCCGCGAGGGCGCTATGGATTGCTTCGCGGAGCCTGTCATCGGGCCGCGCTTTGCGCGGACCCGTTGGCTCGCAATGACGGAATCTACCGGAAGGGGCCAATGCAAAAAACCACGATCGTCGCTCTGGCGCTTGCCTCGATTGCATTCTCTGCAAGCGCAGAGACCATCCAGGAGCGAGCGGCGCCATGCCTGGCCTGTCACGGCGAGCGTGGCACGTCGGAGACCGGGAACACACCATCGCTCGGCGGTCAGCAGGCGCCTTACGCGCTGATCCAGCTCTTCATGTTCCGCGAGAAGCTGCGCGTCTTCGAGCCGATGAACGAGATGGTGAAGTCGCTGACGGACGACGATCTGCGCACCTTCTCCGATTTCATCGCCATACTGCCGAAGCCGGCGGCGCCGGCTGATGCCGCGGATGCAACGCGGATGGCGCGCGGAGAGGCGTTGGCGAAGCAGAACCGTTGCAACACCTGCCACAATACAGATTACTCCGGGAAGGAGAACGTGCCGCGCATCGCCAACCAGCGCGAAGATTATCTCGCCAAGACTCTCGTCGAGTACAAGGACAATACCCGCCACGGCTATGATGCCACCATGGCCGATGTGATGCAGACGGTCAGCAAGGAGCAGGTCGCCGACCTTGCTCACTATATCGCCCATTACCGCTGACATCGGGGCGGGCCAGGGCGTGTACTCATAATCCGCGCGCGGGTGATGGCGATGTCCGCTTTACCCTCGATTGTGTTGCAAAACTCCGGTTGAGGCGACTCGCGAACCGTGATTCCGTTGGTTTGAGGCGGCATTTGCGGGAGCAGCGGATGTTAGGGCGGCAGGAGAGCGGTCAGGG
>NZ_LGHL01000152.1 GCF_001908205.1 Bradyrhizobium sp. NAS80.1
ATCCCGGCGCTCGCGGCCGAGGTCGACAGCGCGAACCTCATCCTCGACACGCCGGCAGCACGCCTGATCGCGCGCGGCAGCGAACACCCGTTGTTGCTCGGAGAGGTCGAAAGACTGGCCACCTCGACAGCGCTCGTCATCGATACCTTCCATCATATTGTGCGCAGGCGAGGCATTGTCGTGTCGTTCGGAACGCGGCCGGTGTTGTTCGCGCTCGCCCGTCTTCTGGCGCAGGCATGGCCCGCGGATGTCTCGCGAGAGGCGTTGATTGGCGGTGCGTTTCAAGCGAAGCACGTTGATGAGTCGCACCGCGCGCGATTGCGCGTCGAGATCGGGCGGCTCCGCACTAAGCTCAAACCGCTGGCCGAAATCAGCGCGACGAAACAGGGTTTTGTGCTGGCGCCGCGGAAGACGCGCGACGTCCTCGTGCTGGCGCGGCCCGTCGAGGAAAAGCACGCCGCCGTCCTCGCCTTTCTTGCCGACGGCGAGCCCTGGTCGAGCTCGGCGCTCGCGCTTGCGCTTGGAATCAGCCCGCGCACAGTGCAGCGGGCGCTCGAGGAGCTCGCCCGATCGAACAAGGTGCAGTCGTTCGGACACGGGCGGGCACGCCGCTGGATGACCCCGCCTGTCCCGGGTTTCCCGACAGGCTTGTTACTCCCGGGCCCGTTGCTGAAGGCGTAGGATGATCACATCACAGGGATCAAGCACATGAAGCGTTCAGACGCCGAGATCGTCAGGGAATACGGGCCTTTTGCGGGCGTCGAAGCCGTGCATGGCGTTACCTATGACGGCACGCATGTCTGGTTTGCGTCCGGAGACAAGTTGAATGCGGTCGATCTGGCCAGCGGCAAGATCGCACGCTCCATCGACGTTGCCGCACACGCGGGAACGGCGTTCGACGGCCGGCACCTGTTCCAGATCGCCGAGGATCGCATTCAGAAGATCGACGCGGCGACCGGCAAGGTCGTCAGCACAATCCCCGCGCCGGGTGGCGGTGGCGATTCCGGCCTCGCCTGGGCCGAGGGTTCGCTCTGGGTCGGTCAGTATCGCGAGCGGAAGATCCATCAGGTCGATCCCGAAACGGGGACCGTTCTTCGCACCATCGAAAGCAAACGCTTCGTGACCGGAGTTACCTGGGTCGACGGCGAGCTCTGGCATGGCACCTGGGAAGGCGAGGAAAGCGACGTGCGGCGGATCGATCCCGAAACCGGCAAGGTGCTCGAGCAACTCGACCTGCCCGCTGGAACAATCGTGTCGGGACTGGAGTCGGACGGCGGCGATCGCTTCTTCTGCGGCGGCGGAAGTCGCGGCAATGTGAGAGCGGTCCGGCGTCCGAGGCGAACTGCTCCGCGGTGACGACCTGAATGTCCGGCAACGGCGCGTTCGCCCCCGTTAACTTGTTCGCCCCAATTCCACCCCACCGGTGCGCTCTAGCGCCCTCCTCGCCCGCCCTGTAAAACCCCAACCGGGGCGGCCTGGGGGATTGATGCGACTAACACTAGACTTGAAGACTGTCTTGATCGCCGTCGCGGTGCTTGCGGCGTCGTTCTTCATCAGCCTGAAGGCAATGGACTGGCTGTCGCCGAGCGCGACGACGTCTGCGCCGCCGGTCGCGCAACTGCCGCCGCTGCCGCCGGTCTCGAAGAACTCGATCGTGGTTGCGCCGGTCGCGATCGCGCTGTCGGCGATCCGCGACCAGGCCGAGAAGGCCGCGCCGCGCAATTTCGCGGGGAAGGCCGAGAACCCGATTTCGCAAATCCTGCAGGACGCCGACATCGGCTGGTCCGCGATACGCGGACCGATGTCGGCTGTCGGCGACAAGGACATGCTGACGCTGTCGACTCCGCTCACAGGCAAGCTGAACGTGACGGGCACGCTGTCCTCGAAAGCGACCGGCGCGCTCGGCGATGCGCTCGGCAGCGTGCTCGGCGGCAATGCCGCAAAACAGATCGGCGCGGTCAACATCAAGAACTTGAATGCCAGCGCCGAAATCAAGGGCAACGTGGTCGTGACCTCGCGCCCGAAGCTCGCGGCCAACTGGCATCTCGAGCCCAATCTCGGCGGCCAGGTCATTCTCGGCGACACCAACCTTGCGGTCGCCGGCGTCAAGGTCAACGTGCCGGCGCAGGTGAAGCCGCTGATCGACAAGACCGTCGCTGACCAGTTGAACGTCGTGTCCGAACGCATCCGCAACGATCCCTCCCTGCGCGAGAATGCGAAGGTGCAATGGGCCAAGGCCTGCCGCTCGATCCCGCTGCAAGGCAGCGGCGCGCTGCCGCCGCTCTGGCTCGAGATGAAACCGACCCGCGCCATCGCCGCGCAGCCGCGGGTCGACGCGCAGGCCGTGACACTGCTGCTTGGCCTGGAGGCCGAGACGCGCGTGACCTCGACCCCGACCAAGCCGGAGTGTCCGTTTCCCGACAAGATCTCGATCGTGCCGCCGACCGGCACCGGCGTGAACATCGGCGTGCCGATCGACGTACCTTTCACCGAGATCAACAAGCTCATCGCAGCACAGATGGTCGGCCACACCTATCCCGAGGACGGCTCCGGCCCGGTCGACGTCACCGTGAAGAGTGTCAACGTGATCCCGTCGGGCGAGCGGCTGCTGATCTCGCTGCTGGTCCGTGCCAAGGAGAAGAAGAGCTGGTTCGGTCTCGGCGCCGAGGCGACCGTGCACATCTGGGGCCGGCCGATGCTCGACCAGGCTCAGCAGACGCTGCGGCTCGCCGACATCCAGCTCGCGGTGGAATCCGAGGCGGCCTTCGGCCTGCTCGGCGCCGCCGCGCGCACCGTGGTGCCGCTGCTCCAGCAGGCGCTGGTGCAAAAGGCGACGCTCGATTTGAAGCCGATTGCCGCTAATGCGCGCGAGAAGATCGCGGCTGCGATCGCTGACTACCAGAAGAGCGAGGACGGCCTCAAGGTCGAGGCCAAGATCGATAGCCTGACGCTCGCCGACATCGCCTTCGACTCCAAGACGCTGCGCGTGGTCGCCGAAGCCGGCGGCTCGCTGAACGTGACTGTGAGCAAGCTGCCGGGGATGTGAGCGCGCCTTTCGTCACCGGGTCCGCGCGCGTCTTCGTCGGTTGCGCCGCTGGCATTCTCGTCGGAGGATGCTAAGCTGTTCCTCGCAAGCTCGGACGAGGTGCTGACAACACTATAGAGGACAACGCGAGGACGACATGGAAGCCGGCATGGTGACGCCCGCGCCGGCGCTGGTGCGCTTTTCCGGCATTCAGAAGACCTACGATGGCGAGCACCTCGTGGTGAAGAACCTCGATCTCGAAATCAGGAAGGGCGAGTTTATCACCCTGCTTGGCCCGTCGGGCTCGGGCAAGACGACCACGTTGATGATGCTGGCTGGCTTCGAGGTTCCGACTCATGGCGAGATCTACCTCGCTGACCGGCCAATCAAGAACATGCCGTCGCATAAGCGCGACATCGGCATGGTATTTCAGAACTATGCCCTGTTTCCGCACCTGACGATCGCGGAGAATATCGCCTTCCCGCTATCCGTTCGCAAAATCAACAAGGCGGAAGCGCAGGAGCGCGTAAGGGCGGCGTTGCGCATGATCAAGATGGAAACCCTGGCGCACCGACGGCCCGGGCAGCTGTCAGGCGGTCAGCAGCAGCGCGTGGCGCTGGCCCGCGCCCTGGTTTTCAATCCGCAGCTCGTGCTGATGGACGAGCCCCTGGGAGCCCTGGACAAGCGCCTCCGGGAGCAGATGCAACTGGAGATCAAACAACTGCACGAGACGATGGGCATCACCGTCGTCTACGTCACCCACGATCAGAGTGAAGCGCTCACCATGTCGGACCGCATCGCCGTGTTCAACGACGGCATTGTGCAGCAGGTCGACATGCCCGACGCGCTGTACGAGCATCCGGTGAACAGCTTCGTCGCCCACTTCATCGGCGAGAACAATGTGCTGGCCGGCACCGTCGAGACGGTTGAAAAGGAATATTGCCGCGTCGCGCTGGCTGGTGGCGGCGCCGTGACCGCACGGGCAGTCAACGTATCGGGCGCGGGTGCATCGACTTCCCTGTCGGTACGGCCGGAGCGGATCTCCATTATCATGGACGGCACTTCCAGCGACGGACCGAACCGCCTGCCGGCCAAGGTGCAGAACACCATCTATCTCGGCGACCACGCGCTGGCCGTGCTCGATGTCGCCGGCAACGGGGAGTTCATTGTCAAGCTTCAGCCGGACGCACATCACAGCCTGAGACATGGCGAAAGCGTGTTCATCACCTTCCGCCCCGAGGACTGCCTGGCCCTCGATCCCGTCTGACCACCCCTGCAGCCTTTCTCCAACGCAAGCGGACCGGCATCGATTACCCTCAACGCAACTCACATGAAGAAGGAACAAAGACCATGCTGAAACGCAAGATTGTCCTGAGTTTCGCCGCGGCGCTCACAGCCAGCGCTGCGCTGGCCACGGCCGCACAGGCGCGTGACCTCACCGTCGTGTCGTGGGGCGGCGCGTATCAGGATGCCCAGAAGAAGGTCTATTTCGAGCCGTTCAGGAAGGCGGCCGGTATTCCGATGAACGACGAGTCCTGGGACGGCGGCGTCGGCGTGTTGCGCGCCAAGGTGCAGGGTGGCGCCGCCACCTGGGACGTCGTCCAGGTCGAGAGCGACGAACTGGCGGTCGGCTGCGAGGAAGGCCTGTTCGAGAAGATGGACTATTCCAAAATCGGCGGCGAGGCCGCCTATATACCGCCGTCAGTCAATCCCTGCGGCGTCGGCGCCATCCTCTACGATTTCGTTCTCGGCTACGACAAGGACAAGCTGAAGGAGGCGCCCAAAGGCTGGGCCGACTTCTTCGACACCAAGAAGATCCCAGGCAAGCGCGGCCTGCGTCAGGGCCCGAAGACCACGCTGGAGATCGCCCTCATGGCCGACGGCGTCGCACCGAAGGACGTCTACAAGGTGCTGGCGACCGACGAGGGCGTCGAGCGCGCGTTCAAGAAGCTGGACACCATCAAGGGCGACATCGTCTGGTGGAAGGCCGGCGCCCAGCCGCCGCAATTGCTCGCCTCCGGCGAGGTGGCGATGACCTCGGTCTACAATGGCCGCATCGACACCGCGAACAAGAACGAAAAGAAGAATTTTGGCATGGTGTGGGACGGAGCGCTGTTCACCCTCGACAGTTGGGTCATCCTGAAGGGTAGCCCGAACAAGGACGCGGCCTACAAGTTCCTGGACTTCGTCGGCAAGCCGGAGAACCAGTCCAAGCTGTCGGAGAACATTGCTTATGGCACCTCGAACAAGGACGCAGCCGCCCGGCTGCAGCCCGCTGTTCTGAAGGACCTGCCGACAGCGCCTGACAACATCAAGAACGCGGTCGAGATCAACGTTGCCTTCTGGCTCGAGAACATCGACCGCCTGACTGAGCGCTTCAACAAATGGGCAGCGAAATAGCGTGCTGCCGAACCGGCGTGTGGCACAGGCAGAGGATCGATACCTCTTCGCCTGTGCCCCACCCCTTGCCTGAAATGGCCAGGGATTTCCGGTCAATGAGGCTCAACCCGGGGAACCTCAACCGATGACAGCCGCGTCCCTGACCGGCGCCGATGCCCAGACCGAGATGCCGCTCAAGCGCCGCCTGAAGCGGGCGGAGCGAGCTCGCCATATCAAGGCATTGGCTCTGGTTCTGCCGCTTCTGCTGTTTCTGCTCTTCACCTTCGCAGGCCCGATCGCCGGCATGCTCTGGCGCTCGGTCGATGACCGGGAGGTGCGTCAGGTTCTGCCTCAAACCGTAGCTGTTCTCGCCAACTGGGACGGCAAGGACCTCCCGGACGAAAAGGCCTACGCGGCGCTGGCAAGCGACATCCTGGCGGCGCGCGCCTCCGGCACGATCGCCATCGCGGCCAAGCGACTCAACTACGCACTGAACGGCTTCCGCACGATCCTGACCAGCACTGCACGCAACCTGAAGGCGGTGCCGGAGTCCGGCACGGCCAAGGAGACGCTGGGCAAGATCAACCCGGCCTGGCGCGAACGCACCACTTGGACGACGATCAAGGACGCCAGTGGCCCAATGACCGGCTTCTACCTTCTGGCGGCGCTCGACCTGACGCGGAACGCGGACGGCGCGATCGTCGCAGCCTCGCCGGATCAGGCCATCTACCGCAACGTTTTCGCGCGCACCTTCACCATCAGCCTCAGTGTCACGGCGCTCTGCCTGATCCTCGGCTTCCCGGTCGCCTACCTGCTGGCGACGCTGCCGCCGGGCCGGTCGAATCTGCTGATGATCTTCGTCCTGCTGCCTTTCTGGACTTCGCTTCTGGTCCGCACGTGCGCCTGGATCGTCTTGTTGCAGAGCAACGGCGTCGTGAACGACAGCCTACACTGGCTTGGCATCATCGACGAGCCGTTGCGCCTGATCTACAACCGCTTCGGTGTCTGCGTGGCAATGACCCACGTTCTCCTGCCGTTCATGATCCTGCCGCTGTACAGCAGCATGAAGGCGATCTCGCCTGCTTACATGCGCGCCGCCGCCTCGCTCGGTGCGCCACCGGGCACCGCGTTCCTGCGGATCTACCTGCCTCAAACCCTGCCCGGTATCGGCGCGGGAAGCCTGCTCGTCTTCATCCTGGCGCTCGGCTACTACATCACACCGGCACTCGTCGGGGGCGCCGCCGATCAAATGATCAGCTACTTCATCGCGCTCTACACAACCGAGACAGCCAACTGGGGCCTTGCTTCGGCGTTGGGTGCGGTGCTGCTGCTGGTCACTCTTCTGCTCGCTCTCGTCTACGGAAAGCTGGTGCATGGCCAGCAGGTCACGGGAGGAATGAAGAATTGAGCGATAATCCCTCCCTCCGCACGCCCAGCCAGCGCATCGCGTGGACCGCGACTATCGTTATCTCCACGCTGGTGTTCATCTTCCTGATCGCGCCAATCCTGGCGATCATGCCGCTGTCCTTCAGCTCAGGCTCCTACCTGACCTATCCACTGCCCGGCCTCTCCTTGCGCTGGTACGACGACTTCATCAATTCGCCGCGCTGGATGACAGCGCTGAAGAACAGCATGATCATCGGCGTCGCCTCGACCCTGCTGTCCACGGTGCTTGGCACGCTGGCCGCGCTGGGGCTGGCGCAGTGGAAGAGCCGGTTCAAACCGCTCGTGCTGGCTTTCGTGCTGTCGCCGGTCGTCGTGCCCGGCGTCATCACTGCGGTCGGTCTGTATTTCTTCTTCGCGCCAATCGGACTGACCGGCAGTTATCTCGGCTTGATCCTGGCCCACACCGCGCTGGCGACGCCCTTTGTGGTGATCACGGTCGGCGCGACGCTGCAAAGCTTCGACACCAACCTGGCGCGCGCCGCCGCCTCACTCGGCGCCTCGCCGCTGTACGCGTTCCGCCGCGTGATCCTGCCGCTGATCCTGCCCGGCCTCGCGTCAGGTGCGCTGTTCGCCTTCGCGACCAGCTTCGATGAGGTGGTGATCGTGCTGTTCATGGCAGGTCCCGAGCAGCGCACCCTGCCGCGCGAGATGTTCAGCGGCATCCGCGAGAACATAAGCCCGACCATCACGGCAGCTGCGGTGATTCTGACGACAGTATCGGTCATCCTCCTCGCCACCCTGGAAGGCTTGCGCCGACGCAACGAACGGCTCAAGGGCAGCAGCGCCTGACCGGCGGCATCGCGCATACGATCGACGTGACCGTGAGCAAGTTGTCGGGGACGTAGGCCCCTTCGTCATTCCGGGGCGCGCCCCTTTGGGCGCGAGCCCGGAATCCATTCATCCACCTCGCTGAGGCCCGATGGATTCCGGGTTCGCGCTGACGCGCGCCCCGGAATGACGGAGCCCGCCCCCCTACTTATTCTCAACCCGCCTCACGCGTCCTTGGCTTTGCCACTGCGACCGTTTGTCGCTAGAACGGTCCCTGCAACAAAACCCAAACAACAACACACAGGGAGAAAAACAAACATGCAAAAACTCATCGCCGCCGTCGCGGCCGGTCTCGCCCTTGCCGCCACGTCCGGCGCCGCGCAGGCGCAGATTTCCGACGACGTCGTCAAGATCGGCGTGCTCACGGACATGTCGAGCCTTTATGCGGACGCGACCGGCAAGGGCTCGCTCGCCGCCGTCGAGATGGCGGTCGCCGATTACGGCGGCAAGGTCGCCGGCAAGCCGGTGGAGGTGGTCGCCGCCGATCACCAGAACAAGCCCGATGTCGGCGTCAACATCGCCCGCAACTGGTACGACAACGACAAGGTCGACGCGATCTTCGATGTGCCGACATCCTCGGTGGCGCTGCCGATCTCGGCGCTGACGCGCGAGAAGAACAAGATCAACATCAATTCCGGCGGCGGCTCGTCCGACATCACCGGCACCGCCTGCTCGCCGAACACGGTGCACTGGACCTATGACACCTATGCGCTGTCGAACGTCGCCGGCAAGGCGATGGTCAAGCGCGGCGAGGACACATGGTTCTTCGTCACCGCCGACTACGCCTTCGGCATGGCGCTCCAGCGCGACGCCGCCAACGTAGTCAAGGAGAGCGGCGGCAAGGTGCTCGGCGAAGTCCGCCATCCGCTCAACTCGTCCGACTTCTCCTCCTTCCTGCTCCAGGCCCAGGCCTCCAAGGCCAAGGTGGTCGCGCTGGCGAACGCCGGCGCTGATACCACCAATGCGCTGAAGCAGGCCTCCGAGTTCGGCCTGACCCAGGGCGGCCAGAAGATGATCGCGCTGCTGCAGGAAATCACCGACACGCATTCGCTCGGCATCAAGGCGACGCAGGGCCTGATCGTCACCGATGCGTTCTACTGGGACATGAACGAGGAGACGCGCGCCTTCTCGAAGCGTTTCAACGAGAAGGTCGGTCACATGCCGACCATGATCCAGGCCGGCCTCTATTCGGCGACCATGCATTATCTGAAGGCGATCGAGGCCATCAAGACCGACGAGGCGCCGAAGGTGATGGCGCAGATGCGCGCCACGCCGATCAACGACTTCTTCGCCAGGAACGGCAAGATCCGCATCGACGGCCGCATGGTCCATGACATGTATCTGTTCGAGGTGAAGAAGCCCGAGGAATCCAAGGGCGAGTGGGACCTCTACAAGCTCATCGCCACCGTGCCCGGCGACGAGGCTTTCCGTCCGCTCGACAAGGGCGGCTGCCCGCTGGTGAAGTGAAACCAGGCGACTGATGACCGGCCGGTGCCAATCCCTCATCTTGAGGAGCTTGCGAAGCAAGCGTCTCGAAGGATGAAGGCCCGGCTAGCGGCCTCGCCCTTCGAGACACGCGCCAAGAGCGCGCTCCTCAGGGTGAGGGTCAGCATCTCGCAATGACGAAAGGACACGACGGCGCGCCCGGTGAAAACCGGGCGCTTCGATTCTGTGATCAGCTCAGCCGCATTACTCCGCGTACTTGAACTCGGGCATGTTCTTCAGCTCGTCCTTGCTCGCGTTGAACACGGCGTGGTCCGGATACCACATTTTCGACGGCTTGGTCGGGGTCGTCGCGGTCTTGTCGGTGCCGGTCGCGGCGCCCGTCGTCGTGGACGCAGGCGGCTTGGCGCCAGGGCTCGTGCCAGTGCTGGAATAGGCCACGGCCTCGTCGGTGAACTTCAACTTCTCATAGGGGACGGCGACCAGATGCTCGCCCATACCGAGGAAGCCGCCGACGCCGATCACGGCGATCTTCACGGCGCCGCTCTTGTCCATCAGCAGATCGTTGATCGATCCGATGTTCTCGTTGGCGTCGTTATAGACCCGCACGCCCGCCATCTTCGACGCACGCCATTCATCCGACGCAGTCGTGGTTGTGGTTGTCGCTGTGGCCGCCGGCGCCGCTTTGTCGGTGGTGGTCGTCGGCGATTGCGCGAACGCTACGGTCGCAAAAAGTGCGGTGCCGGCAAGGCCGGCGGCGATCGATTTCATCAACATTGTTGTTCTCTCCTTCCGCAGAAAACTCGTACGGAGAGAACCGCGCTGATCACTCGTAGTTCCTAAACTGCGGCAATTTCGCAGCCGATACGCGGGAAGGATTCGAAGGCAAATGTTCCTGCGTCACTCAGGAACACTTTTGCAGCGCACGGTTCACGGTTCTTCGCCGACGATCATCCGCCCTGGGTAAAGCACGATCGCGGCGAGGAACGCGCCGACCTGTTCGCCCAGGTCAGCTCTTGTAGTCGATCAGAAGCGCGGAGAGGTCCGAGCCGCTCGACGAACTCGTCGTGCTGCCATTGGCGCCGTAGGACGACGCCGACGGTTGCGACTGCTGCAGCGCCTGGAGGAATTTCTGGAGGATCTCGGCCGTGGTCGAGTCGGTCGACGTGCTGTTGGTCGAGTTCGACGAATCCGAAGCACTGTCGTTCGGGGGCGGACCGGGCGGCGGCCCACCCGCGCCACCGGGACCTCCTGCACCGCCGGGACCGTTGGCGAAGGCGGACTTGAACACGTTCTTCAACTCGCTGGCCTGATCCGAGGTCAGCGTCCCGTTCGAGACCTCATTGGAGATGAGGTCGTCGATCTTCGATTGCATGTCGTCCCTGGAGGGGCGCGTGCCGCTCGACCGGTCGCTCGACCGGCTCTGCTGGAGCGCCGTGTCGATGTCGCTCAGCGCAGTCGAGAGCGCGGACTGGTCCGACGACGAGATCGTGCCGGCAGAAACTTCCGATTGCAATTCCTGCTGCAACCGCTGCAACGGCGACTGGTAGTTACCGGCGGAGGTCGCCGAAATCGAGGTCATGATGGCTCCGTGGTTTTTGCGGGGTTTCGTGGCCGACCGCGCCACGGTATGGTTAGCGGCCTTAATGAGACCTTGCCGCTCCACTGCCCAGGCATTGCCGGCTGTTGCATGCCGGACGGTTGGAAACATGCCGAAACAAAAATCTTCGCCTTTTGGCCCGAATCTTGGACAAACAAAGCGCATGGCCATTCCCAATCCCAACATCCTGGTCGTCGAGGACGACCGCGAAACGCGGACGTTGATTGCGAAGTACCTGCGCAACAACGCCTGCAACGTCACCGCCGTGAGTGACGGTCGCGAGATGGCGCGCGCGATGGCCGATCATCGCGTCGATCTCATCATCCTCGACGTCATGCTGCCGGGCGAGGACGGCTTGAGCTTGTGCCGCAAGGTGCGCTCGGAGGCACAGACGCCGATCATCATGCTCACCGCGCGCGGCGAGGACGTCGACCGCATCGTCGGCCTCGAAATGGGCGCTGACGACTACCTGCCGAAACCGTTCAATCCGCGCGAGCTGCTCGCCCGCATCAACGCGGTGCTGCGCCGCCAGGCTGCCGCGCGAGCTGCAAGCTCGATCGAAGGCGCGAGCACGCTCGCGTTCGAGGGCTGGCGCATCGACCTGCGCCTGCGCGAACTGCGCAATCCGGAAGGTGCGCGCGTCGCGGTGACCAGCGCCGAGTTCGATCTCTTGCGGACGTTCTGCGAACGCCCCGGCCGCGTGCTCTCGCGCGACAGCCTGCTCGACCTCACGCAGGGCCGCAACGCCGGCTCGTTCGAACGCTCCATCGACGTGCTGGTCAGCCGCATCCGCCGCAAGATCGAGCCCAATCCGCAGGATCCGACCATCATCAAGACGGTACGCTCCGGCGGCTATCTGTTCACGCCGAGAACTGAAGTAGCCGGCAACGAAGCGGTCGCGACGTCCCTGCGCAACTAGTGAGGCGGCCATCATGATGCCGTTCCGCTTCTTCCACCTCAAGAGCATTGGCGGACAGATCGCCGCGCTCGTGGTAGCCTCGATCGTCGCGCTGCATCTGATCCTCACCATCAGCTTCCTGGTCAGCCGGCCTGACCGCGCCGAGCCGCCGCCCGACAGCGCGCATCAACTCGCGGATGCGGCTCTCCTGCTGAGCGGCGCCGACGCCAGCGAGCGGCCGCGCATCCTTGCCGATATCGCGCGTGCGTTTCCGAAGGCCGGCATCGAGCTCCTCGCGCCGGGGACCGTCTCCGTCACCGCCGAAAGCGAGAGCCAGCACCTGCGCAGCGTGCGCCGGCATCTCGGTCGTCAGTACAAGGTGATCGCGCTGACGCCGAACTCCGGCCTGCATCGGGTCGCGGTTCAGCTCCCCGACGGCAGCATGATCGCCGGCCGTGTCGAACGGGGACCGTATGCACCTCGGTTCTGGGGCGGCCCGTGGATGATCACGCTCTTGTTCGCATTGATCAGTGTCACGATGCTTGGGCTATGGGCGGCCTACGCGCTGGCCGCACCGCTCTCCTCCTTCGCCAAGGCCGCGGAGAATTTCAGCCTCGACGGCACCGCCGAGCCGCTGCCCGAGCGTGGCCCGGAGGAGATCCGCTCAGTGGCGCGCGCGCTCAATCGCATGCATGAGCGGATCGCGCGGTTGATGTCGGATCGCACCAAGATGCTGGCTGCGATCAGCCACGATCTGCGCACGCCGATTACGCGGCTGCGCCTGCGCGCCGAGTTCATCGAGGACGAGGGCAACCGCAAGCGCATGCTGATCGATCTCGACCAGATGCGCTCGATGCTCGAATCCGTGCTGTCGCTCTTGCGCAACGACCGCAAGATCGAGGCGGTGACGCTTGTCGACATCGCGAGCACGCTCCAGCTCGTCGCCGACCAGTTCGGCGACATGGGCCATGTCGTGCGTTATGACGGCCCCGCTTCCGCAACCGCCGTCGCGCGCCCCGACGATTTGCACCGTGGCGTCACCAACCTCGTCGAGAACGCGGTGCGCTTCGGCGCCGAGGTGACGATCCGCCTCGAAGTCGCCGGCACCAAGCTCGTCATCGACGTCGAGGACGACGGCCCCGGCATCTCGGATGCGCGCAAGCAGGAGATGCTGGAGCCGTTCGTGCGCGGCGACGACGCGCGCACCATGGACGACTCCACCGGCTTCGGCCTCGGCCTGTCGATCGCGCGCGCGATCGCGCTCGCCCATGGCGGCGAGCTGTCGCTGCACGACCGCGAGCCACACGGATTGATCGTGCGGATGCAATTGCCAGTGTGGCAGCAGCCGCGGCTGGCGGCTTAAGAGCATGATCTGGACCCGAAGGGCCGCGTTAGCGCAAAGTGTGCAGCGGTTTTCCGAAAAGATCATGCCCTAAGGCAGCGCCTCAGGCCGCAAGCGGCGGATGCTCGATCGCTGCAGGCTCATCGAAGATCGCAATCGCCTCGAAGCGATAATCGCAGGCGTGGCATGTCCAGAGATAGGAGATGCGCCCCTCGCCCAGTTCGATCCAGTCGGGTTGCGGGATCGGCGCGCCGCATTGGGCGCATGGGTTCTGTCTGGGGATATCGCTGGCGTGTGCGTTGGCCATGTTGGTTTTTGTCATGGCACCTCTCCCGTTTTGCGGCGTCTTCTTACTCGCTTTTGCGGGGCTGCGCGAATAGACAGCCTTGCTGCCGCGCGCGGTGGTTCGTCCGCCCAAAGGGAACCGTACGGCAGCATTGAGTCGTAACAGCGGCTCGGCGCCGCAAAATCGCTGGCAGCGGCGTTTGGCCACATCATCGCCGCGTTCGGGAGGCCTAACGGCGGCCGGGCGCAGGCCACTCGGGGATATCAAGGGATATCTGATGAAAATTTTACGCGTTGCCGCGCTGCTCGCGGCCGGACTGACATTGCCGCAGGCCGCATTCGCGGGCGAAGCCGAATATGCCGAGATGGTCGCGATGCATGCGCGCGCCAACGGCGTGCCGGAGACGCTGGTGCACCGCGTGATCATGCGTGAAAGCCGCTATCAGCCGGGCCTCGTCGGCCATGGCGGCACCATCGGGCTGATGCAGATCAAGCTCGCGACCGCCCGCGGGCTCGGCTACACCGGCGATGCCGCAGGTCTGCGCGATCCGAACACCAACCTCACCTATGCGGTGAAATATCTCGCCGGCGCCTATCATGCCGCGAACGGCGACCACGCCCGAGCCATTCGTTATTTTGCTGGCGGCTATTACTACGCCGCAAAGCGCCAGCACCGGGAACAGCTGGTGCAGCAGACCAGCGCCGACGTCTGGCTCGAGCCGAACGGCAATCCGCAGCCGATGATCGGCACCGTGCCGCATCGAAAACTGGCGCAGCACGTTCGCAATGCGCGGGCGCAGGCCCCGAAATAGCTCGCCGGGACCCACTACATCCCGCAGCAATGGGCCCCAGCTCAGCAGCGCATCACGCCGCGAAGAGGCGGCGCACTGCGCTGCGTCCGGCACGAGAGCAGTGGGGTTCCGCCAAGGCGCGTTGACACCAGCCGTCACTGGCATACATTAGAGCCGTTCCGAGGGGTGCTCCGAGGAGGAGCTGAGATACCGCTAAATGGGCAAACCCGCCCAGGACCGCGGTGACCCTTTGAACCTGATCCGGGTCATGCCGGCGAAGGGACAGGGATGTACCAGACGAAGAAGCGGTCGGATTCACCGGTATCCATCATCGGCGCAGGCATTGCCGGAGCCTGGCAGGCGCTATTGTTCGCGCAGGCCGGCCACACCGTCACTTTACACGAGCGCGGTGACGCAGGGATGACCGATGCCACCAGCCATTGGGCTGGCGGCATGCTCGCGCCCTATTGCGAGGCGGAGGTCGCCGAACCCATCATCAGCCGCCTCGGCCTGCGCTCCCTCGACATCTGGCGGCGCGAATTGCCGGACACCCCGTTCAACGGCTCCCTCGTCGTCGCCCATCCGCGCGAGCGCAACGATTTCGAGCGCTTCGCCCGGATGACCGAGGAGCACCGCCGGCTCGATGCAGCTAGCCTTGCCGAGCTCGAGCCGTCGCTGGAAGGTCGCTTCCGCGACGCGCTGTTCTTCCCGACCGAGGGCCATGTCGAGCCGCGCCGCGTGCTGCCGAAGCTGCACGAGCGCATCCGCGCCGCCGGCGGCACCATCAAATTCGATAGCGACGTCACCGCTGCCGATCTCGACGGCATCGTGATCGACTGCCGCGGCCTCGGTGCGCGCGACGAGCAGCCGGAGCTGCGCGGCGTCAAGGGCGAGATGATCCTCATCGAGACCAGCGAGGTGCGGCTTGAGCGCCCGGTGCGGCTGATCCACCCGCGCTGGCCGCTCTACGTGATCCCGCGCGAGAACGATCTGTTCATGCTGGGTGCGACCTCGATCGAGGCCGAGGACACCGGCGTCAGCGTCCGCTCCGCGCTGGAGCTGCTTGGCGCGGCCTATGCCGTGCATCCGGCCTTCGGCGAGGCGCGGATCGTCGAATTCGGCTCGGGCCTTCGCCCCGCTTTTCCCGACAATCTCCCGCGCATCGGCATTCGCGGCGGCAGGATCACCGTCAACGGGCTCTACCGCCACGGCTTCCTGATCGCACCGGCACTCGCCGAGCTGACGCTCGCTTATGTCGAGCGCGGACAGATCGACAATGAGGTGATGCAATGCACGTGATCGTCAACGGCGAGCAACGCGAGGTGAATTCGGCCAGCGTCGACGCGCTGCTTACTGAACTCGACTACGAGGGCACCCATTTCGCGATCGCGCTGAACTACGACGTCGTGCCGAAAAGCCGCTGGGCCGAGACCCACCTCAAGGCCGGCGACGAGATCGAGATCATCACGCCGCGGCAGGGAGGGTGAGGATGCAGAACTCTCTCGCAACAAACGCCGCCGTCATCCTGAGGTGCGAGCCGCCTTCGGCTCGCCTCGAAGGATGGCCGCGCGCGCTGCTGTCATCATTCGAGGCGCGCAAGTGCGCGCACCTCAGGATGACGGTCCCCGCTTGTTGCCCGCAAGGAAATTAAAGACATGGTGACCTTCTACGGCAAAACCTTCGCCTCCCGCCTGCTGATCGGAAGCGCGCTCTATCCCTCACCGGCGATCATGCAGGCGGCGATCCGCGCTTCCGGCTCGAACATCGTCACGGTGTCGCTGCGCCGCGAGGCCGCTGGCGGCAAGACCGGGGACGCCTTCTGGAAGCTGATCCGCGAGCTCGACGTCACCGTGCTGCCAAACACGGCCGGTTGCCGCAGCGTGCGCGAGGCGGTGACCACGGCCAAGCTCGCACGCGAGCTGTTCGGCACGAGCTGGATCAAGCTGGAAGTGATCGCCGACAACGACACGCTCCAGCCCGACGTCGTCGGCCTGGTTGAGGCCGCCGCCATCCTGATCAAGGACGGCTTTGAAGTGTTTCCCTATTGCACCGAGGATCTCTCGGTTGCGAACCGTCTGGTCGATGCCGGCTGCAAGGTGGTGATGCCATGGGCAGCTCCGATCGGCAGCGCCAAGGGCATCATCAATCGTGATGCGCTCAAACTGCTGCGCGAGCGGCTGCCCGACATCACGCTGGTGGTCGACGCCGGCCTCGGCGCGCCGAGCCACGCAGCGCACGCGCTGGAGCTCGGCTATGACGCCGTGCTGCTCAACACTGCGATCGCGAAAGCCGCCGATCCCGTTGCGATGGCGAACGCCTTCCGTCTCGGCGTCGACGCGGGCCGCACTGCGTATGAAGCCGGGTTGATGAACGCCCGCGACTTCGCCTCCCCGTCCACCCCTGTCGTTGGGACTCCGTTCTGGCATGCCGTATCCTGATCGCTTCTACCCCGTCGTCAACAGCCTCGCCTGGGTTGAGCGCCTGACCAAGCTCGGCGTCGGCACGATCCAGCTCCGCACCAAGGAACTCAACGACGCCGACGCGCTCCAGATCGTCACCGATGCGCTTGCGATCACCGAGGGCACGCAAGCCAAGCTGGTCGTGAACGACTATTGGCGCGCGGCGATCGTCGCGGGCGCAAAGTATTTGCATCTCGGCCAGGAGGATCTGGCGGAGGCGGACCTCAAGGCGATCCGCGAGGCCGGCCTGTCGCTCGGCGTCTCGACCCACGACGACGAGGAGCTTGCGACCGCGCTCGCCGCAAAACCCGACTACGTCGCGCTCGGCCCTATCTTCTTCACCACGCTCAAATCCATGCGCTTCGCGCCACAGGGCATTCCGAAGATTACGGAATGGAAGAAGCGCATCGGCACCATCCCACTGGTCGCGATCGGCGGCATCAAGTTCGAGCACGCCGCGGAGATCTTCGCCGCGGGCGCGGATTCCATCGCCGTCGTCAGCGACGTCACGCAAAATGCCGACCCGGATGCGCGAGTGCGGCAGTGGCTCGGCCAGACTAAGGAGGCTGCGTGATGTGCGTCCGTCCCTATTTGATCCGTCACCCTGAGGTGGCCGCTTCTTCAGCGGCCCTCGAAGGGCGACGGCCCGGCTCGCTCATCCTTCGAGGCGCGCAAGAGCGCGCACCTCAGGATGACGAGAGCAACAGCGCATACACGAATTAAAACGGAGGATCCCATGAACATCCGCTCCAATCCTGACAAGACCGTTCCCGCCGTTACCACCGGCCCGCTGCCCTCCTCGCGCAAGATCTTTGCATCGCCCGAGGCCGCGCCGGATCTGCGCGTGCCGCTGCGCGAGATCATCCTCTCCGAAGGCGCCGGCGAGCCGAACCTGCCGGTCTACGACACCTCGGGTCCCTACACCGATCCGTCCGTGACCATCGACGTCAACGCCGGCCTTGCCCGCAACCGCAAGCAATGGGTGCTGGAGCGCGGCGGCGTCGAGGAATATGAGGGACGGCAGATCAAGCCGGAGGACAACGGCAGCGTCTCCACCGACAAGGCGGCGCGCGCCTTCTCGGCCTATCACAAGCCGCTCCGCGGCCTCGACGGCCACAAGATCACCCAGCTCGAATTCGCCCGCGCCGGCATCATCACCAAGGAGATGATCTACGTCGCCGCCCGCGAGAACCTCGGCCGCAAGCAGCAGCTCGAGCGCGCGGAGCAGGCGCTGGCCGATGGCGAGAGCTTCGGCGCCGCAGTGCCCGCCTTCATCACGCCGGAGTTCGTCCGCGACGAGATCGCGCGCGGCCGCGCCATCATCCCCTCCAACATCAACCACTCAGAGCTCGAGCCGATGATCATCGGCCGCAACTTCCTGACCAAGATCAACGCCAATATCGGCAACTCGGCGGTGACCTCGTCGGTCGAGGAAGAGGTCGAGAAGATGGTGTGGGCGATCCGCTGGGGCGCCGACACCGTGATGGACCTCTCGACGGGCCGCAACATCCACACCACGCGCGAATGGATCTTGCGCAACTCGCCGGTGCCGATCGGCACCGTGCCGATCTACCAGGCGCTGGAGAAGTGCAACGGCGACCCGGTGAAGCTGACCTGGGAGCTCTACAAGGACACGCTGATCGAGCAGTGCGAGCAGGGCGTCGATTACTTCACCATCCACGCCGGCGTGCGCCTGCAATACATCCACCTCACCGCCAACCGCGTCACCGGCATCGTCAGCCGCGGCGGCTCGATCATGGCGAAGTGGTGCCTGGCGCATCACAAGGAGAGCTTCCTCTATACGCATTTCGACGAGATCTGCGACCTCATGCGCAAGTATGATGTCTCGTTCTCGCTCGGCGACGGCCTGCGTCCGGGCTCGATCGCCGACGCCAACGACCGCGCGCAGTTCGCGGAGCTGGAGACGCTCGGCGAGCTCACCAAGATCGCGTGGGACAAGGGCTGCCAGGTCATGATCGAAGGCCCCGGCCACGTGCCGATGCACAAGATCAAGATCAACATGGACAAGCAGCTCAAGGAGTGTGGCGAAGCCCCGTTCTACACGCTTGGACCGCTGACCACCGACATCGCGCCGGGCTATGACCACATCACCTCAGGGATTGGTGCGGCCATGATCGGCTGGTTCGGCTGCGCCATGCTCTGCTACGTCACCCCGAAGGAGCATCTCGGCCTGCCCGACCGCAACGACGTCAAGACCGGCGTCATCACCTACAAGATCGCGGCCCACGCCGCCGATCTCGCCAAGGGCCACCCCGCCGCGCAACTGCGCGACGACGCCCTCTCCCGTGCCCGCTTCGAATTCCGCTGGACCGACCAGTTCAACCTCGGCCTCGATCCGGACACCGCCAAGAGCTTCCACGACGAGACCCTGCCGAAGGAAGCCCACAAGGTCGCGCATTTCTGCTCGATGTGCGGCCCAAAATTCTGCTCGATGAAGATCACCCAGGATGTGCGGGACTACGCAGCGACGCTGAACGATCCGAACTCGGTGGGCATGTCGATGCAGGGCACCGTCGAGGACGGCATGAAGCAGATGAGCGAGAAGTTCAAGGAGATGGGCAGCAACGTGTATCTCGACGCCGAGAAGGTGAAGGAGAGCAATCGGGCGCTGTGAGGGCTTGGCTCCCGGTATCTCACTCCAAAAGGGCCGGGCTTATGCCCGGCCTTTTCCACCAGGATCTTGTTCCTCGAACAACTCCTTGAACAGCATCTTCGCGCGCTCTAGCCCCTCGTGCGTGAACACCACCGACTTTACCTTGCCAACGGGATCATCAATCATTCCCTTGTCATGCAACCGGCCGAGCACACCCCAGTCGAAGCCCTTCCATGCCCGATAGTCATCGTGCAAGGTCAGGTAGAGCAAGGCCAACGCTGCGTCGTCGATTTTGTCCTTGTTGATGGCCATCGCTACCTCCCACAGAACAGTGTTGGGGCGATCCTAGTCGGCAATAGGCAATCCGCAATGGCCCTCCAACGCGCCGCGCGCGTTCCAACGCTCGTTAGTCCTTTGGAACGAGCATAGCCCGGATGAGCGAAGCGACATCCGGGACTTGCAGCTGCCCCGCATGTCGCTTCGCTCATGCGGGCTACAACGCTGCGGATAATTGATTTGCCTAAGAGCACACCCCACCGTCTGCCCGACCAGCTCCGCCCCAACCTCCGCCTCGTCTTCGTCGGCACCGCCGCCAGCACCCGCTCGGCCGCGCTCGGGCATTACTACGCCCATCCCGGCAACCGCTTCTGGCGCGCGATCCATGAGGCCGGAATCACGCCGCGGCGCTATCAGCCGGGCGAGTTCGCCGCGCTGCTCGAGCTCGGGATCGGCTTCACCGATCTCTCCAAGTCGGGCGCCGGGATGGATCACCAGATCGCGGCTGAAACGATCGACGTGGCGGGGTTCAGGGCCAAGATCGAAAAGTATCGGCCGAAAACGATTGCGTTCACGAGCAAGAAGGCTGCGAGCCTGTTTTATGGCAAGCCGTCGAGCGTGATTTCGCTCGGGCGGCAGCCATCGGATGGAAGCCTGCCTGAGATCTTCGTGCTATCGTCACCGTCCGGGGCTGCGTCCGGGCACTGGACGCTGGAGCCGTGGCAGGAGCTAGCAAAGTGGATCGGTACGCAGGGCGAGCGAGCGTAGCCCGGATGAGCGCAAGCGATATCCGGGGTTGGCGCTTGACCCGCATGTCGCTGCGCTCATGCGGGCTACAACGCCACACCCGCAGTAACTTCGTAGGGTGGGCGCGGCGCGCGGTGCCCAAGCTACGACTCTCGTGTCCCGGGCAAGCGTAGCGCAGACCCGGGACCCAGAAGCTCAGGTGCGCGCTTGGCATAGGCCCCGGCTCTGCAGCGCACCACGCCGCGAAGAGGTGGCGCGCTGCGCTGCGTCCGGGGCACGGCATACCGCCCTCACCCCGCATACGCCTTATCGAGATCCGCGATCACGATCTTCCTCATCTTCATCATCGCCTGCATGACGCGGTTCGCCTTGGTGCGGTCGGGGTCGCCGAGGTAGCGCTGAAGGGCTGATGGGACCACCTGCCAGGACAGGCCGAACTTGTCCTTGAGCCAGCCGCACCGGGATTCCTCGCCGCCGTCGGCGGTGAGGCGGCTCCAGAAATAGTCCACCTCACCTTGCGTCTCCACGCTGATGAAGAAGGACACCGCCTCGTTGAAACGGTGCTGCGGCCCGCCATTGAGTGCGTTGAAGCGCTGCCCTTCGAGCTCGAACACCGCCATGAAGTCGCTGACGGCCTCGACCTTGGCGTTGGGAAACACCGATTTGTAGAAGGCGACGGCCTCCGGGACGTTGTTGTCGAACCAGAGGAACGGCGTGATGGAGGTCATTTTTCGGGCATCCTTGATGTTGAAAGCGGGCGCGTGGGCGCAGGAACGCCCGGAGGACGAAGAACGAGGCCGGTATCCGACAGGCCCGGATCATTTTTTTTGCCATCCTGTATGATGGGCCCGGAGGTACTCGGTCGAGGAGCCGCCCATGCTGACCCTCTACTCCTACCCGGAACTGTTCGGGGTCGCCGACAACAACGGCTATGGCCTCAAGGTCTACGCCTTCCTGAAACTCGCGGGCGTGCAGTTCGTGCACGAGCACCTGTTCGATGCCTCCGCCGCGCCGCGCGGGCAGCTTCCCTACGTCGTCGACGACGGCGAGACCATCGGCGACAGCGAGACGATCATTGCGCACGCCACCGCGAAATATCGCCTGACCATCGATGCGGCACTCATGCCGGAGCAGCGGCGGACCAATCATCTCGTCACGCGCATGTTAGATGATCTCTACTGGGTGATGTCGTATTCGCGCTGGAAGGACGAGCGCTATTATCCGGCGTTCCGCGACGCCTTCATCGCGCAGCATCCGCAACTCAATGCCGAGGGGCTGGAAAAGGCGAAGGCGTACAACGCACAGCGCTATTATTTCCAGGGCATCGGCCGCTACACGCCCGAGCAGGCTTACGCGCGGGGTCTCACTGATCTGAAGGTGCTGGCCGAGATCGTGCCGGCGCAAGGCTTCGTGCACTGCGAAGCGCCGACCAGCATCGATGCCGGCATCTACGGCTTCATCGCCAACATCTATTTCCTGCCGATCCCGACGCCGCTGAAAGCGTTCGTTGACGGGCACGCAAATCTCGTTGCGCATTGCGAGACGATCCACGCGGCGGTCACTGCAAAGTAGCGTAGGAAACCACCACCTGGTTTCCGCGGGTTCACCTGAAGTGGTGGGTTACGCCTTGCGCCGTCGCGTGTGGAGCGACCGTGCTTTGTGACCGGCGAACATCCCGCCTCCATCGGCGGCTGACAGGCTATCGCCCAAAATCGGCCCCAGAGTTTCCATGCCTCAGTCTTGCTTTGGTCAAAGCTGCACTGGGGAGTGTGTAACACGGAAATCGGGCGACTCACCTCATTCAGCGTTAACCCGGGCAGGAGGCGCAGATGCAGTCCACGCCGGAAATGCAGTCCACCCCAGACATCAAGCAGGCTGATCCACCCGCTGTCGATCCGGGACCGTCCACGCAGAAATCGGAACTGTCCGCGCCGGACAAGGAGCTGGTTGCGCGCGCCGATGAAAGGCTCGCGCATGCGTATAAACAGATCGCGCTCGCCGATGAACAACTCGCACGTATGAACCAGCGGATGTCCAGGTTGGGGACTGAGGCCGGCGATCAGCCCGGCCGCCGGCCCTCCCGACACGGGTCGGCGCTACGCGGCCTGATCGGCCTCTTGTTGGCGGCGTGCATCTTCAGCGTTGCCTTTGCCTCGCAGTTCGCCAGCGAAGCGACGCGGAAGATGATTTCCCGCTGGGCGCCGCAAGCGGTTTCGGCTTCGGTGCTGCCGAGCGAAAAAACACAGGCCTCCGTCCAGCCGGACGCACCTTCCATTCGGTTGGCTACGGCTGATACGACCCTTTCGCAAGCCCCACCTGCGGCTCAGACCGCACCGCAAGAGGTGACGCCGACCGCGGCTGCGATACCCGCCGAACTGACACAGTTGCTCGAGACGATGTCGCACGATCTCGCCAACGTGCTGCAAAAGATCGACGAGCTCAAAGCAAGCCAGGACCAGCTGGCCCGCGACCAGGCGAATACTGCCGAACAGGTCAAGGCCAGCCAGGAACAGGTGGCGCGTCTCGTTGCCACCGCCGAACAGAACCAGCGGGCGGCGACACTGGCACCCTTGCCACGGCCCGTGACCGCCCCCGCGCGCACGCCGACGCCGCCACCGACGACGCAGGCCAGAGTGCAGCGGCAGTCGCCAGTGCAATTGCGGCCGGAGTTACGGTAGCAAGTGTCGATGGGGTAACGCGCCGGCGGGTTCGGCCGCGCGTTACCGCATCGTGATCGCAAGCCCGCTCAGATCCGCATTTGCCATCAGGCCAACCTGCGTGCCGGAGAGCTCCAGCACAGCGCCCTTCTGGTTGGTGAGCACGATGGCGCGCGCGCCGGCGCCGACGGCGAGGCCGGCACCGGCGGCACCATAGACGCCGGCGACATCGGAGGGGCGGTTGATGTTGGAGACGCGGCCGCGCAGCACGGTCTTGGAGCCGCCGAAGACGAGGCCGTAGTCGAGCCCGCCGGTCGAGAGCGAATAGGAGCGGCCGCGGAAGTTGAGCACGCCGGAGCCGCCCGAGCCGCCGATGATCCAGCCCGCCTTGTAGATCGTCAGCACCACGGTGCCGCCGTCGGCCTGCGCCGCGCTCGAGAGGCCGGCAAGGGCAGCGATGGCGATGAGCGCAGCACGGACGGTGGAAGCGATCTTCATGGGCGTCTCCGGGGGCTATTTTTCAAGGGTGGAATCGAATCAGATGAGGCGAATCTATCCGATGGATCGCGGCGGCAAAATGATGGGGGGGCGGGGCGTGGCGGTGCACCGCTCTCCCCGCTTGCACGGTCCGCCCCCTCGCCCCGTTCTTACGGGGAGAGGGTTGGGGTGAGGGGCTCTATCCGCGCAAACGGTGACGATTAGATTCGCGGAGGCTCCCCCCTCACCCGGAATTTGCTCACGCAAATCCCGGCCTCTCCCCGCGCGCGGGGAGAGGCGAAGACCTGCCGTAACCTGCCCATTTCGCCATTCATGCTGCGTGCCTCGGCCGTCACGCTTCGACACACCGACGCCGCCGCCATCGTACAATTCTGCCAGTGTTTCGCCCGACGGGTCAAATACTTTTTCGGTCTTACCGAATTCAATTCGCCAGCCATTTCTACTTTGCATGGGGTTGTTTTCGCATTTTTTGTTGGAGCAGGCCCGACCTGCCGCTACGCTCATGCCGCTCAGCCCTTCGTCCGAGGTGACCCATGCCGATCCAGCATTTTGCAGCCCCGCCGCGCGTCAAGGCGCCCCCGCTCTCCTTTGCCACGCGTGTCGGCGACCTCCTGTTCATCTCCGGCATTCCCGGCTTCGACGCCAATGGCACGCTGTCCGACGGATTCGAGGCGCAGTTCGCCAACGTCGTCATCAACATCAAGCGCGTGCTCGAGGAAGCCGGCGCGACGATCCACGATCTCGCCAAGGTCAACGTGCTCCTGACCCGCGCCTCGGACGTTGCCGCCATGAATGCGCTCTATGCCGGTGCGTTCGGCCCGCCGCCTTATCCGGCACGCACCACCTGCGTGGTGCAGGCGCTGCCCGATCCGAAGATGCTGATCGAGATCGAAGCGGTGGCCTCGCTGGCGAAGTAAGCCGCGATTCAGCGCACCGGCGTTTCTGCATTGTCATTGCGAGCGCAGCGAAGCAATCCAGAGTCTTTCCGAGGCGGCAGCCTGGATTGCTTCGCTGTGCTCGCAATGACGGAAATGGTCGAGATGACGGCGCTTCCAATCGCCGTCCGGGCTGCTCGGACCAGAAGGACAGCGCGTGCGGCAGGCGCAGCTCGGCAAGTCCTTTCACCTGACATATCCGTGAACGGGTGCCGCGCGGCTTGCCAGCCGCGCAGTTTTGCCGCACGAGTTTCCTTCTCACGCCGTTATCAGCCGTTATCAGGAGATATTTCATGCGTCGCGCTCTTGCGCTTTGTGCTGTTGCCGGAATCGCCTCGTCCGTCTTTGCCGTGCCGGCCTCGGCGAAGGTCGGCTATTACGTGATCCGCTGGGACAACACCGGCATCTGCCAGGTCTGGAACGAGGACCTCAAGTACAAGCCGTTCGAGTGGGGCGCGTCGACCTACAAGGTCGTCAGCAAGCCGCTCCCGACCTTCACGGCCGCCTCCGACCTGCAGATCAAAATGCGCGCGGAGCGCCGCTGCACGCTCTAGGCGTCACGCGACATTTGGAATTCAAGGGGCGGGTCGCGCGAGCGATCCGCCTTCTTCTTTTTGCGGGCGGCCTTTCGTTTTCAGGCCCAAATCAGCATTTCCTTCGCACGCTCTTTGAACCTGGCCAGCCGGCGGAACTACTCACATCTTGTCCGGGGCGTATCCCCCCAAATCGTCCCGCACCACCCTCCCCGTCATTGTCGGGAGGCGCATCACATCTTTCATTTGAGGAGCTGATCATGCGTCGTATTTCCGTGCTGTGTGCTGCCGCGGGTCTTGCCGTCACGGCCTTCGTCGCTGCGAGCCCTGCCGAAGCCAGCTATCACCTGATCCGCTGGCAGGACACCGGCTTCTGCCAGATCTGGGACGAGAGCATTCCCACCGCGCCGTGGCCTTCCGACTTCCTTCGCATCAGCGCGACCGTGCCGACTTTCGGCGACGCCCTCATGTTGAAGGACCATGCGTTGAAGGACGGCCACTGCAGCTGGTAAGAATTCGATCGGCGGACGACAAGGGTCGGGCAAGGATGCGATGCTAGCGTCCTTGCCCGATTGTTTTCCACCTCGCGGCTTTGGAGCAGATCGATGCGCACGCCGACGACGACAGCAACAGTTCTGGCCGCATTGCTTCTGCTCGCGGCAACGGCGCAGGCACAGGCCCCGCAATCCTTCCGCGTGATCTCGCCGATTTTCGGCCAGCTCGTCAGCTTCGCGATGCCGTCGGATTTCACCGCCGTGTTCGAGAACACCGAGGGCGACCACTACATCCGCGAGGCCGTGCTCAAGGACGAGACGCCCGAGGTCTGGACGCAGATGATCACGGTGACCGGCGAGAAGGGCATGACGCTGACATTAGGTGCATCGCCCGAAAAGTTCGCGGGCACGATCGCGGGCGGCTTCAAATCGGCCTGCCCCGACAGCTTTGTCGCGAAGCCGCTGGGCGCCACGAGGTTTGGGCGCTTCGAGGGCTTTGTCGTGGTGATCGGCTGCGGCCGCATCGACAGCGGCCCGACGCGGCACAGCGAGACCGCGCTCGTGATCACACTCAAGGGCGCGACCGACTACTACACCGTCCGGTGGGCCGAGCGCGGCCCCGCAACCGACGAGCCGCCGGTCAATGACGAACGCTGGCAGGCGCGCCTGCGCGATCTGAGCCCGATCGACCTCTGTCCGATCGTTCCGGGCGAAGCCGCCCCCTATCCGAGCTGCGCCGACAAGAGCTGAGGCGCACCTCCCATAGCCCGCCTCCCGTAGCCCGGATGAGCGAAGCGATATCCGGGACTTCTGCCTGCCCCAGGTCAGCCTCCCTCGGCACGCTCGCCGAAAGTGTCCCCACTCTCGCCGACATCGCCCGCCCAGTCCTCCGGAAGCAATCCCGCACGTAACGGTGAAAGGACGAATGCGGCCAATCGCTGACGCGCCGAACGTAACCATGTTTGACGGGGTTGAAGTGGACGTAATCGACATGGCGCGCGAAATCGTCTTCGTCACGAATCGTGTGCTCCCAATAGCGCCGTTGCCACAAAACCAGCTCTCCGTTGGAGTGGCGGGCTATGTCTACACCGGCATGAAGCAAGGCACTGCTGAAATGCCCCTTGATCCTGCGCCAGCGTCCCGCGAAGTCGGCATCATCCAACGGAAGTTTCATGACGGCGTGCAGATGATCCGGAAGGATCACTATTGCATCGAGCTCGAACGGGCGCTCCTTCCGAGCAGCCCGAAAGGCATCGCGCAGGGCGAGAACCTTCTCGATCAAGATGCTCGACCGGCGGTCGAAAAGCGTCACAGTGAAAAAGTACGTGCCGCCAGGAAGACAATTTCGGCGATACAGAACCATCGGCTTGACCTGTCCCGGATATCGCTTCGCTCATCCGGGCTACGGTATAGCACGTCGATCATCACGCGTCCTTGTGCGCGCCGGGATGGATCAGGATGTCGCGCGCAGCAGCTAGGTCGATGAACGCTTCCGCGCTGCCACCCTGGTCGGGATGCATACCCTTGGCGGCACGGCGATAGGCCTGGTTGATGTCGTCGCAGGTGAGCTGCACCGCGAGCGGCAGGCCGAGCACCTTGCGGGCTCGATCCTCACTTGAGAGTTTTTTCGGCATGGCGTTGCGGCGTCCGAAGCGCGGCGCCGTCAGGTCGTGAACGACCTCGAGGATCACGCCGACGCGGCGCTGGGCCGCAACCGAGACGCTGTGATCGTCGTTCTCGACGGCCTGGCGCAGCACCGGAAGCGCCTGCTCGGCTGCCTGCCGCAGCGTGGCATCAACGCTCATCCGCACGATCTCGGCCACAAGCCGGACCGCCTCAGCCCAATCGGCTGAGTCCGCCGACCGCAGGCGTTCGAGAGCCACTTTCCAGGATTCAAGCCGTTCCATCATGCGCGCAACGTTTAGCAATGGCGATCAGTATGCCAAGGCCGCCGTTTCCGACCGCTTAATTTCGAGTTAGCCTTTCTTGAAACTTCGAAACGAATCCGGAAGGAAATTGTCATGGCATTGCTCGCAAACCATATCGCCGTCGTCACGGGTGCGGGCTCCGGCATCGGCCGGGCGATCGCGGCCGGCTACGCCCGCGAGGGCGCGCAGATCGTGCTGCTCGACGTCAATGCCGACACGGTCGCGGAAGCCGCCCAGGAGATCCGCAAGGCCGGCGGCCGGGCCGAAAGCTTTGCGCTCGACGTGACCAAGCGTGACGACTGCTTCGCTCTCGCAAAGCAAGTCGCCGACAAGGTCGGACAGGTCTCGATCCTCGTCAACAATGCCGGCATCACCCGCCGCAACGCCTTCACCGCGGAGACGGAGACGGTGGCGAAGGACTGGAACGACATCATCTCGCTCAACCTCAACGGCGTCTTCAACGTGACGCAAGCGTTCCTCGCGCCGTTGCGCGCAGCCAAGGGCCGCATCGTCAATATCGGCTCGATCCAGTCTTTCGTGCATCTGCGCACGCCGAGCTCGGCGGCCTACACTACCTCGAAGCACGGCGTGCTCGGCTTCACCAAGGCGCTGGCAGCCGAACTCGGCAAGGAAGGCGTACGCGTCAACGCGATCGGGCCGGGCTTCATCGAGACCAACATCAACGCCAATGTGCGCGCCTCCAATCCGGCGCTGGTGCAGGCCTTCGTTGATCACACCCCGCTGGCGCGCACCGGCAAGCCCGAGGACATCGTGGGCCCAGCGATCTTCCTCGCCTCGGACCTGTCGGCCTATGTCACCGGAACGATCGTGATGGTGGACGGCGGATACCGGACGGTGTGAGCGGGCGCAACGCTCCATCTTGCTAAGTGTCATCGTCCGCCTTGTGCGCAAGTGCGCACAAGGCGGGGCATGACGGAAATTGCGGAGTAAGATCGGCCCGCATCGCTATGCATCTCGTGCCAATCGCGGCTGCTTCGCGGCAATCCCAAGGTCAATTGGTGTGATGGCCCGCGATTAACCTTTCATTAACCAAACGCGCCCACCGTAGATCTACGGCTTGGGGGTCGTTTTGTTCTCGATCCGCTTCCAAGATGGAAGCGGGCGTTGATCGGGAGGTGTGTTGATGACCACTGTTCATGTCGCTGCGTCCGAGCCGGGCGCGCAAGTCCTTGCTCCCAACCAGATCGTTCCGCTCCTGATCGGCGCGACCGTCGACGAAGTCGAGCGCGAGCTCGTACTCCAGACGCTCGCGCGCTGCGACGGCAACCGCACGCGTGCATCGCGCGTGCTCGGCCTTTCGGTACGGACGCTGCGCAACAAGATCAGGATCTATGCTGCCTCCGGCATCGAGGTGCCGGCGTATCACGACTAGCGCGCGGCGCCGCGATCATTCTGCGCGCGGCGCTGCCCGGCGAAACGTCTGGCGCCGGCAAGCGCCACCGATTGATGTCGACCAAGCCCGTCGCGACCGGCGGGCGGAATTGCTGCTGTCGTCAAACGCCGCTAAGTAGCTTGCTTCGGCAGAGGGAGCATTGGCGTGGCAGACGAACAGAAACGGCAGGGACCTCAGGGGCCGCGCGGGCGGCAGGGCGAACCGGGACGGCCAGGCCCCCAGGGTCATCCGGG
>NZ_LGHL01000153.1 GCF_001908205.1 Bradyrhizobium sp. NAS80.1
GCCCGCCGCGCCGTCGTCTGCGGCCGCCGCCAAGCCCGCCCCCCAAATCCGGTCGCACGGTGCGCTGACAGTCAAGCGTTTCGCGTCAGGGCTTCCAGCCGTAGATCCAGTCCTGCCGCGCCAGCATGCGTTCCGGGCCGAGCGCGCGGATTGCAAGATCGCGCGCGATCGCGAGCGGTCCGCTGAAGTGGTAGATGCGGCCCTGCTGCCGCGCGGTCCGCTGCACCCGCCGCACGCGCGCCTGGCGTGCGCGGCCATATAGCTTCAGCGCGGCAGTGATGCCCGCGGTGCTCTCGGCGGCTTCGCTGCTCAGATGCCGCGCGAGCACGGCGGCATCCTCGATTGCCATGCCGGCGCCTTGCGCGGCGAACGGCAGCATCGCATGCACGGCGTCACCGAGCAGCCCGACTGAGCCTTTGCTCCAGGGGCAGCCGTCGGGCACGCCGAACAGCGCCCATTTGCGCCAGGTATCGACCGCAGCGAGCATCATCCGTGCTGGCCGTGGCCAGCGCGGCGCGGCGAAGGCGTCTATCACCTCTAGGGGATCGCCGGGCGTGCTCCAGCCCGGCCTGTTCCAGGTGCCCGGCAGCACCGCGACGACGTTGATCTGGCGTCCGCCTGCGATCGGATAGACGACGAGATGAGCGTTCGGGCCCATCCAGAGCTGCACGCGGCGCGCGGTGTAGTCCTTCGGCAGCTGCGTGGCATCGAGCGTGCCGCGCCAGGCGATCAGCCCGGAGAAGCGCGGCTGCACCTCGGGAAACAGATGCTGGCGTACTGTCGACCAGATACCGTCGGCGCCGATCAGCGCGCATGCCAGATCGCTGCGGCGTATCGTGCCGCTGCGATGAACGACCGTCAGCCCCTTGGCGTGAGGTGCGACGTCTTCGAAGGTCGCGCCGAGCTTCAGGTCGATGTCGGGATGGTCGGAGACTGCGCCGGCGAGCGCGGATTGCAGGTCGGCGCGGTGCACCACCCAGTAGGGGGCGCCGGCGCGCGCCGACGCCGCTTCACCGAGCGGCATGCGCAGCAGCTCGCCGCCGGCCCGCGCACTCATGATCGAGACCGCCTCCGGGGTCACGGCGCGCAGCCTGAGGCGTTCGGCGAGGCCGAGTTCGACCAGCACGCGGCTGGCATTGGGGGAGAGTTGCAGGCCGGCGCCGACTTCCTCGAGGCGCTCGGCCTTTTCCAGCACGACAATGCGGAAGCCGCGGGCCGCCAGCGCAAGCGCGGCCGTCAGTCCACCGATTCCGGCACCAGCGATGACAATCGTTCGGGAGAGCGCCACCCCTGACCGATGGGAACGGTCAGGCGACCTTGTCCTTCAGGACGCATTCCGGCGGACGGGCTTCGCCCGCCTTCAAGTCGGTGGCAAGGCGGTACAGCGTCGAGCAGTAAGGGCAGATAATCTCGTTGTCGTTGCCGAGGTCGAGGAAGACGTGCGGATGATCGAACGGAGGGTTGGCGCCGACGCACATGAACTCTTGCGAGCCGATCTCGATGACGGGAACACCGGCATCGTTATGGAAGTGCGGGACGACATGGTCGGACATCGTAGTTCATCCTGGAGTGGCAATGGCAGCAAACACAATCAGCTTGATCTGCAGCGTCTTTTAGCGCCGCGGACCATACTGGGGCGTGCAGATGATTGCTAGTCCAGCGGAACCGAAAGGTTCGCAACTGCCCCATGCTCATTTGCTCATGCAAATTCGACACAATCTTGTCGCCTCAGAGAAGCCCTTCTTTCGTCGGGGACGTTGTGTCGTAATTTTGGCATACTATTTCTGTGGACGAGCAGGATTGCGACGAAAGACCAACTATCCGGCGCACATGACCTCAGGACCGCCCAGACTTTCCGCATGAAGTGGCTGCGAATCAGCACAGCGTTGACCGGTCTTGCGGCATGCAGCTTCATGCTCGTGCAGGTTGCGCCCCATGCGCGCGAGGCCGGCGCGATTTTTGCTGCCCAGGACGATCCGGCCGTGCTCTCCGAGCTCAAGCTCGACGCGCTGCTGCGGCAGAACGACCGCCTGGTTCAGGACAACATCGAGGCCGCGCTCGCCGCGGGCGACACCGATCTCGCCGACAGCTTCGTCGCGCTGGCGCGTGAGCGCAACATCGCGCTGCCCGACGATCTGCTCAATCGCGTGAGCGATGCGGTCAAAGCCGAAAACTCCACCTCGCATTTCGCAAAGCGGTTCGCCACCGGTCTCGTCACCGGCAACGCCGACGATGTCGCGAGCCTGTCCGGGACGGTGGCCGGCGATCTCTTCGTGATCGGTGACATCAGGGACATCGTGCGTGAGGGCAAGCACCTCGCCACGGGCGAGGACACCGACCGTCTGGTGCTCGGTCTTGCGGCAGCTGGTCTTGCGGTGACGGCGGCAACTTACGTCTCCGTCGGTGGCGCGGCGCCCGTGCGCGCCGGGCTGACGCTGGTGAAGGATGCGCGTAAGGTTGGGCGGCTCGGCGAAGGGCTTGCGGCATGGGCCGGCCGGTCGGCGCGCGAGGTCGTCGATACCCCGATGCTTCAGAACGCGGTCGCCTCCGGCTCGGTACGGCGTCCGGGCGAGACCGTGAGCGCGATCAGAGCCGCGTTCCGCGCCGAGAAGGCCGGTGCGCTGGTCCGGCTCGGCAAGGACGTCACGCGCGTTGCCGAAAAGACCGGCATGCGCGGCGCCATGGATAGCTTACGTATCGCCGAGGGCCCGAAGGATGTCGCACGCGCGGCGCGTCTTGCGGAAGCGCAGGGCGGCAAGACGCGTGCGATCATGAAACTGCTCGGTCGCGGCGCGCTGCTGCTTGTCGGCGGCGCGTTTGATCTGGCGCTGTGGCTGTTCGGCGCGGCACTGACGCTGTTCGGGCTTCTATCCTCGATCAAGGCGACGACCGAGCGCCTCACCCAGGCGTGGTGCGATCGCAGACGGGCGCGTCGGCTCCGTCGGGCGCAAATCGCAGCTGAAGCCGCTCTGGCGGACGCGGCTATCAAGGTTATTGTTTGAGCATGATCTCCGCGCAAATGCGGTTCCGCGTTTGTCGCGAGGAAAAACCGCTGCACATCTTTCCGGATCATGCTCTAAGATCAACCTCTTCCCTCAAGATTGCGGAACTATGTGATGCCGAGCTTCCACAACGGCGCCGTTGAAATTGCCTATCTGGACGAAGGCGAGGGCGATCCGATCATCCTTGTTCACGGTTTTGCCTCCAGCAAGAACGTGAACTGGGTCTATCCGACCTGGGTCTCGGAACTGCGCAAGAACGGCCGCCGCGTGATTGCGCTCGACAATCGCGGCCATGGCGAAAGTGCGAAGCTTTACGAGCCCGCGCAGTATTCGATTCCGACCATGGCCGGCGACGTGCTCGGGCTGATGGATCATCTCGCCATCCCGCAGGCCGACATGATGGGCTATTCGATGGGGGGACGGATGACGGCGTGGCTGGGGCTCAACGAGCCGCAGCGCCTGCGTTCGGCAATCCTCGGCGGCATCGGCATCGGCGGCTTGATCGAGGGCACCGGGCCCGGTGAGAACGTCGCGAAGGCGCTGGAAGCGCCCTCGCTCGACGACGTCACCGATCCCGTCGGCCGCACCTTCCGTGCGTTCGCCGATCAGACACGCTCGGACCACCGCGCGCTCGCCGCCTGCCTGCGCGGCACACGCGATCTCATGACGCGGGATGAGGCCGCGCGCATCGACGTGCCGGTGCTGATTGCGGTCGGAACCGCTGATGATGTTGCAGGCTCCGCCGGCGCGCTCGGGGCGATCATTCCCGGTTCGGAAGTGCTCGATATCCCCAACCGCGACCACATGCGCGCGGTCGGCGACAAGGTCTACAAGACCGGCGTACTCGATTTCCTGTCACGCCGCGGCTGAGGTCTCGTCCAGCGGCTGGTCGTCGCCAAAACGACGCACCAGCGCCATCAGCACCACGAAGGTCGCGACCCACACCATCCGCGCGCCATAGCGATCGTGCGGGCCCGAGATCACGCCGCAGATGAAGGCGTTGCCAAGCAGCGCCAGCGTGACGGTCGCAGCCAGCAGCGTCAGATCGTCGAGCCGGCGGTTTGCGAGCGAATGCGCGAGCAGGCCGACCAGCGCCAGCATCGAGGCCAGCGCGACGGGAACATGCAGCCAGTTGACGTGGTCGAAATTGACGTCCCACTGCTGCTGCCGTGCCGCACGCATCGGCGCGACTTGCGCGGGAATGTAACGCTCGATGATCCCGTAGGTGTGCGGGATCCAGCCATTGGTGCCTTCGCCGGTCGCCACATGCAGCAATTGCTGGCCCATCGCCCGCAACGCCGCGCCGGCCTGCCACGCCGGATAGTCGGCGAGCGAATGCACGACGATGTAGCCCATCTCGTCGTTCATGCCTTCGAAGCGGCCGAGCGTGTTGAACATGCTGTTGCCCCACAGGAACTCGTCGGCGGTCGCCGGCAGTTCGTCGCGATAGGGACAGAGCTTGAAGCGTTCGCGCGGGCAGTGATCGGCAAGATAGCGCGCGACGATGCCGTCCTGCATCATGCGGCCGAAGGCGACACCGTAGCCGCCGGGCGTCCAGGCCCATTTGCCCGACAGTGCATGGTTCGCCGATACCAGCATCAGGCCGCCCGCAACGATGGTGAGGCTCGCCTGCGTCAGTCCGGCAATCGGGAGACGCCGCCCGAGGAACGGTCGCGCCGTCCAGCCGGCGGCGCAGAGGCCGAGCAGCACGCCGAGCGTGGCGCTGTGCGTCGCTGCGGCAAAAGCGGTGAAGACGAACAGTGAGATCTTTTCGGGCGCGGACGTCCGGCTTCCGCCGACAATCAGGAGGAACAGCGACAGCACCGACAGTCCTGCAAAGATGTCGGTGAGCAGCATGCTCGCAAGCCAGGGCAGGGCGGTCGACAGGATCAGGAGCAGGCTGATCGCGACGAAGCGGAAGGTCTGCATCAGGCCGAGCACGCGCAAGGTGAGCTGCAACTGCCACAGCGTCGCCAGCGACTGGACCGCAAGATTGATCCAGAAGCCAAACCCCTCGCCATGGTGCAGATAGAGGCCGAACACGGTGGAGCGGCTCGGGACGAGATAGCCCTCGTACCAGCGCGCCAGATAGCCGCCGGTATCCCATTGCAACAGCGGATAGCCATTCCAGAACGCCGGCGCGATCAGCAGGAGGGGCAGTGCCACCGCCGCCAGCCGCAGCCAAAACGAGCCCGCGGCGCGCGCGCGCAAATGATCGGTGGTGATGGTCAAAACTGCCCCGTCGTCTTTCGGACCATGCCCGCAATAGCCGCTGAGACGAAATTCACCAATAGTTTGACGCCGCCCGGCTTGAATTTGGCGAAACTCTGACCACCTTGAGCCGACCTTGCCGTCTGGGGGCGCCGGAGAAATTGTTGTGATTCAACGCGTTGGCGCGCTTTGGCGGGGCAATGTAGTGTTCGCTCTCAGGCAAGCCCGTCAGGACTTTGTCGCCTAGACTGTGATATAGAGCCAGCAAAACGAGCCAATTCGAAAGAGCAGATCCCATGGCAGTTCATCAGGTCAATCCGGGAGGAAAGCTCGCATCCCTCGATCCGATCTGGGACCGGATCCGGAGCGAGGCGGAGGACATCGTCCATCGCGAGCCGGAGCTTGCGACCTTCATCTATTCGACGGTGCTGCATCACAGCCGCCTGGAAGATTCGGTGATCCATCGTTTGGCCGACCGGCTCGATCATTCCGCGCTGTCGGGCGATCTGGTGCGCCAGACCTATGACGAGGCGCTGCGCGACGATCCCGATCTCGGCAACGCCTTCCGCGCCGATCTCGTCGCCGTGTACGATCGCGATCCCGCGACCTCGCGCTTCATCGATCCCTTGCTCTACTTCAAGGGCTTTCACGCGATCCAGACCCACCGCCTGGCACACTGGCTCTATCTGAAGGGCCGCAAGGATTTTGCGTATTATCTCCAGAGCCGCGCTTCTGCGGTGTTCCAGACCGACATCAATCCCGCCGCGCGCATCGGCCGCGGCATCTTCCTCGATCACGCCACCGGTTTCGTCTGCGGTGAAACCGCGGTGATCGAGGACGACGTCTCGATCCTGCACGGTGTCACGCTCGGTGGCACCGGCAAGGAGAACGAGGACCGTCATCCGAAGATTCGTCATGGCGTCCTGATCGGCGCCGGCGCAAAGATCCTCGGCAACATCGAGATCGGTCATTGCGCGCGCATTGCTGCGGGCTCGGTCGTGGTCAAGCCGGTGCCGCACAACGTCACGGTCGCGGGCGTGCCCGCCAAGATCGTCGGCGAAGCCGGCTGCGCCGAGCCGTCGCGCACCATGGATCAGATGATCAACGCGTTGGGGCTTTGAGCTCGAAAAAGGGCCGGATTCTCCGGCCCTGTTCGTCCCCAAATTCTTTGGCAATTCATGCTGGCGGTTCGTCGCGTCTCGTCCTAAAACCCGGCCAACCCAGATTTCGATTGGAGACTTGCCGTGGACGTCAAGGAAGTAAGGAAGCTCGACGCGTATCTGAAGCGCGTATTCGGCAATCCCAAGATCCGCGTCGTGCCGCGGCCGAAGAAGGATGACTCCGCCGAAGTCTATATCGGCGAGGAGTTCATCGGCGTGCTCTTCGTCGACGACGAGGACGATGATCGCTCGTTCCAGTTCCAGATGGCGATCCTCGAGGACGATCTCGTCGATCAGGAATAGTGCAGCGATCGTGTCGCTCAACGGGGACGCGCGCGTCGCGCCCCCGTAGCTCTACTACTTTGCAAGAATGCGCAGCCGCGCCGTGGCATCAGCGACAATGATGCTCCCCGCATCGACGAGGTCGGCTTGCACGACCATGTCGCGATCCGTCCGTTCGATGACTCGCGCGCGTGCTGTGATGGGGCCGACTGTTGCCGGCTTCAGAAAGCGCGTATCGAGGCTCCTTGTGATCACGGTCAGGTCAGGAGAGAGTGCCGCGAGTGCGCAAATCCCGGTGGCGGAGTCCAGCATCGCGGCGAGGAAGCCGCCCTGGATCGTCCCATGCCTGTTGGTGAACGCGCTCTGAGCCTGAAAGCGGATCAAGGCTGTTTGCCCGGTCTCGTCAAAGCCAAGCCATTCGCGTCCCAACAATTGGGCGCCGGGTGGCACGTTTGCCGTTGCGTCGGTCACATCGATCACCGCGCGTGATGAGCCGGTGAGGAACCTATCAGCCGGTCAATGCAACGCAAGTGATCGGAGTATCAACCTCGCGGTCCGCGCAGTTGCGCCGTCAGCCGGTCCATCGCGTCCGCCGCATCGCGCCACTGCGACAGCCAGCTCCGCGGAAAGCGGAAGGTGAGATCGGCGCCGCCGATGCGGCGTTCGGAGAGACACATGCCTGGAGTGGCCGCATCGCGTGTGCAGCGCGCGGTCAGCGCGGGGCTTGCAGCAGAATACAGATCCTCGCTGCCATAGGGCGTGTCGCTGCGGAACATCCGCATCGTCAACCCGTCCACCGGATTGGTTGTGGCCTGGTCGAGATAGCGCGGATAGATCGTGCTGACCCGCTGCTCCGGCGCCAGCGCATCGTGATGCGCCGATATCGACAGGAAGATGCGGTCGATTGGCTGTATCGCCTCTTCGACGGTGTCGGCGGTGACGTGCTTCGGCGCGCCCGGCGGTTCCAGCGAAGGATACAGGAAGTCGAGATCGATGCGCTCTTGCGGGCCGGAGTGGCGCTGGATCTTCATCCGGATCGCAGTCGTCGGAACGTTGAACAGCGTGCCGCCGACGCTCACCGGCAGCTTGTCCGGAGCATTCGCGCCGCCGGCATCCCAGGTCGGCCACAACAGATAGGCGACGAGCGCGATCGCGCATACCGCAGCAGTGCCGCCGAGCACGATCGGGACGACATGTGCCCGGGGGCGCGTCCTGGAGGGCCGGGAAGAGGTTGCCGAAAACACCGTCATGAGTTGCGCGAGTAGAGCCCGGAAGTCGGCCGGTGGCCGACGAATCAGCGGCGAATATGCCATGCGGCGGTGATTTCGCGGAGCGTTCCCCGCTGCGGGAGAGGGAGAGGGCCCTGCGCGAACGGGCTGGCGCTGTTAACCTTCTCTTAAGGATAATGTAGCGTTAAGCGGCACTTTTTGTCACAGGAAGGCTCCGGCGTTGCGTAAGGGCGGACCGTTTCCGATGACACCTGAAGCTCTCAATACCTTCTTCTCGATCTGCATCGGTTTCGCGCTCGCGGGCGCGCTCGTGAGCGGGTACCAGGCGGTCGCGCAGCGGCCCGCCGGCTTCGGCTTGTTGCAGGATGGCGTGGCGCCGAAGACCTTCGCGGCGGTGCCGTTCCTGGTGTTCGCGGCGCCCTTCATCATCATGCGCAACACGCTGCGCGGCATGCGGCTGGAAAGCCGCCGCTTCGAATTTGTGATGATGGCGACCGTCATCGCCGGCTTCTGGAGCATGATGAGCGGCACCTTCTTCCTGATGACGCTGCGCGCGGCCGGCGTCCTGGTCTAACGTTTTGCAGGGCTGTCCGGTGTGGCGGCCCTTTGCCTCCGCGCCGCCGTTTCGCTATGGCTGGGGTTGACGCGACAGGAGACCTCATGGCGATCTACGAGCTCGACGGGCAGGCGCCCGATCTTCCAGCCGACGGCAACTATTTCATCGCGGAGACCGCGACCGTGATCGGCCGCGTGCGCCTGAAGCCCGGTGCGAGCGTCTGGTTCGGCGCGGTGTTGCGCGGCGACAATGAGTGGATCGAGATCGGCGAGGGCGCCAACGTGCAGGATGGCTCGACCTGCCATACCGATCTCGGCTTTCCCTTGGTGATCGGCAAGAACTGCACCGTCGGCCACAACGTCATCCTGCACGGCTGCACGATCGAGGAGGGGGCGCTCATCGGCATGGGCTCGATCGTGATGAACGGCGCGAAGATCCGCCGCAACAGCATCGTCGGCGCGGGCTCTGTCATCACTGAGGGCAAGGAATTTCCCGAGCGCTCGCTGATCATCGGTTCGCCCGCGCGCGTGATCCGCACGCTCGACGACGCCCAGGTGCAGAAGATGGGGAGTGCGGCGCGGTTCTATGTCGCCAACGGTCCGCGCTTCAAGAAGGGCCTGAAGCGGATCGGTTAGCTCTGCTCGACAAGAAGATGATGAGCAACTGCCGCCGCTGCTGAGGCTCGCGCGGAAGTGAGACAGTAAGGCTGTCAGGAATCCTGATGTGACGTTAGCTTGGTCCTGCTTTGAGGTGTGGAGCGTGTCCACACGGAGGATCGAGTGATGTTACGGAAGATGATGTTGGCGGCTCTGGCCGTCGCCGCGGTCGGGCTGTCTGCGCCGCAGTCGGCACAGGCGCGGGGGCG
>NZ_LGHL01000154.1 GCF_001908205.1 Bradyrhizobium sp. NAS80.1
GCACCGCGGCCCGCATAATCCGCTGAACCGCCGGATACGGACCCGTATGTCCGGTGGTGTGGGAGGGGCGGCGTCGCGAGACGCCCCCCTATCCCGATTGGTATATTGACGCGAACCACACACTCAGTGTCGTCCCCGCGAACGCGGGGACCCATAACCCCAGGGAGAAGTTGTGGTGCGAGGCTGACAACCACGAGTCCTCGCCAAACCACTTCCTGTGTTATGGGTCCCGGATCGGCGCTCCGCTTCGCTGCGCTTGTCCGGGACGACGACGCAGCTACGCCTTGAAATACGCGATTTGCGTCGTGGTCGCGAGCAGGCGGCCGTTCGGCGACCACAGTTCGGCGTTCTGGTCGGCGTAGCTCTTGTGCATGATCTTCGAATCGGCAGTCGCCAGCACGCGGGTGATGTCCTCGGCTGCGAGCTCCACGCTATCAGTGTGGAAATAGGTCGTCAGTGACACCGTGCCGAACGGCACCAGTTCGCGCCGGGCGTGAAAGATGCGGCCGAAGAAGGCGTCCGACATCGACATCAGCGACAGCATGTCGAGCCTGCGCGGCGTGCGGTCGCTGATCCAGAGTTTCGAATAGGTGCTGGCCAGCTCGGCCTGCGGCGGACCGAGCCGCATCTCGCCTTCGACGAAGCGGAATTCATACTGGTTGGCCCAGGACGCCTGGATCTTCGGGAACGGCAGCGTCTGCTCGAATGGCTTTGTGTCCGGACATGTCGCCACCCTGTGCTCCCAGGACGGGCGGCGCTCGGCGAACACAGCGGTGGCGAGTGTCGCGACCTCGCCGCGGCCTTGCGACAGTTCGACGCTCCAGTGCCGGCTGGAGCGGTTGGCCTTCACCAGCCGAACGTCGAGATCGAACGGGCCCTTCGCGATCGGCGCGCAGTAATTGACGGTCAGTGCCAGCGGGTCGCCGGAGGCTTGCGGATGATCGATCAGCGCGCGCAGGATGGTCGCGGCCGTGGCGCCGCCGAACGGGCCGACAAAGGCCCAGTAATCGTCGCTGGTGTGCCCCTGCCAGCTGCTGTCGCCTGCGGTGATGCGGGTGGCGTCGTCGAAGGGATGTGGAAGTTTCGCGTGCATTGGTTTGATCCGGCTTTCAATGACGGACGTCATATCACGTCCGTCGCCGGCTTGTGCAATTACCTCAGGGGTAGCCGATTTCACGTTGCGGAAAATCAGCCGGTCGCGCCGCGCTGGTCCTCCGCCTCCTGGAAGGAGGGCATCATCGGATTCACCGGCACGTTCCAGATCTCCTCGGCATATTCGCGGATGGTGCGATCGGAGGAGAACCACGCCATGCGCGCGACATTGAGGATGGACGCCCGCGTCCAGGCTGGCGCGACCTGCCAGCGTGCATCGATCGCGCGCTGCGTCTCGTAATAGGAATCGAAATCGGCGCTGACCATATAGTGATCGAGATAGCGCAGCGCGTGCGCGATGGATTCGAAGCGGCCGGGATCGCCGGGGGAGAACTCGCCGGCGCCGATCGCATTGATGGCGCGCTGTAGCTTTGGCGAACTGCGGATCACGTCGGAGGCATCGAGCCCCTGCTTGCGGCGGATCATCACGTCGCCGGCCTCCATGCCGAAGATCGCGATGTTCTCCGCGCCGACATGGTCGCGGATCTCGATGTTGGCGCCGTCGAGCGTGCCGATAGTGATGGCGCCGTTGAGCGCCAGCTTCATGTTGCCGGTGCCGGAAGCTTCCATGCCGGCGGTCGAGATCTGCTCGGAGAGGTCGGCCGCGGGAATGATCACTTCGGCAAGACTGACATTGTAGTCCGGCAGGAAGACGACCTTCAGCTTGCCGCCGATCGAAGGATCGTTGTTGACGACCTCGGCGACGTCGTTGATCAGCTTGATGATCAGCTTGGCGTAGCGATAGCTCGCCGCCGCCTTGCCGGCAAAGATCTTCACCCGCGGCACCCAGTTGCCGTTGGGATCGTCCTTGATCGACTGGTACAGCGCGACGGTCTCGATGACGTTGAGGAGCTGGCGCTTGTACTCGTGGATGCGCTTGATCTGCACGTCGAACAGCGCGCTCGGGTCGACCTGGATGCCGAGCCGCTCGACGATCAGGCGCGCGAGCGCGGTCTTGTTGTGATGCTTGACGCTGCGGAACTTCTTCTGGAATTCGACGTCGGAGGCGCGGGCCTCGATCAGGCTGAGCTGGGTCGGATCGTCGAGCACGGCCTCGCCGCAGGTCTCGCGCAACAAATCAGTCAGCTTCGGGTTCGCCAGCATCAGCCAGCGTCGGAAGGTGATGCCGTTGGTCTTGTTGGTGATGCGGCCGGGATAGAGATGGTTGAGATCGTGGAAGACGGTCTCGCGCATCAGGTCCGAATGCATCGCAGAGACGCCGTTGATGCGGTGCGAGCCGACGAAGGCGAGCTGGCCCATGCGCACGCGGCGGCCGCTCTTCTCGTCGATCAGGGAGACCGAGGCGCGGAAGTCGATGTCGCCCGGGCAGCGCGATTCGGCCAGCGCCAGATGCTGCACGTTGATGCGGTAGATGATCTCGAGATGTCGCGGCAGCAGCCGCTCGAACAGTTCGACCGGCCAGCTCTCGAGCGCCTCGGGCAGCAGCGTGTGATTGGTGTAGGAGAGAGTGGCGACCGTGATCTTCCAGGCCTCGTCCCAGCGAAAATTGTGCAGGTCCACGAGGATGCGCATCAGCTCGGTGACGGCGAGGCTCGGATGGGTGTCGTTCAGCTGCACCGCGACCTTGGCCGACAGGCTGCGCAACTGGCCGTCGGATGCAAGATGCCGCTTCACGAGATCCTGCAGCGAGGCCGAGACGAAGAAATATTCCTGTCGCAGCCGCAGCTCGCGGCCGGCCGGGCTCTCGTCGTTCGGATAGAGGAATTTGCAGATCGCTTCGGCGCGCGCCTGCTCGGCGCTGGCGCTGACATAGTCGCCCTTGTTGAAGGCGTCGAGCTTCAGCGGATCGGGCGAGCGTGCCGACCACAGGCGGAGCGCATTGACGTGGTGGCCGCGCCAGCCGACAATCGGCGTGTCATAGGCGATCGCCTGCACGGTCTCACCCGGATGCCAGATCGCGCGGTCGCGGCCCTTGTCGTCAACATGCTCGACGCCGCCGCCGAAATGAATGTCATAGATCACCTCGGGGCGCTGCAATTCCCAGGGATTGCCGAAGCTTAGCCATTCGTCCGGATATTCCTGCTGCCAGCCCTGATTGATGATCTGGCGGAACAGGCCGTAATCGTAGCGGATGCCGTAGCCGATCGCGGGGATCGACAGCGTCGCCATGCTCTCCATGAAGCAGGCGGCAAGCCGCCCCAGGCCGCCATTGCCGAGCGCCGCGTCCGGCTCGCATTTGCGCAGCTCGGGCAGCGAGACGCCGAGATCGCCGAGCGCGACCTCGAAGATCTTCAGCAGCCCCATGTTGTTCAGCGCGTCGGTGAAGAGACGGCCAATCAGGAATTCGAGCGAGAGATAATAGACCCGCTTGCGTCCCGCATCGTAGCTGCGCTTCTCGGCCGTGAGCCAGCGATGCACGATGCGGTCCCGCAGCGCGAGCGCCGCGGCCTGATACCAGTCGTGCCTGGTCGCCATGCCGGCGTCCTTGCCGATGGCAAGGCGCAGCTTCGCCAGGATCGTGCCCTTGATCTCAGCCAGCGCGAGTTCGTCGATCGGCTGCCCGGGGGCGGGAAAACTGGGCTGGGACGATGAATCTTGCAAAGCTGTCACTTCCTGGTCGCGAGAACACTACTCACCCTACGCGCCTTGCCACTGCACCGGAACTGCCGCCGGTGCGGCCGTGCACTGCGCTGGCGTAAATTTATGCAAGGAACGGGCCGGTTTGGGAACCCGGACGGGCACCGAGAAACCTGAATTTGCCGCTAGAATGGCGGCAGATTCAGCCATCAGTGTGGAGGAGACGTCCCATGAGACTGCTGATCGAAATCGCTGCAGCCACCTTTCTCGTCGTCTGTATCACCGCCTCCAGCGCTGCGTTCGCCGCCGCGGCCACGGTGCCGACGGTTTGAGCTGCGGCCTTATTCTTCCACAAGATGCGTCGCCCGCGGCGCGTTGCGCCGCCATCAAGCGCCAATGCGGCGGCAAGTTCTACGCCAATTCGTGCGGGGGGACAGGCTGGTGCCGGCGGCGAATTAAGCGGCACGTCGCTGAAATTCATTGCCGCGTCCTGGCCATCCCGCGAACTCACGCCGCCTTCGCTTGCACTGCATCGCAAAACTCCGCGAGGCGATCCGCAAGCCGAAGCGTTGCCGGGCTCGCCTCCGGCGAGGCCATCAGCGCCATCTCGGTCCGGTTGATCGGCGCAAAGCCGTCCTTCGCGGTCAGCACGCGATGGTCGGACTGGATCGACATCTCCGACATGATGCTCAAGCCCATGCCGGCGGCGACCGCGGCCTGGATGCCGGCAAGGCTCGATGACGAATAGGCCATGTGCCAGGCGCGGCCGGCGCTTTCCAGCGCGTGGATGGCGCCGGCGCGATAGATGCACCCAGGCGGAAAGCCGATCAGCGGTACCGACGACGCGTTGACATCGATCGGATGGCTCTTGCTGGTGACCCAGTGCACCCGCTCGGGCCACACCGCGATCGCGGCCTTCGCGCCGGCCTCGCGCTTGAATAGCGCAAGGTCGAGCTCGCCGCGTTCGAGGTCGCGGGACAGGTTTTTGCTCTGGTCGGCGCGCACATCCAGCCGCAGCGCCGGATGCGAGCGCGAGAACGCACCCAGCAGCTTTGCCAGCCGGTACGCCGCAAAATCTTCGGGGATGCCGAGCCGGATCGCGCCTTCGCTGTCGGGCTCGCGCAACACGTCGCGCGCCTCCTCGGCGAGCGAGAGCAGCCGCCGCGCATAGGACAGCAGCCGCTCGCCGGCTTCGGTCGGACGCACGTCCTTGCCGTCACGGTGCAACAGCACCTGCCCGACGTCTTCCTCAAGCCGCTTGATCTGCTGACTGACGGTCGATTGCGTGCGGTGAACGCGCTCGCCGGCGCGGGTGAAGCCGCCGGCCTCGACCACCGAGACGAAGCTGCGCAGGAGCTCCAGGTCGAGCATGGACGCCTCCATTCGAAAATCCACTGATCCGCATTTAATCATTTAATTTCCAAATGACAAGCAGCGTCCCTAGATCGAGGGCTCAGAAGAATGCCCCCCAAAGGGAAACTGCCATGTCGCTCGCCCCCTCAATGTCCATCCCTCGCAGTCGATTCAACGTGTTGCCGCTCGCTATCGGACTGTTTTGTCTGCTCTGGAGCTACGCCTTCGTCGCCGGCAAGATCGGCGTCACCCATTGCCCGCCGCTGATCCTGCTCGCCGCGCGCTTCTCGCTCGCAGGCATTTTGATCCTCGGCGCCACGCTGATCCGCGGCGACTGGTCCCTGTCGTGGCGCGATGCCGCGATCTTCGCGGTGCTCGGCATCGCCAACAACGCGCTCTATCTCGGGCTCGGCTACACCGGCCTGCAATCGGTCTCCGCCGGCCTCGGCGGCCTGATCGTCTCGGCAAATCCGGTGTTCACCGCCGCGCTCGCGGCGCTCCTGCTCGGCGAAGGCATGACCTGGCGCAAGGCGAGCGGCCTCTCGCTCGGAATCGTCGGCGTGACGCTGATCGTCTGGCACCGCCTTTCAGTCGGCACTGACTCGCTGCACGGCATCATCTTCACGCTGGCCTCGCTGGCCTCGATCGTTGCCGGCACGATCCTGTTCAAGCTGCTCGCGCCGAAGGGAAGCCTGTGGATCGGCAACGGCGTGCAGAACCTCGCGGCCGGCATCGTGCTGACGCCGGTCGCGCTGACCTTTGCCGACGTCCACGCGATCGACTTCACCCCGAGCCTGATCGGCGCATTCGCGTTCCTCGTGCTCGGCGGCTCGATCCTCGCCTACTGGCTCTGGTTTCATCTCCTGAAAGTGTGTGGCGCCACTGCCGCCAGTGCCTATCATTTCCTGATGCCGCCGCTCGGCATACTGTTCGCCTACATCGTGCTCGGCGAACACGTCGAGGCCCGCGATCTGCTCGGGATCATTCCGGTGGCGCTCGGCATTTACCTGGTGACGCGCCCCGCAAAGCCCGTCTCGTAGAGGAGTTCCCTCATGCCCGTTTCCATCACCCTGATCGGCGGCCCCACCGCACTGATCGAGATTGACGGCTTTCGCCTGCTCACCGATCCGACTTTCGACGCGCCCGGCGCCTACCAGCTGCCGCATGTGAAGCTGGAAAAGACCATCGGCCCCGCGATGAAGGCCGACGCGATCGGCCCGGTCGATGCCGTCCTGCTCAGCCACGACCAGCATTCCGACAATCTCGATAATTCCGGCCGCGAGTTCCTGCGCAAGGTGAAGCGCGTGCTGACGACCGAGGCGGGCGCCAAACGCCTCGGCGGCCATGTCGAAGGGCTCGCGCCGTGGGGTACCGCGCGTCTGAAGGACGGCTACGGCAATTCGCTGACGATCACAGCAACGCCGGCGCGTCACGGCCCGGCCGGCATCGAGCCGCTGTCCGGTGACGTCATCGGCTTCGTGGTGTCATCGAGCCGGAAGGACACGCGAGCGGTCTATATCAGCGGCGACACCACCTGGTTCGACGGCGTCGCCGAGGTCGCGCGCCGCTTCAAATGCGGCGTGGTGCTGCCCTTCGCGGGCGCGGCGCAAACGCGCGGACCGTTCCATCTCACCATGGACACCAACGACACCGTCGAGACCGCGCGCGCCTTTCCCGATGCGATGATCGTGCCCCTGCATACCGAAGGCTGGGCGCATTTCCGCCAGAACGGCGAGGATCTGCGCAAAACGTTCGACGTGCTCGGCTTCGGGACGCGGCTGCGCCTGCTGGAGCCGGGCGTGCCGACCGTGATTGAGGCGCCGTGAGGTCGGCCGTCATTCCGGGGCGACGCGAAGCGTCGAGCTATGATGCGCAATTGCGCATCTGAGAATCCATCGTGCCACCGTTGCCGCTGATCAATGGATTCCGGGCTCGCGCCTTGCGCGCCCCGGAATGACAACGCCCCCTCAATCCTTCCGGAACACGATCGACGCCATCCAGCCCGTCATCAGCGCCATTGCCGCGGTGACGAGGCCGTAGATGAGTCCGTGCTGCCGTGCGGTGTTCGCGACGAACTGCTCGAAGCCTACCTTGACGATCTCGAATGCAGTCTCGGTCTTGGTGACCAACGCGCCGTCGGCGAACAATTTGATCTCGATCTGATACGTCCCGATCGGCACCTCCGCCGGCAATGGAATGCCGGTGCGGAACAGCGTCGGCGTCAGGAACGTCACCGCGCTCGCATCCTCGCGATAGAGCCCGCGCTGGGTGCGCAGGCGAATGAAGGCTGAGCGGAACGGGTCGTTCGGCACCACGTCGGCATAGTCGCCGCTGACGCGCTGGGTCAGCAGCACGTTGTTCAGCCCGATCTGCTGCCGGCGCGCGATCTCGGGCGAGGTGATCAGGTCGAACGGGCGGTTGGCGAATAGCGCCAGATAGCTCGGCACCTGCAGGAACTGCCGGTAGTCGGTGTTGATCCAGATGCCGAAGGTGCGCTCCTTGCGCCGCGTCACCATGTCGGCGCGCGGGCCCATCACGGTGACGACGAGATCGTAAACCTTGCGATCTGCGGGCGTGGTGGCGTCCTTCTCCACCGAGCCGAACAGCACCAGCTCCTCACCGGAATAGTTCGGCGTCACCGTGACACGGTGGTTGGAGACCGACACGATCAGCCGCTCGGCGCGTGCGGCTGAGCCAAGCAGCAGGACGAGAAGGGCTGCGAGGAGTGTGCGAATCATCCACTCACCCCCAGCTCGCGGATGGTGAAGAGGTCCTCGGGTTTGATCACCAGCTCGACCGCGAAGCGGACGCCGACCGAGAGGATCAAGAGGCCGAGCAGCAGCCGCAGCTGCTCGCCGCGGATCTTCTGGCCGGCCCGTGCGCCGAACTGCGCGCCGGTAACGCCGCCGACCATCAGGATCAGCGCCAGCACGGCGTCCACCAGGTGATTGGTCATCGCGTGCAGCATGGTCGCGAACAGCATCGTGACGAGGGTGAGCACCATCGAGGTCCCGATCACCGTCGAGGTCGGCACCCGCAACAGATAGATCATGATCGGCACCAGGATGAAGCCGCCGCCGATACCCATGACGGCGCCGATGAAGCCGATCACAATGCCGACGATCACCACGGGGATGACCGAGAGGTAGATCTTCGAGCGCTTGAACCGCATCTTCAGCGGCAGGCCATGGATCCAGTTATGGGTGCGTCGGGGCGGCACCGCACCGCGCCGGGTCCGCATCAGGGCGCGCAGGCCCTCGGAGAACATCAGGCTGCCGACGGTGGTGAGCAGCACGACGTAGGACAGCGCGATCATCAGGTCGAGCTGGCCGAGTGCGCGAAGCTGCGTGAAGGTCCATACCCCGAGCGCCGTGCCGGTCACGCCGCCGCATAACAGCACGCCTGCCAGCGCCGGGTCCATCGCGCGCCGCCGCCAATAAGACAATGCGCCGGAAAAGGAGGAGGCCGCAATGTGGCTCGCGACGGAGGCGACCGCGACCGCCGGCGTGATGCCGATGAAGATCAGGAGCGGCGTCATCAGGAAGCCGCCGCCGATCCCGAACATGCCGGAGACGAAGCCGACCGCCGCGCCCATCGCCAGCACCAGGAAGACGTTGACCGGAAGATCGGCGATCGGGAGATAGAGCTGCATTGAACCACGTGCCAGCGAGACGGATCGATTGCCGCGCCCCTCAATAGCCGAATTCGCCGCCGGGAGGGACCATGAATCGATCCGCCCGTGGCGTTTTTCGCCGCAGGCGGATCAGGGATTTAAAGCGTGATGAACGATCGCGATCAGCGCGCGGCCGAGGCCGAGCGCTTGACCGCAACAGGCTTCGGTGCGGGCTTCGCGCTTTCCTGTGACGCGCTGTCCCAGCCGCCGGAGGGCGCCGTGACATTGACGGCGTCGTCAGGCTGCGGTTCGGCGCTGAAGGTCTGGATCGCGAGCTTGGCGGCGGCGAGCGACTGCGGGTCGAGGCGCTTGGCGACGTCATCGCGCTTGCCGGCCGCATCCGCATCGCCCTGGGCAGCAGCCAAGCTGAACCATTTGTAGGACTCGGCGAGGTTCTGTTCGACGCCGATGCCGCGGGCATAGAGGATGCCGAGGTTGAACTGGCTGTCGGCGACGCCGCGGTCGGCGGCCTTGCGGAACCACTGCGCCGCGCTCTTGTAGTTGGCGCCGCGTCCGCCGCCATCGGCGTCGAGCACCGCGAGATTGTGCATCGCCTTGGCGTTGCCGCGCTCGGCGGCCTGCGTGTAGTAGCGGCGGGCGATGTCGGCGTCCTTCTTCACGCCGAGGCCCTTCTCATAGAGCGTGCCGAGGCGGAAGGTCGCGGGCACGACGCCGGCCTGCGCCGCGCGGTCATACCACTTCGCTGCTTCGTCGTAATTCGCTGCGATGCCCTTGCCCTCGGCAAAGCGCACGCCGATCTCGTAGGCCGCGGTCGCATCGCCTTTCATCGCGGCGGTGCGCAGCACCGGTCCGCCGATTCCGTCAGGCAGCTTTTCGCTCGGCGGCACCTGCACGAGGCCGAGCTTGGCGCGGCTCGTGCCTGACAGCGCGCCGGTGACGTCGCTGCTCGCCGCCGGCGGCGGTGGCGCCGCTGCTGCGGGGGCGGGCGGAATTTCGACCGAAGCCGCGCTGCCCGAGTTGGCCAAGGGAGCGGCCAAGGGAGCGGACATGGGAGCGGCTGTGGGAGCCGGCACGGCATTGTTCTGCGACTGCCGGCCGATCGGCGTCGGCGAGGTCATCGACGGCGTGACCTGCTCGGGCGCGGCGGGCTTGCTCTCGACCGGCGGTGGCGGCGCTTGCGGTGCCCGCTCGCCAGGCGAACTCTCCATCGCCTGCGGCGCCGGCGGCGCGCTGCCGCCATCGAGCAGGTTCATCGCCATCTTGAAGGTGCCGAGCACGATCACGACCACGCTTGCGCCGACCAGCAGCGAGCGGATCTTCGAGGTGAAGGTCGAGCCGCCGTCCTTGCCCTTGTCCTTTGAGCGATCGGCCCCGGCCTTGGCGCCGCGGGTCGGCTTTTCCGGCTGCGCGGCAGCGGCCTGCGCGGCGCGGCGCGCGGCGGCAATGAAGCTCGACGACGACACCGGCTCCTTCGGCGCGGCGGGGATCTCGCTGATCGCGCTTTCGGACGCGGCGATGCGCTCCGATGGCGTGGCGACGCGTCCATTCGGCCGCGTGCCGGGCTCGAGCGGATGATCCGGCGGCAATTCCGGTGCGAGCGCAGCGCGCGCAGGCGCCGCGTGCGGCTCAAGGATTTCGCTGATCGCGCGCGGCGGAGTGGGCGGCGCCATCGGCACCGGCGGCGGGGGCGCGGCCGGTGCGGCGACATGGAATTCGCGCGGTGCGGCGACGAAGGCGGCCTGCGGTGGTTGTTGCGCGGCTGCCGGGTTCGGGAGCTCCGGCTTCGGATCGTAGTTCGGTTGCTGTTGCTGCGGCCGCAGCTCGCGCGCCATTGGCGCGGGCTCCAGAGGCCCGGGCTCCATGAGGGCAGCCATCGGCATCGGCTGGGGCGCGGGGGGTGGCGGTGCCGTGCGCACCGCGCGCAGGTCGCCCTCGATCATGGAGAGGCGATCGACGACATGGCCGAGTGCGTTGTGAACGGCTTCGAGCGAGTCCTGGGTGTGCCGGTTGGTCTCGGCTTGGCTGAAGCGGATGTCGGAGAGCTCGCGCTGCACGAGATCTACCATTCCGGAATCGGAAGGCGGCGCGGAATTGCGGCTCTCGGCCAGCGCGGAATAGGTCGCCTGCTGCCGTTCCAGGTGCCGCAGGATGTCGTGCAGCCCGTCCTCGACGCGGCTCAGATTGCTGTTGCGCGGATCGGAGGCGGATTCGATCCGCTCCAGCAGGTACGAGACCCGCTGTTCGAGATGCGCGAAGGTCGAAGCGGAGTCGTTGCCGACCTGCATGCGGTCGAAACGGTCAGACAGCGCGCGGATCGCGGCTTCCAGATGTTCGGTGTTCTCGGCAGGCGCCGGCCGCTCGCGTGTTTCCAGCGCGGCGGTGAGCGCCGCGATGCGCTGCTCCAGCACCGCAAAGCTGTCGCTGTGGCCCGAAGAGCGGGTGACCTGGTCGACCTTTGACGACAGCAGCTGCACGTCGTCGGAGAGCCGGACCAGCGCCTCGTTAGACGCGACATTGGAGACGATGGCGCGGAGTGCCGAGATCGCGTCCTCGAGCTGGCGCACCGTCGAGGGATCGTCATTGGCGCGCAGGATCAGATCGAGCTTGGCGCCGAGATTGCGGATCGCTTCGTCATAGCCGGTGAGCTGCTCGGCCGGCGTCAGCGTGCGCAGCACCTGCTTGATGTCGGACAGCGCGTGCTCGATGCCGGACAGGACCTGGCCGTCGGTGCCGGACGAGCGGGTCTCGTCGATGCGACGGTGCAGCGAGCGGATCTCGTTCTCGATCGATTCGATCGCGCGCCGCGGCATCGCCTCGGTGATGGCGTGACGGATCTCGGCAAGCTCGCCGCGAAAGGCGGCGATCGCCTGCTCGGTATTGTCAGGACGCTGCAGCGATTCGATCTGGCTCGTGATCTTGAGCAGGTGGCGCTCGAGCGACGAGAAATCGGGCCCCGGCTGCGGTGGCGGCGGAGCATAGGCAGGCGCGGGCGGCGCCATCGGGTCC
>NZ_LGHL01000155.1 GCF_001908205.1 Bradyrhizobium sp. NAS80.1
GGCGGGAGACCGAGCCGGCTCACGGCGTCAAGCGCCAAGGACCCAACGGCTTCCCGCCCACCCTATCCTGACAGACTTCCAAGACACAGGGACCCAGTCTCTCCGCGACCGAGCCCTTGGCCTCTGGGCCTGGCTCGCAGCGCTCCGCGCTGTGAGCCGGGGGCACGATAGCTCCGCCTACTTCCACACCGACTTGTCGGCGTCCGAGCGCTGGCCCTTCAGCTCCTTTACGGCGTCGCGATCAACCCGTTGGCGGTGGCAACGATCCAGCGGCTGCCCCAGCGCACGATGGAGTCGACGCGCCCGAGTCCGGGAACTGTGTCACCGCGTGCGGCCATCCGAATTCCGTCAGGTCCGTCGAGAACGGCAGTTCCGTCCCGGACGTCAACAACGGTCCACCCGGGAATGGTTGTCGGTCTCGTTTCCGGCGCCGGCGCCAGAGGCTGCCTCATGGCAGCTGCTGGCCCCGAGAGGCTCGTATTCGCCTGAGAGACCAAGCCATTGGGCAAGCGGGCGGGCGATGTGGTGGACGGCTTGGGAATGCTTCCTACAAAGGCGGGTGCCGCTGTTTGCAGATCCGGGTGAGATGCGGTTTTTCGAACGCCTTCGACCTTGCCCCCGGATCTCGTTTCAGAAATTTGCGATGAAGCCGTATGTTTCTGGGCTATCGGACGGAGGCTGATCATGCTTGCGAGCTCAGGCCAATTCAGGCCCCCGGCCCATCCCAGGCCAAAGCTTGCCGTCAGCGCAATTGTGTACAGCAGAAAGTTGCGAACTCGAACACCAAGCGAGTCTCGTAGCACGAGCACTTCGTCGCGATCGTGGCTTAACAGATTCCGCAGCCCGACTGGCTGCCTCGGCAACCGGTCGCCAGCCACATTCCCCAACCAGATGTTTTCAAGGGTACTCGGCTCGTGGTCTTGCATGATGCGACCCACGTTCGGCTACCCGATGATGGCCGCCTAAACTGAATCGAATCTTAACGATCATGCAAACGACTGCGGCAGCGCCTGACTACTTCCACGTCGACTTGTCGGCGTCCCAGCGCTGGCCTTTCAGCTCCTTTGTGAGCGCCTCGATCGAACCGTTGTCATCAGGCTGGTCGCCTTCCTCGTCCACCGCAGATTCATCCGAGAGATTGAGCTTGGCGCCGCTGCTCTCGTCGGAGATCGTGGTCGAGGGACTGCCGATCCAGAGCATCAGTTTGTCGGTCGTGCCTGGCTTGTCGGGCGAGACCAGGCCTGCGACCTCGATGGTGTCGGTGAGCTCGAGCGCCGGGAAATCCTGGTTCGGCCGCTTGAAGACCAGCTTGAGCCTGCCGTTGGCCGGGTTGAAGCCTTGCGAGACCGGCTTTGCTGCGAGCGTCCTGCTCAGCACGCCCGCCACCGCGCTCGCGAGCTTGTCGCGGTTGATCTTGTCGCCCTCGCGCCAGTCGGCGGCGGGGAAGCGGATGGTGCGGTCCATCTCGGTCATGCCCGCGGTCCAGCCCGCCGCGGTGACGCCCGGCATCGCCTTGAATTTTGCGAGCAGCGCGCCGGCGCGCTCCGGATCGACCGACATGTTGATGGTCCGCTCGCCGGCGCGCAGCGCGTCGCAACCGACGTTAAGGCTCGCCAGCGTCACCTCGACCTCCTGGCCCTTCAGGCTCTTCAGGAAGTCGGTTGCGGCATCGAGCTTGACCTTGACCGCGATCGCCTCCGGCGAGACGTCGGTGAAATCCTTCGGCTGCGGCGTGATGCCGTCGTCGGAGGTCTGGTTGTCCTGAAATTCCTTCTCGCTGAGATCGGAATTGTCGGGCGAGGCGACTTCGGTCACGGCCTGGCCGATCGCGATCTGGCCGCGGAATTCGAACGTGTCTCCGGTCGGCTTGCGCAGCAGCTTGACGCTGACCGGCGCCTTCTCACCGAGGCTCTGCGTCGTGCCCGTCAGGTTCTGGCCCGCGACCTGGAGGTTGACGACGAAGCGATCCTTGCGGTCCGAATTTTTTGCGACGGGATAACAGACGTCGAGCACGGCCGCGGTGACCGTCTTGCCCTGGCGCGTCTCTTTCAGGATCACGTCGGCATTGCCGTCCATCAGCCCATCGATCGAGGTGAAATAGCGCGTCTCGACGCCGCCGGGCGCCGTGGCCTTCGGCGACAGTTTCATCTGTGCGGATACGAATCCGGGTGACATGGCGAACAGGGCCGCCAAAAGAGCTGTCGGGCAAACCAGAAGCGCGCGCATCGACGAAATCCTCGAGCAATAGGGCATGATCCGAAGTGTGCAGCGGCTTTCCGACAAGATCATGCCCGAACAACAACCTAAAGCGCGATGACGATTGGTTCCTGTTCCATCGCGCCCTAGAATCTGCGCGTCACCGTAGTGGGTTTTGGCCGTCGGTTGAATTGGAAAGCACGGGCCCAAGTCTGCAAAAAAACAAATCTGCAAAAAAGAAGGCCGCCCGGAGGCGGCCTTCGCAACGCTGTAAGGTGAGGATGGGCTTTAGAAGCCGCCCATGCCGCCGCCGGCCGGCATGGCGGGCGGAGCTTCCTTCTTCGGCATTTCGGCGACCATGGCCTCGGTGGTCACCAGCAGGCCGGCCACGGAGGAGGCGTCCTGCAGCGCGGTGCGCACCACCTTGGCGGGATCGATGATGCCCTTCTCAACCATGTCGACGTAGTCCTCGGTCTGGGCGTCGAAGCCGAAGGTCTCGGACTTGTTCTCCAGGATCTTGCCGACGACGATCGAGCCTTCCACGCCCGCGTTCTCGGAGATCTGGCGGATCGGAGCTTCCAGCGCCTTCAGCACGATGTTGATGCCGGCCTGCACGTCGGCGTTGTCGTTGGACAAGCGGCCGACTGCCTTCTTGGCGCGCAGCAGCGCGACACCGCCGCCGGGGACGATGCCTTCCTGCACCGCGGCGCGGGTGGCATTGAGCGCGTCCTCGACGCGGTCCTTCTTCTCCTTGACCTCGATCTCGGTCGCGCCGCCGACGCGGATCACCGCGACGCCGCCGGCGAGCTTGGCCAGACGCTCCTGGAGCTTCTCACGGTCGTAGTCCGAGGTGGTTTCCTCGATCTGGGCCTTGATCTGGCCGACGCGGGCCTCGATCTCCGGCTTCTTGCCGGCGCCCTTGACGATCGTGGTGTTCTCCTTGTCGATCACCACCTTGCCCGCGCGTCCCAGCATCTTCACCGTGACGTTCTCGAGCTTGATGCCGAGCTCTTCGGAGATGAGCTGGCCGCCGGTGAGGATCGCGATGTCCTCGAGCATGGCCTTGCGGCGATCACCGAAGCCCGGCGCCTTGACGGCGGCGACCTTGAGGCCGCCACGCAGGCGGTTGACGACCAGGGTGGCCAGCGCCTCGCCCTCGACGTCCTCGGCGATGATGACGAGCGGCTTGCCGGACTGCACCACGGCTTCCAGCACCGGCAGCATGGCCTGCAGGCCCGAGAGCTTCTTCTCGTGCAGGAGGATGTAGGCGTCCTCGAGCTCGGCGGTCATCTTCTCGGCGTTGGTGACGAAGTAGGGCGACAGATAGCCGCGGTCGAACTTCATGCCCTCGACGATGTCGACCTCGGTGTCGAGCGACTTGTTCTCCTCGACGGTGATGACGCCCTCGTTGCCGACCTTCTGCATCGCCTGGGCGATCATCTTGCCGATGGCGCTATCGCCGTTGGCCGAGATGGTGCCGACCTGGGCGACCTCGGAGGAGGCGGCAACCGGCTTGGCGCGCTTCTCGATGTCCTTGACCACGGCCGCAACCGCGGTGTCGATGCCGCGCTTGAGGTCCATCGGGTTCATGCCGGCGGCAACCGCCTTGGCACCTTCGCGCACGATGGCCTGGGCCAGCACGGTCGCGGTGGTGGTGCCGTCGCCGGCGAGGTCGTTGGTCTTGGAGGCGACCTCACGCACCATCTGGGCGCCCATGTTCTCGAACTTGTCCTCGAGCTCGATCTCCTTGGCGACGGTGACGCCGTCCTTGGTGATGCGGGGCGCGCCGAACGACTTCTCGATGACGACGTTGCGACCCTTCGGGCCGAGCGTCACCTTGACCGCGTTGGCGAGAACGTCGACGCCGCGCAGCATGCGATCGCGCGCGTCTCCGGAAAATTTGACGTCTTTGGCAGCCATTTCTAATGCTCCTGAAAAACCTTGGATGGATTGGGGCGCCGCACTGTCCTTCGTCATTGCCGGGCTTGACCCGGCAATCCATCCGCTTTCGAAAATGATGGATGCCCGGGTTGAGCCCGGGCATGACAGTTAAGGGTATTCAGCGGCTGTTCAGGCGTTCGGCCTTAGGCCATCACGCCCATGATGTCCGACTCCTTCATGATCAGGAGCTCTTCGTTGTCGATCTTGACCTCGGTGCCCGACCACTTGCCGAACAGCACGCGGTCGCCGACCTTGAGGTCAATCGGGATCAGCTTGCCGGTCTCGTCGCGACCGCCGGAGCCGACGGCGACGACCTCGCCCTGGGAGGGCTTTTCCTTGGCGGTGTCCGGAATGATGATGCCGCCCTTGGTCTTTTCCTCGGCGTCGATACGTTTGACCACGACACGGTCATGCAGCGGACGAAATTTGGATTTAGCCATGACGTTTCCCTTTGGAGGCTCGCTTCGGAAGTAGTGGAAGTGGGTGGGGCGGCGCTTCCGTCCACCCTCGTTGCGAGGATCGAACGGCACGCTTAGCAATCGGCCTTTCCGAGTGCTAATAGTGCGCCCGGAAATATGGCTTGGCCGCGGTCCTGTCAAGCAAAGGTGGTTAAGCGATTGGTGAGGCGGATATAGGATGCTGGCATTGGAAACTCGATCGGGGTACTGGCGGATCAAAGGACGTCATTGCTCCGGCGACGGTTTTGCGCTTGGTTGCGGGAGGGGTGCGGCCATGGTCTTGTTCGGGGGAATGCCATGATCAGTTCAGCTCACGCGCGCACGGTCGCCAATCTGGCGGCTGCCTCTTGCCTGGCGTTGCTGCTCGGCGCCTGCGGCGGCGGTATGAGCCTGCCGTCCTTCTCTTCATCCTCGCCGCCGCCCGAAGCCGAGCCCGGCACCGGCCCGGAAATGCCGGCCACCATCCGCTCCGACGAGATCGTCGGCCGCTGGGGGCTCGCCTCGTACCAGAACCCGGCCGACCGCGCCCGCACCGAGGCTGCCGCCCGGGCCCAGTGCAAGAACCCCTACGTGATCACCGCCGGTTCCTCCGGCGGCGTGATCATGCATCTCGCCGACCAGGCGACGCCGCAGGAACTGCGCCTGAAGGGCTCGCCCAGCGGCAAGAACTATATCGGGCCGGCCGGTCCGACCCCCGGCGAGCAGGACCGCGAGATAGTCTCCTTCGACGGCCGCGTCCTGGTCACCCGCTTCATCGACAAGGACGCCGCCACCCGCTACGGCAACATGGTCTACGTCCGCTGCGCGCCGCGGGCGTGAACGGGCGCTGACCTAATCACTCGTCATTGCGAGGAGCCAACGGGTCCGCGCGAAGCGCGGCCCGATGACAAGCTCCGCGACCAAGCAATCCAGGCCGCCTCCGCAGAGACAGTCTGGATTGCTTCGCTTCGCTCGCAATGACAAAAAAAACGCCGGCTTTCGCCGGCGTTTTGTTTTTCTCTCTGCCGCGTCCGATCAGTCGAACAGCGCGTCGATGTCGTCCTGCGAGGCGTGACCGACGTCGCCGGCGAGCTTGGGGCCGTTGAGCAGCTTTTCGTCCTCGTCGCGGGTGTCGACGTGCGCCGGCACGTGAGCCTTGATCGCGTCGACGCCGCCCCAGATGTCCATCATCGCATTGATATGCTGCTCGATGAACTTCATCGTGGTCATGACCTTGCTGATGCGCTGGCCGGTCAGGTCCTGGAAGTTGCAGGCCTCGAAGATCGAGATAACGCGTTCCTGGATGTCGTCGGCGAGGCGCTTCTGCTGGTCGACCGAGTCGACCTTGGCGAGGGCGCTGGCTGCCTGATCGATCGACTCGGCGGCTTCGAGGATCTGCTGGGTCGCCTGCTCGGTGCCGCCGACCACGGCGCCGAGTTCGCCGTTGACCTTGGCCATCTCTTCGCCGTTGAAGCTCTTGCCATGCAGCACCGCGATCTCGCGCTTGGTGCGGTCGATCGCGTCATGGATGAGGTCGAGCTCGACCTTCAGCTTCTCGCACTGCTCAATCTGTGCCCGATAGGTCTCGAGCATGGTGCGCGCTTCGGAGAGTTGCTGAGCCGAGGAGGCGTCGATCGCTGCCATGGCCGCGCTGCCGGACAGCGGGACAGCGCCCTTCGCCATCTGTGCGCGGATCGCGCGCAGCTCTGCCATGATCTCGCTATGCATCGGCATTGTCTCGTCGGCTTCGTCAAGAATTGGCATTTCGCCGCCGATGATGTCCTCGGCACGAAAACGCTTGCGGTGAACAGCCATCAGGATACTCCCCCACCTCACTCACGCGTCTTTGTAGACAGAAGCGATTTAACACGAGGTTCACAGCGGGAACCGTTGTGCGGCCGCGCGCGACGGCGTGAAAACGCGCGATTAACCATGGGCGCGCGGCGTTCATCGAAAATAAACGCTGATCGCCAAATTGCCGCGTCGCTCGCTTCGTGGTGAATCGAAACGCGGCGTCCGTTTACCAAACAAAACGGCTTTTGCTTTTTATTGACCACGTCGCGAGCGCGGATCAGCCATCAGCTCTCCACGACGAATGTGATCTAGACGAAACAGTACAGAGTACGTCGATGTTCAAGAAAATGTCTGTCGCGCTGCTCGGCAGCGCTTGCACCTTCATTGCCGGCGCGAACAACGCTAGCGCCTTCGACAATTCGGTGCCGAACGATCCGCCCGTGGTGCTCTACCGGCCGCAGGTGCCGCAGGCGACGGCGCGTGTCGCCTCCAATGCAAACATGGGCGGCGGCTTCATCGAGTTCCTGTTTGGCGACGGGCCCGGCCGCGGTCCGGCTTACGCTCCGCAGCAGCCGATCTATCAGCAGCAGCCAGGCTATTACGACCAGCGTCGCCTTCCGCCGATGGGCGAGCCGCAGATGCAGGGAGCGGTTCAGCAGGAGATGGTCGACCCGCGGTCGCTTCCGTTCGATCCGAAGTATGAGAAACAACTTGTTGACTATAGCGGCAAGGAAAGTGCCGGCACGATCGTGGTCGATACGCCGAACAAGTTCCTCTATCTCGTCGAGGGCAATGGCAGAGCGACGCGTTACGGCATCGGCGTCGGCCGTCCCGGCTTCACCTGGTCCGGCGTGAAGTCGATCACGGCCAAGCGCGAATGGCCGGATTGGACCCCGCCGGCGGAAATGATCGCGCGCCGGCCCGACCTTCCCAGGCACATGGAGGGCGGTCCTGAAAATCCGCTTGGCGCGCGCGCGATGTATCTGGGCTCGACGCTCTACCGCATCCACGGCTCCAACGAGCCCTGGACCATCGGCACCAACGTCTCCTCCGGCTGCATCCGAATGCGCAACGAGGACGTCATCGACCTCTACGGCCGCGTCAATGTCGGCACCAAGGTTGTCGTGATGTGAGACTTACTTCGCCTCTCCCCGCTTGCGGGGAGAGGCCGGAATTCGGGCGAAGCGCGAATTCCCGGTGAGGGGGAGTCTCCACGAGCTCAACGCTTACCGGCTTTGCGGATAGAGCCCCTCACCCCGACCCTCTCCCCGTAAGAACGGGGAGAGGGAGAAGATGAGCGTCACGCGTAATCGCTGCCGCCATCGTCTCCGCCGCCGAAATCGCTGTCGTCGGCCATGTCGATGTTGTCGTCGTCCTGATCGTCGTAGTCCTGATCGCTATAGCTCTGATCGTTGTTGTTGCGATCGTCGTTCGACGCCTGGTCGGCGAAGCTCTGGCGGGAATCCCGGTTCGAGCCGATGTCGTTGAGGCCGGCATCGCGCGCGAGCGAGCCGCCGGACTGGTCGCTACCGCCCCACGGGCTGCGGTCGCCCGAGCTGTGGTCGCCCAAGGCGTTGGTGTCGCCGAAGGCCTGCTGATGCGGTCCGCCCATCATGCCGCGGATGCTGGAGAGCAGCAGCGAGCCGCCGACGACGCCGGCCGCGGCCGCCGCCGCCGTGCCGAGGAAGGAGCCGCCGCCACCGCCGACCGGCGGAGCGCCATAGCCCTGACCTTGTCCATAAGCCTGACCGTAAGGCGGCTGGCCATAGCCTGGCTGGGCCTGCTGCATTGCCTGGCCGCTGTTCCAGACCGGCCGCGAGTCACGCGGCGGTACGTTCGGAACCGAGCCGCGCGACGGGCTCGATCCGAACAGCGACTCGCGCATGGAATCCAGGAAGCCGCCGGACTGGGCCTGCTCGGGCGCGTGCTCCGCCTCCAGCTCCTGGATGCGGGCATGGGCGCGCTTCAGCGCTTCGTCCTGCAGCAGCACGGTCTGCACCAGCGCATAGATCGCGCCGGGCGCCTTGCGGAGGCCGTCGGAAATCGCGGCGATCGCGTCGGGATCGCGCGGTGCATTTTCCAGTTTCGAAAGCCGGTCGAAAAGCTCGTCAACGAGCTGGCGTTCCTGGGGCGTCATGGTCAGTCTCCCTTGCGCGAAACAAGCGCCACCGGGATGTAGGGTTCCATTGTGGCCCCAACAGTGGCGGGCGGATTAAATTTCGTTATGCGACAAGCTGCCTCGTAGAGCGTTTTCGAGCGAAGTGGATACCGGTTCGCGTGAAGAAAACGCGTCAAAACAAGAATCTAGAGCCCCGTTCCGATTCCATCGGAACGGAAGGCTCCAGCTTGCGCCGGTTTCATCCCAACGTCACGTCGCTGTCACCCAGCAGGCGCGCGAAGGCATCGCCGGCGAGATAGCCGTGCTCGCGCTCGCGGACGTCGGTCATCGGATCGAGACCGGCAAGGATGTCGTCGACGAAGCCGGGGTGGCACATCACGAGGCCGCCATCCGGCAGGTCTTCCAGGAATTGCCGCATCAGCTCGCCGAAATCGGCCGCCCGCGTGAAGTCATAGGCGCCGGCGAAGCCGGGATTGAAGCTGAGGCCGGCGCCGGCGGCACGCCGCCGGAATTGCGCGCTGAGGATATCGAGCACCATGGCTTTGGGTGAGGCCAGCCGCTGCGCCAGCGGCAGGTTGCGGCCGCCCTGGCGCACCCAGGCGTTCGGCGCGGCTTCGCTCACCGCATCGACGAAGCCGTCGCGCACCTGCGGAAAGAGCTGCACATGCTGATGGCCGTCGACGAAGTCAGGCGCACGGCCGAACGCTTCCGCGAAGGCGGCCAGCTGCGCCTTCACCTCGTTGCGAAAGAACTCGCGGTCGAGCCGCCGCGCAAGGCCGGCACGCAGCAGCTTTGGAAACGGCATGAACATGTCGCCGTCGAGCGGGCGGAAATGCATGGTGAGCGGCCGGAACGGCGCCGACAGCGTCACGTGCAATCCGATCGCGCAGCGCGGGCTCGCTTTCGCGGCAGCCTGAAGCGCTTCGATCTCGCTGCGCTCGATCGCGGGGCCCACCATCATCACGGAGGTGGCGTTGAGACGGCCGCGCTCTATCAGGTCGCGGATGGCGCGATTGACGCCCGGGCTGATGCCGTAATCGTCAGCGCAGAGCCAGATCCGCCGCGGCGTCGCGGCCGCGCTCATTCGGCGGCCGTCCTCTTCGAGGCCTCATCGGCCTTATCGATCTCGAAGTGCTTTTCGCTGTGCTCGGCGACGAAGTAGATCGGGCGCGCCTTCAGCTCGGAGAGGATCTTGCCGATATATTCGCCGACGATGCCGATCATGATGAGCTGCACGCCGCCGATGGTCATCAGGCCGACCACGAGCGAGGGATAGCCCGGCACCTGCTTGCCGGTGGTCCAGACCTCCCAGAGGATCGAGAGGCCGAACAGGAACGCGCCGCCGGCGAGCACCACGCCGAGCAGGCTGGCAAAGCGCAGCGGCGCCACCGAGAACGAGGTCAGGCCTTCGATCGACAGGCCGAGCAGGCGTGCGGCGTTGAAGGTGGTGACGCCATGGGCGCGCGGCGCGGGCTCGTAGTCGACGCGGATCTGGCGGAAGCCGATCCAGCTCGCCAACCCCTTGAAGAAGCGGTTGCGCTCCGGCAGCTGCCTCAGCGCTGCGACCGCCCGCGGCGAGAGCAGGCGGAAGTCGCCGGCATCCTCCGGGATCTTCTGGCGCGCGCCCCAATTGATCAGCGCGTAGAACCCGTGCACGGCGAGTCGCCGCAGGAAGGTCTCGTTGTCGCGATGCGCTTTCGCGGTATAGACGACGTCATAGCCGTCATCGATCCAGTGCCCCACGAGCTGCTCGACCAGGGCTGGCGGATGCTGGCCGTCGCCGTCCATGAACATCACGGCGCCGAGCCGGGCATGGTCGAGGCCGGCCATCAGCGCCGCCTCCTTGCCGAAATTGCGCGACAGCGACACCACCTGAACATCGATCGCGTCGGCCGGCAGTCCGCGTGCGATCGACAGCGTCGCGTCCGCGCTGCCGTCGTCGACATAAACGACCTCGCAGGCGAGGCGATAGCGCGGCCGCAAGGTCTTCGCGAGATCGCAGATGCGCTGGTGCAGGGCAGCGAGGCCCGCCGCCTCGTTATAGACGGGGACGACAATCGACAGTCCCTTCGCGGCGGCGCCGGCCGCGGTGGTCGTCAGGCCGGAAACGTCAGAGCCCAGCGTCATCGATCAAGGTTCCAGAGGCGTTTAGGTCATTCCAACAGCATATGGTAGCTGCCAATTGCTGTCGCTACGCTGAACGAACCTGAGGCTCACCGCCGCAGGAACGCCTCGAGCTTGGCGAACAGCGGATTCTCCCGGTCGAACACGTAGTCGAGCGAAACCACCGAGACGGTCTCGGCGCCATGCTCGCGCAGGAAGCTCGCCAGCGCATAGAGCTGCCCCGGTGGGCAGTGCAGCGTGAGCATGCCTGACGAGGTCGGCCCGCCGAACGGGGCTTCGACGCCGAACCGGCTGTGGGCTTCGCCGAGCAGGGCCTCGTCGCATTGCCTGAAGCGGGTCCGGACCTCGCGATACTTGTTGGCCCGCGCCCGTGCCGCGATGTGATCGAGGATGACGCGCGCGGTCTCCCGCGCCTGCGGCGACCAGTCAGCCCCCTTCGAGGCAACCAGGTTGGCCTGGCTGCGCAGGATCACGCCATCATCGAGCACCCTCAGCCCGTTGGCGGCGAGCGTTGCACCGGTGGTGGTGATGTCGACGATCAGCTCGGCGCTGCCTGCCGCCGGCGCGCCTTCGGTCGCGCCCGCGCTTTCGACGATGCGGTAATCCGTGATGCCGTGGTTCGAGAAGAACGCGCGGGTGAGGTTGATGAACTTGGTCGCGACCCGCATCCGCATGTGATGCTGCTCGCGGAAGCCGGTGGTGACGTCGTCGAGGTCGGCCATGGTGCGGACGTCGATCCAGGCCTGCGGCACCGCGACCACGACGTCGGCATAGCCGAAGCCGAGCCCTTCGATCAGCGATACGCGCTTGTCGGCGTCCGCGATGTTCTCGCGCACCAGATCCTCGCCGGTGACGCCGAGATGCGCAAAACCGCGGGACAGTTGCGAGGCGATCTCGCTCGCCGACAGATAGGCGACCTCGATATTGTCGAGGCCTGCGATCGTGCCGCGATAGTCGCGGGCGCCGCCGGCCTTCGACAGCTTGAGGCCCGCACGGGCGAAGAAGGCCTCGGTGTTTTCCTGGAGGCGGCCCTTGGAGGGAACGGCCAGAACGAATGGCGCGCTCATGACTTAAGCTCCCACCTTGCGGCCGATCCGGGTCAGCGCGTCCACCCAGACCGAGAAGCCGACCGCGGGAATCGGCTCGGCAGATCCAAGCTGGGTCATCAGCCCGTCATAGCGGCCACCGGCGACCAGCGGCTCGGTGCCGTTGTCCCTGTGATGCAGTTCGAATTCGAAGCCGGTGTAGTAGTCGAGCCCGCGTCCGAACGCGGTGGAGAACCGCGACTGCTTCACGTCGATGCCGTGCGCGGCCATGAAGCCCACCCGGCTCTCGAGCTGGTCTATGGCCGAGGCGAGATCGAGCTTCGCATCAGCCGTAAGCGCTCGCAGCTCGGCGATCGCGTCGTCGGGATTGCCCGAGATCGACAGGAAGCGCTTGAGCACGGTGATTGCTTCGCGTGGCAGTGCGCCGCCCTTCAGCGTCGATTGCTCGAGGAAGCGGTCCGCGATCTCGGCCGTGGTGCGGCCGCCGACATTGGTGGTTCCGGCGATCGACATCAGATCGGTGACGAAGGCGAGCGCGGCCTTGCGGTCGGAGCCGGCGAGCGCGGCGAGCACGCCCTCATACTCGCTGCGGGTCGCGGTGGCCGTGCGCGCGAGCCGCTCCAGATCCTGCTCCAGGCTGATCTTGCGGTTGAAATCCTTGACGAGGCGTCGGCGCCAGACCGGATAGAGGTTAAGCGCGTCGAGCAGCGCGTTGAACAGCGCCACGTCGCCGGTGCGGATTTCGACATCGCGGACGCCGAAGGCGGCGGTCGCCTCCAGCGCCAACGCCAGCATCTCGGCGTCGGCTGCGGCGCGGTCCTGGCGGCCGAACGATTCGATGCCGGCTTGCAGGAATTCGCTGGCCCGTCCGCTACGGTAACGAAACACCGGGCCGAGATAGCTGAACCCGGCCGGCTGGCCGGCGCGGCTGGACGCGAGGTAATCGCGCGCTACCGGAATGGTTAGATCCGGGCGCAAGCAGAGCTCTTCGCCGGAGAGATCGCTGGTCAGGTACAGGCTTTTGCGGATGTCCTCGCCGGAGAGGTCAAGGAACGGCTCGGCCGGCTGCAGGATGGCTGGCTCGGCCCTGACATAGCCGGCCTGCGCGAACGACAAGAGCAGCGTATCCGCCCAGGCGGCAGAGCCGGCAGCATTTGAGGTGGCAGTCGCGGTCATCTCGGGGTCCATCGTCCCGGTGGAACCGGGCAGGGCAAGGGGAGGCACTCGAATTGGCGCAGCCCTTAGCATGGCCTGAAAGCGGTTTCGACCTCCAAAGGATCAATCGCTTAACGGCCCGCCAATCGGCGTAGCCAAGTGGTCTTGAAGCTGGTCTTGAAGCCAGGGAGTCTTGCCCCCCCAATCGCCCAGCACCGCCTGCACCAGCGCCAGCGCCGCCACGGCGGCCGTGTCAGCGCGCAGGATCCGCGGGCCCAGCGCCAGCCGCAGGATTTTGGGCTGCCGCCGCAGCAGCGCCCGCTCTTCCTCGGCGAAGCCGCCTTCGGGGCCGATCAGCACGTCGATGCCTTGATGAGCCTCGCGCGCGCTTTGCAGGCTCTGAATGGGGTTTTCGACCTCCGCCGCCTCGTCGCAGAACACCAGCAGGCGGTTGGCGGCGCGCTGGCTGAGGAAGCGCTCCAGCGGCACCGGCTCGGCCACGGCGGCAAGGCTCAGGATGCCACATTGCTCGGCCGCCTCGACGACATTGGCGCGCATCCGCTCGGTGTTGACCCTGGAGGCCTGGGTGAAGCGGGTCTGGACCGGCTGCAGGGTGGCGGCGCCCATCTCCACGGCCTTCTGCACCACGTAGTCCAGCCGCGCATGCTTGAGCGGGGCGAAGACGTAAGTGAGGTCGGGCAACCGGTCCTGGGGCCGGGTCTGCTGGAGGATGACCAGCCCGTCCGGCCGCTTGCGGCCTTCGATGGCGGCCTGCCACTCGCCGTCGCGGCCGTTGAACGCCAGAACCGGGGCGCCGGCGGCAAGTCTCAGCACATTGCCGAGATAATTGCCCTGGTCGCGGTCGAGCGCGACCCTGGCGTCCTGGGCAAGGGGAGCGTCGACAAACAGGCGCGGGGCGCGAAAATCGTGCGAGGGCATCGTTTAAAGGTCCGATTTGCCGCCGTTCTTAACCGAAAGCAGCCGTTTCAGGGGTAAATATTGCCAACCCGGTGCGTCTCCGCGCCGCGCTCTTGCCCTATTCAACGGGTTGTTAAGCCCCGGCGGGAATCGTAAAAACGCGAGCACGCTGGTTGCGCTTCAATTGGGAAGACGCCGAACCCCGTAAGCTCCTGCCGGAGAGAACTGCCTTGATGATCCGTCATTTGATGGTTCCGATCACTGCCGCCATGGTCGCCATGGGTGCCGCGGGCGCCTACGCGCAGGGTTTCCCCGCGCCGCTGCCCGGCCAGGCTAAGACCGATTCCGCATTTCCGCCGGTGAACGGCTCTGCCCCGGTCGCGTCTGTCGGCGCGGCGCCGCAAACGTCATTCCCCGTGAACGGTGCTGCGCCCGTCGGTGGCGCCGGCGCTTTCAGCGCGGCCCCGCCGACGCAAGGTGGTCCAGGCGAGGACTGCATGAAGCAGTTCATGCCCCTGCGCGAGGAAGCTGAGAAGCGCGGCAAGCTGATCAAGGCGGCGAGCGACCGTCATGCCCAACCGGACGAGGCCTGCAAGCTGATCCGCAATTTCAGCCAGGCTGAGTCGAAGATGATCAAGTACATCGAGGCCAACGCCTCTAAATGCGGGATCCCGGCGCAGGTCGGCGACCAGTTGAAGGCCGGCCACAAGAACACCGAGGCCATGCAGGCGAAGGTCTGCAATGTTGCACAGCAGATGCAGAACCAGCCGCGCGGTCCGGCTGGTCCGTCGCTGAGCGAGGTGCTGGGTTCGGGCTCGGCGCCCGAAGCCAATGCGGGCAAGAAGGGCGGCAGCACCTTCGACACGCTCAACGGCAACGTCCTGACCCGATGAGGCACGTGCCGCCGATTTGAAGTTCCTCCGGTGTCTGCCGCGCGCTCCTCATAGGAACTTCAAATCGACAAGCGGCACGTGGACTGTAATTTCTTGCTAGTGCTCTTCTTGCTAGTGCTCTTATAGTTTTCGAAGTTCGTACCGGAATGTATCGCAATGGAATACGAACTTCGAAAACTGGGCACTAGCCCATCCGCCCGCGTTGCCGACTCCACTGGCAACTGGGTTGATACGCTCGCGCCGCAATGGGCGCGGCCTTACCTGCGATTGTCGCGCTTCGATCGTCCGATCGGCTCCTGGCTTCTGCTGATGCCGTGCTGGTGGTCGGCGGCGCTCGCCGCCGGCATGGCGCACGACGTCCGCCGCCTGCCGCTCACCATCGTCCTGTTCTTCATCGGCGCTTTCGTGATGCGCGGGGCGGGCTGCACCTGGAACGACATCACCGACCGCGACCTCGACGACAAGGTCGAGCGCACCCGCTCGCGGCCGCTGCCGTCGGGGCAGGTGAGCACGAAGCAGGCGCTGGTCTTCATGGTGGCGCAGGCGTTGATCGGTCTCGCGGTGCTGCTGCAGTTCAACCGCTTCGCGGTGCTGACCGGCATCGCCTCGCTTCTGATCGTCGCGATCTACCCTTTCATGAAGCGCATCACCTGGTGGCCGCAGATCGTGCTCGGGCTCGCCTTCTCCTGGGGCGCCCTGATGGGATTTGCCGTCACCTTCGGACGCATCGACCTGACCGCGCTCGTGCTCTATGCCGGCTCGATTTCGTGGGTGATCGGCTATGACACGATCTATGCGCATCAGGATGCCGAGGACGACGCGCTGATCGGCATCAAGTCCACCGCGCGCCTGTTCGGTGCGCATACGCACCAGGCCCTGATCCTGTTCTATGGCCTTGCGGTCATGCTGATCGGCGTCGCGCTGGCGTCAGGCGATGCGCGCTGGCCGGCGTGGCTCGGGCTCGCCGTCTTTGCTCTGCATCTGGCATGGCAGATCGCGCGGCTCAGGATCAACGATCCCGCACTCTGCCTGCGACTGTTCAAATCGAACCGCGATGCGGGGCTGCTGCTGTTTGCGGGATTGCTCGTCGACGCAGTGATGCGGGCGGCCTGACGCGAACTCGTAGGGTGGGCAAAGGCGCACTCGCGCCGTGCCCACCATCTTTCCAAGATTGCGACAAAAGAGGTGGGCACGCTTTCGCTTTGCCCACCCTACGGATTTGGAATCACGCTCAATTCCGCGCGATGATCTCGCGTTCGCCCTGATGAACCGAAAGTTCGCGCGCGATGCCGGCGCGGCGGCGCATCAGGAATTTCGGACGGCGGGCGCGGATCGCGTTGCAGCGGCGACGGCGCGGTGTGGGCTTGCGCGCACCTTCGTCGAGCTGCGGCAGCGCGAAGAGTTCGCTCCAGATCGCCCAGGCCTCCGTGAGCTCCTCGCCGTCGGCGCTGACCTGCAGCGGAACGGAGAGCGAGGGATCGCGATGTACGAGGACGAGGGCCTGCGCCTCGTCATTGCCGCGCAGCGCGACGCCGGTGAAGTCACTGACGCGGACGTTGATTGCCATTTGCATGCCGCGGACGGCACGGCGCAGCACGACACGCTCGCGATGAAGCTCGATCTGCCGGACATATCCGTCGGCGCGCGGATCGTGCGCATCGAAGCGGACCGGAAGGGAAAGAGGGTCGAGCCGCAAGGAGCGGCTCGACCCGGCGGGAGCGACCCCGCATGTTGCTGTTTGACGCCTCACGGCTTTAGTCTCCCCGCCGGGATTATGTTCCCGGTCGATGCGAGGACCTTAGCGCGCGCCTTTCTGAAACCGCTTAAGAAGGCTGGTTAATCCAACCTCACCGCCGCGCATGATTGACAAGACGTTGCGCGCAAACTGCGAATCTGAGCTTTTGCGGGCTGAAAATGCTTGAAGTCCGTGCCAATCGGGCACATCTGGTGGGTTTGGTCGCCCTCAAAGCCCGAACCTCGCCCCCAACAGGATTTCGTTCGTGAACGCTTCACCATCCGCAAGCTCAACGCTTTCTCCCGCTGATAACCGCGACCTGTTCGATCAGTCCGCGCTGTCGGATCTGGCGCAGCGGCTGGTGGAGGCGGCCAAGCGCGCCGGCGCGGATGCGGCCGATGCGGTCGCGGTGCGCGGCGTCTCGCAAGGCGTCGAGGTGCGCGACGGGCGCGTGGAGGAATCCGAGCGTTCCGAGGGCGACGATGTCGGCCTGCGTGTGCTGGTCGGCCAGCGGCAGGCGGTAGTCTCGACCAACGACGTCAGCGGCGATGCCGTGACCAAGCTTGCCGAGCGCGCGGTCGCGATGGCCAGGGTCGCGCCCGTCGACCAATATGTCGGCCTTGCCGATCCCGCGCTTCTCGCGCGCGACTTTCCCGATCTCGACCTGCTCGATCCCGACGTGCCCACGACCTCAGAGCTCGAGCGCCGCGCGCTCGCGGCCGAAGCTGCAGCACTTGCCGTGAAGGGCGTGACCAAATCCGGCGGCGCATCGGCGTCTGCCGGAATGGGCGGCATGGTGCTCGTCACCAGCACCGGCTTCCATGGTTCCTATTTGCGTTCCAGTCAGGGCATCTCGGCCACCGCCATATCAGGCGAAGGCACCAGCATGGAGCGCGACTACGATTTCACCTCGGCGCCGCACGGTGCCGACCTCTTGTCGCCGGAAGTCGTCGGCCGTTCCGCCGGCGAGCGCACCGTGGCGCGCTTCAATCCGCGCAAGGTCGAGACCTGCAAGGTGCCGGTTGTGTTCGATCCGCGCGTCGCGGGCTCCCTGGTCGGTCATCTCGTCGGCGCCATCAACGGCGCCTCGATCGCGCGCAAGACCAGCTTCCTGAAGGACAAGCTCGGCCAGCAGCTCTTTGTGAAAAATATCCGCATCATCGACGATCCCCTGCGCAAGCGGGGGCTGCGCTCGCAGACCTTCGACGCAGAAGGCGTTGCCGTGAAGAGGATCGCTCTCGTCGACGAAGGCGTGCTGACGACCTGGCTGCTCGACTGCGCCACCGCCCGCGAGCTCGGCCTCACCACCACCGGCCACGCCCATCGCGGTGTCTCCTCCTCGCCGTCGCCGGGGCCCTACAATCTGCATCTTGAAGCCGGCACCCCGACGCCGGCTGAGCTGATCTCCGACATCAAGCAGGGTTTCTACGTCACCGATCTGATCGGCTCCGGCGTCAACGGCGTCACCGGTGATTACAGCCGCGGCGCCTCCGGCTTCTGGATCGAGAACGGCGAGATCACCTATCCCGTGAGCGAAGTGACGATCGCAGGGCACCTGTTCGAGATCTTCAAGTCGATGCAGCCCGCGAACAATCTCGAGTTCCGCTACGGCATCAATGCGCCGACCGTGCGCATCGAGGGTTTGACGCTTGGCGGACGCTGACGCGAAATCTATCGATGAGACCATCCTGACACGTGATGCGGCGCTGCTGAGAGACACGGTGCGGGAGGCGGGCGCGCTCGCGCTGTCGATGTTTCGTACCGAGCTGAAGAAGTGGATCAAGGGCGTGTCCTCGCCGGTGTCGGAAGCCGACATCGCCGTCAACGACCTCCTCGAAGCGCGCTTGCGCACTGCGACGCCCGACTATGGCTGGCTGTCGGAGGAGAGCGCCGACGATGCGGCGCGGCTGTCGCGGCGGCTGACATGGGTGGTCGATCCCATCGACGGCACCCGCAACTATCTCAACGGCCATGACGAATGGTGCGTCAGCGTCGCGCTGGTCGAGGATGCTTCGCCCGTCCTCGCCGCGGTGTTCGCGCCCACGAGCGATGAGTTCTTCTTCGCGGTCCGCGGTCGGGGCACGACCCTCAACGGTAAGGCCGTGCACGCGGCGGGTGGATCCGCGCTCGACTTCTCCCGCGTCGCCGGCCCGAAACCGATGGTCGAGCGACTCAATAGCTCTGGCGGTGACATCAGGCTACACTCGCGAATCGGTTCGCTGGCGCTTCGCCTCTGCCGGGTCGCCGATGGCGTGCTGGATGCGGCTTTTGCGGGCGGCAACAGCCATGATTGGGACCTTGCGGCGGCCGATTTGATCGTGCAGGAAGCGGATGGTAGAATGAGCGACCTCTCCGGAGATCCCATCCTCTATAACCGCCGGGAAGTGACGCACGGGGTGCTGGTGGCAGCGGGGCGCGATCGTCATGCGAGCATTGTCGCGCATTTTCGAAGCCGTCCCTTGCCGTAAGCGCTTTCGTCGTGCTTGTCGAACACTGCTTTGCCGGGCAGCCCCTTAGGAACAGAACCCATGCCAGATAGTGCCCCGCAACAACTGCTCCATCTCGTCATTGGAGGCGAACTGCTCGATCTCGAGCACAACACCTTCAAGAACCTCGACGACGTCGAGATCGTCGGCCTCTATCCGAACTATGCGTCCGCTCACGCCGCCTGGCGGGCCAAGGCGCAGAGCACGGTCGACAACGCGCAGATGCGCTACTTCATCGTCCATCTCCACCGGCTGCTCGACCCGAATCAAGAACCGAAGCCGGCGCGTTGAAAAAACTGCTTCGCAATACGCTGCGAAGCAGCTGGTTTCAGCGTGCCGTCGGGATCCTGGCGGCCGAATATCTGCGTCTGGTCTGGCGGACCAACAAATTCACGTTCGATCCGCCTGACGTCTATGAGCGCGTCGAGCCGCAGATCCCGGCGATCTTCGCCTTCTGGCATGGCCAGCATTTCCTCACCCCCTTCATCAAGAACAAGGACTGGTACAAGGCCAGGGTCCTGATCTCCCGGCATCGCGACGGCGAGTTCAATGCGATCGCCGCCGAACGGCTCGGCATCGGCACCATTCGTGGTTCCGGCGACCATGGCGGAGCTTTCCACCGCAAAGGTGGGGTCGGCGCCTTCAAGGAGATGGTGCGGACGCTCGAGGACGGCTGTAATGTCGCGCTGACCGCCGATGTCCCGAAGCGCTCGCGCGTCGCGGGACTCGGCATTATCATGCTGGCACGGGAATCGGGACGGCCGATCATGCCTTTCGCGATGGCGACCAGCCGCTTCATCCGGCTCAAGAACTGGGACCGCAGCACCATCAACCTGCCGTTCGGGCGAGGCGCATTGGTCGGCATCAAGGAAATTCACGTCCCGCCAGACGCTGACGCGGCCACCATGGAAGCACTGCGGCTGGAGCTGGAAGAGACGCTGAACGAAGCGACCCGCCGCGCCTATGCGCAACTCGGCCGCCCGGGGCCCGAAGATGTCTAATTCGCCGTCCAATTCGCTGCCGATGACGCTGCGAGTGTATCGGCGTCTGGCCAGCGGCCTGGTGCCGCTCGCGCCTGCGCTGATCAAGCGGCGGCTGAAGCAGGGCAAGGAAGATCCCGCGCGGGTCGGCGAACGGCGGGGTCTCAGTCAGGACGTGCGGCCGCACGGCCCGCTGGTCTGGATTCACGGCGCCAGTGTCGGCGAGGTTCTGGCCGCGGCCGCGCTGATCGAGCGCCTGCGCGATCTCAACCTGCGCATCCTGCTCACCTCCGGCACGGTCACCTCGGCCGCCGTCGTTGCAAAACGCTTTCCGCCCGACGTCATCCATCAATACGTGCCGTATGATTCCCCGCGCTATGTCGCGCGCTTCCTCGACCACTGGAAGCCGTCCCTGGCGCTGTTCATCGAATCCGATCTGTGGCCGAACCTGATCCTGGCAGGCGGTGCGCGCCGGGTGCCGATGGTGCTGATCAATGGACGGATGTCGCCGCGCTCCTTCCCGCGCTGGCGGCGCATGTACGGTACCATCTCGGCGCTGCTCTCGCGCTTCGACATCTGCCTCGCGCAGTCGAAGACCGATGCGGAGCGCTTCTCCGCGCTCGGCGGCCGCGACGTCGTCACCACGGGTAATCTCAAGCTCGACGTGCCGGCGCCCCCCGCAGATCCCGCGAAGCTCGAACGGCTGATGGCGATGACGCGCGGGCGTCCGATCATCGTCGCGGCCTCGACCCATCCGGGCGAAGACGAGATGCTGGTCGCGGCACATCGCAGCCTCGTCGGTTTCTTCCCGCAGCTCCTGACCGTGATCGTGCCGCGGCACCCTGATCGCGGCTCCTCGATCGCAGGCGTGATCACCGCGTCCGGCCTGAAGCCGGCCTTGCGTTCGCGCGAGGAGCTGCCGACAGCCGCGACCGACGTCTATGTCGCCGACACCATGGGCGAGCTCGGCCTGTTCTACCGCCTCTCGCCGATCGTGTTCATGGGCGGATCGCTGATCCGCCATGGCGGCCAGAATCCGATCGAGGCGATCAAGCTCGGCGCCGCGATCGTCCATGGCCCGCACGTCTTCAACTTCGCCGACGTCTACGAGGCGCTCGACGGCAGCGGTGGAGCACGGCAGGCCGATACGCAGGAAGTGCTGGTCAAGCAGCTCGGCCAGTTGCTGGCCGATTCCACCGTGCGCGACAGGATGCAGCGCGCAGGCAGCAGCGTGGTCGAGGAGCTCGGCGGCGCGCTGAATCGCACGATGACCGCGCTTGAGCCCTATCTGTTGCAGCTGCGGATCGAGATGGGGGCCGCAAATGCGTGAGCCGGCCTTCTGGTACCGGCCACGTTCCCCGCAGTCGCTTGTCCTGAGCCCGTTGGGTGCGCTCTATGGCGCGCTCACGGCGCGTCGGATGGCGCTCAAGGGCGTTGACGCCGGCATCCCGGTGATCTGCGTCGGCAACTACCATGTCGGCGGCGCCGGCAAGACGCCGACGGTGCTGGCGCTGACGAAGCTCCTGCGCGAGCTCGGCGAGACGCCGGTGGTGCTCAGCCGCGGCTATGGTGGACGCCTGATGGGCCCGGTGATGGTCGATCGCGAGCGTCACACCGCGGCCGAAGTCGGCGACGAGCCGCTGATGATGGTGCGCGACGTGCCGGTCGCGGTCGCGCGCGATCGCCTCGACGGCGTGGCGCTCGCGAAGTCGCAAGGCGCGACCGTGATCTTGATGGACGACGGTTTCCAGAACCCGGCCCTGCTGAAGGATGCCTCCCTGATCGTGATCGACAGCGAGCGCGGCCTCGGCAACGGCAAGGTGTTTCCCGCCGGCCCGCTGCGCGCGCCGCTGAAGGCGCAGCTCGCGCGTACCGATGCGCTGGTGATGATCGGCAACGGTCATGCCGCCAACGATGTCGCGGCCGAGATTGCGAAGCGCAACAAGCCGGAGCTGCGCGCGCGCCTGAAGCCGGATGCGGCCTCGGTCGCGCAGCTCCTCGGCAAGCGGGTTTTCGCCTTCGCCGGAATCGGCGATCCCGAGCGCTTCTTCCGCAGCTTGCGCGCCTGCGGCATCGAGGTCGCGCGCACACGTCCCTTCGCCGATCACCACGTGTTTTCGCACAATGAGATCGCCGCGCTCGCGGCGGAATCACAGCGCGAGCAGCTCACGCTGGTGACGACGGAAAAGGATCTCGCGCGCCTGCGCGGCTCTGAGGGTGTGCCTGACGGTATCGTGCCGTTCGCGGTCCAGCTCGAATTCGACGATCCGATAAAGCTGCGAGAACTGATCAGCGATCATCTCTACAAGGCACGCGAGCGACGCTTCAGCAGGCGATGATCCCGTAGGGTGGGCAAAGCGTAGCGTGCCCACCAACAATGAAAAGAGACGTTCACGTGATCAGGTGGAGGCGCACCATCCACTTAGCGAGCGATGAGCGCCTCCAACCCGTAATCTCACTTTGGCGGTGGCTTGTCGTAGAGCGGCTTGCCCTTGTCGACGATATGTACCGTCAGAAGCTTTATCGGCTTGTCGCCGACAACCTTGAAGGCGCCATGCGGTACATTGCGAACATTTACGCCAGCGTTACCGGCAGGGAAGGGTACCTGCTTGCCGTCTGGAAGCTCGATGGTGCCACCTTCCAGGACGTAGAATGATTCCTCTCCGTGATGGATATGCAGCGTCGAGGTATCACCGGGCTTGATCTCGGAGATACTGGTGACGACTTCCATATTCGTGCCGGTCAAATCCGCTCGCTTCAACTCCTTTCGAAACGGCGAGTCCTGGGCGTTCGCTGCAAACGCGAAAAGTGACGCAAATAGAATTGCAGGCAAGAACTTCATCCGTATCCTCCCCACTTCACAAAATCTGCGATCGCGCGGACGCTCGATTAAGCCTGAGCAGGGGCGCGCAACTCAAGATCTATCGATCTTGCGATGCGGCTCGCGCTGGTGTCGATCAGCTTGGCATTGGGCACGGCGGATCGATAGCGGCGGCAATAGTCGAGATCGCAAAGATGCCAGCCGCCTTTAAGCACCCTCACGCAATTTCCTGGTAGCGGGGCCTTCGGTAGAAGATCGGGGGTGAAACAAGCCGGGCAATGCAGCCCTGAATTGATCCAGATCAAAGGATTGACTTAGATCAACGAGAGGTGTGCCAATCCCTTGCACGCCAAGCTTCTACAATTCCACGTTCACTCGAACGGGCTCCAGTAGCTCATTGGCTATCTCATCGGAGAGTTTCATGAAAACCTTCAACCCGTTGCTGTCGCTAACACTCCTCGTTACGCTATCGGCCTCGACGCAGGCCGCGGATTTGAACGGAGCATGGACGATAGACGCTTCTGCCTGTGGTAATATGTTTACCAAGGAAAACAACAAGCTTGCGTTCAAGAAAGATGCTGATCTCAACGCGGGCGGTTTGATCGTTCAGGGAAGGGAGATAACCGGCACAATGCAGAAATGCACCGTCAAATCGATACACGATGACGGGCCGGATAAGCGAGTGATTGCGTCGTGTTCGGACGGCGTCGCGATTTCAGATATCACATTCGACGTGAAGTTCACCGGAGAGAACAATATCACGCTCAGCTCCAAGGGGCCTGTGCCCATGGAAATGCTGTACGTTCGCTGCCCGATGTGACGTCGAAGGTTTGCGAGGATCGTAGAACGTCTGCATGGCGCCGAAGACAGGACTTCCGCTCAAGGTCTAACAGCGGAAATCCAGTTTCACCGCGCCTCCCGACTGTGCCACGTCTGGTGCGCCGAACATATCATTCGGCGGCTGATGCGGCTCGCAAACGATAATTCTGGGGCGTCATAGAGAACCACCGCTGTGTAGCGCGGAAAAAGCTGCCTTGATCCTTGAACCCAAGCAGATAGGCGACCTCGGCCGCGGATAGGTCTCGGCGTGCCAGATAGTTTTCCGCCAGCTCTCGACGGGTGTCGTCGACCAGGCGCTGAAACGATGTGCCTTCCTCGTTCAAGCGGCGGTGCAGGGTCCGCTCGCTCACTGCCAGCGCGCGAGCGATGGCGGCCCGTGTCGGAGCGCCGTCGTGCAGGCAACGCACGATCTCCGCCCGCGCGCGAGGTGTGAACTGCGAACCTGAAACTCGCTCCAGCTGCTCGGTCGCGATGCGGTCATGGACAGCCGACAGCCGAGGATGGGCAGTCGGAAGCGGCCGATTCACATTCGCGCACGAGAACAGTATCGCGTTCTCCGCCGCCCCGAACCGGGGTCGACAGCCAAATGCCGCCTCGAATACGGCGCTGGAATCCCCGCGATGGCTCAGCTCCACGCCAACGGGGTTTAGGTCGATACCGGTCACCCAGCGGCAGAACGAGAGGAACTGCAGCAAGTCGAAGGCGAAGCGCTCGTGGGGCACCGAACGAGATCCCGCATTCAAAACCAAGGCCAGGCGATAGCTATCTCCGTGCTTGTGCAGGGAGACAATCGCTGCGTCGCTAACGATCGCGATGTACCGAACGATCCGATGTAGGATTCCGAGCAGGTCGGGTGCAGACATCAACGGGTAGGCCACTACGCCGAAATACCCGGGCTTGGCGCCCCCAGCGCCGATCAGCCCAACCGCAGGATTGCCGGACCGCGCTACGGCCAGCTCCCAGAGCAAGCTGACCTGCTCGGTTGGGAAGCGGGCGTCGGGATCGCCGAGCATTGTGATATCGAGGCCCGAATCGCGAAACAGCTCGGGCGCGTCGAGTTGCTCGGCGGCCAACGCGTTTGCGACGCCGGTCACCCAGAATGCAGCGCTCGTACGCCGATCCGTTGGCGGTGATGGTTGCCCAGGCTTCATTTGACCGCTCCTGGGCCTCTGTGTTGGCCCGGTTTGCCAGCGATGTGGCCGACAGAACCATAAGTCTAGCCACACTCTGGACCCCCTGCTTGAATAAAATAGTCGCCAAGGTCACGTCGTCTCGCCTGCGACTGGTCGGTGAGGGCTGGAATGGCACGATCATAAGGGCATTTGGCGGCCGGATTGGGCCTCCCATGGAGGCCCAGCGGGAGGAGGCGTCTGGCGCTTGAGGCGGGATTCTTCGGACAACACCTGTTCGGCATGCGTCTCCGACCCAGCTCGAACGGCAGGCAGCGCGGATGATCAGCGCATGACTCGCGACCTCGATGCAAGCATTCCCGGCTCAGGATCTGCAATCCGGGGCATTCGAAGAATGGCGCGCCGCTATTGGTCTCATGTCGACGCGTTGCTGCGACGCGTTTGGAGTGGAGACTTCCCGCAGCTGCCAACCCTTCTGGCTCATTGGCTCGTCGGCGCATCGGCTCTGGGCGTGACCACTGCGGTGTGCTTCGCGCTTGGCCTCAACCCCGGCGCCGTCGCACTCGTCTATCTGATCGTCATCATTGTGCTGTCCTTGTTGGGAGGCAGCTTCCTGTCCTCCATCATTTTCTCGGCGATCGCCATCGGTTGCATCGCCTTTTTTTTTTCGCCTATCCCATTTTCTCGTTCGAGATCGAAAATACCCGAGATGTTCTGACGTGCATCACCTTCTTGTTTGCGTCGCTCTTCGTCACCGGGCTTGTCCGACATCTCCGCGATCTAGCCACGGCGCACCATGAACAGACCGGGCTCCTCGACCTTACTCATGACGCGGTTTTCGTCCGCAGTCTCGACGGCGTTATCGCCTATTGGAATCGGGGCTCCGAAAAGCTTTATGGCTGGGGCCGGGACGAGGCGGTTGGGAAGATAGAGCACGAGCTCTTAAGAACACAATTCCCGGCGCCGCTCGATGAGATCAGGCGGCTGGTGTTGGCTACCGGGCACTGGGAAGGCGAGCTCCATCATATGCGACGGGATGGCACGCCCATTTTCGTCGCCAGTCGATGGTCCCTTCAGAAAGGCCGCTACGGCGAACCGTTGGGAATATTGGAGATCAACTCGGACACCACTGAACGCAAGCGGGCCGAAGAGGCACTCCGTCGAATCCAAGCGGCTTACTTTGCGGAGGCACAGAGCCTCAGCATGACTGGTAGCTTTGGCTGGAACGTGACTAGCAGTGATATCTTCTGGTCTGAGGAAACTTACCATATTTTCGGCTACGAGGTGACTCTGAAGCCTTCGATCGCTTCGGTCATGGAACGCGTGCATCCAGACGATGTGGCTCTCGTAACGAGCACGATCGAACGGACGGCGACACAGAAGAGCGATGTCGACATCGAGCATCGCCTGTTGATGCCCGACGGTACGATCAAGACCGTACATCTGCGCGCACGTCCGCTGACCGAATGGATCGCGGGCAAGCCGGACGAGACGGTGAGCACACAGTTCGTAGGTGCCGTGATGGACGTTACGGCGCAGACCAAGGCGTATGCCGCACTCCAGGAGTCGCAGGCCGAGCTCGCTCATGCTGCCAGGCTCTCGGTTCTTGGTGAGCTTGCCGCGTCGATCGCGCATGAGCTCAACCACCCTCTCGCTGCCCTCGCCATGAACGGTGACGCCGGTCTGCGCTGGCTTGACCGCGCTGAGCCGAATATTGCCGAAGCATCTGAGGCGATGCGGCGCGTTGTTGCCGATGCACGCCGTGCCGGTGAAATGATCGCGCGTATCCGCGGCCTTGCATCGAGGCGCTCACCGCAGCGGGCCTCATTGGCGCTCAACGAGGTCATCGTAGAGGCGTTGCAGTGTGTCCATTATGAGCTTCAGTCGACGCAGATCGAGGTTTTGCTCGATCTGGCGCCGAGACCGCTTACTGTGCTTGCAGACAAGGTTCAGTTGCTACAAGTCATCATCAATTTGATTATTAACGGCGCTCAGGCCATGGCGACAGTGGACGACCGGCCGCGTCAAGTCGTGATCCGATCGCGCGAAAATGAAACCGGCCAAGCGCTCGTTTCAGTGCAGGACTCGGGCGTCGGCATCAATCCGGAGCACGCTGATAGGTTATTCGAGGCGTTCTTCACCACCAAATCCAGCGGCATGGGATTGGGCTTATCAATATGCCGCACGATCGTAGAAGGGAACGGCGGACGCATCTGGATGTCCAACAATTCGAGGCGCGGTGCGACGTTTCAGTTCAGCCTGCCAGCCCTCCGTCATTCCTGAGTGATAGCGGTGTCGTTTTGTCGGCCGCTGTTGGATTGAAATGCCAATTAGCAGCGTGACCAACTCTGGCCTCCTGCGCTGCACTGAGTGGAACTCGATCAGGCTCGCCGCCGCTGCGCTGACGGGCCAAAAAGCCTCAACCACCCCGCGCTTTGCCACCCGACGGCCGCCTGCCATTCAGGCAACTTTCAGCACGCGGTGATCCCGTAAGCTGGGCAAAGCGACTTGTCCGCCGGAGGGGGCATCCCACTCTCATCAAATGGTCATCTGGATGCGCCCCGCCGTAAGGCGTTATCTTCTGCCTTTCTCCTGCAAACGTCTATTTTGCGGAAAGCGCCACCTGCTCGACATGCGCGTCGATAATCGGGCCGAACGCATCCCAATGTTCTCCACCGAAGCGGCTCATTCGCAGCTGTTCGATCGGGTAAAAATCGGTCGGAGAGGTCTTAACGCGGATTCCGGGACGTAGGGTTTCGACCTCGAAATCAAGATTGGCGACCACCTTCATTACGTTGTCGCGTGTGAGATTGTCACCGCAGCGCTTCAGGACTTCGACCAGCCCGGTCGAGAGTGAGTAGGCGGCCAGCGTACCGCTATCGGATTTGTCGGCTTCCGGGTAGTACTTTGCCAGGAAAGCGCGGAAGTGCTGCATGCCCGGGTGGCTGTCCCATTGTGGGTCCGTGACATCCATATTGTAGAGAGCGGTCAGGATGCCCTTGGCATTCTCAAGCCCTGCAGGCTTCAGTACCCCGCCAACAGAGCTGGAGACATTGGTCATGATGTGAACCGGGTGCCAGTCGAGTTCAGCGAGTTTCCTGATAGCCTGCGCTGCGTATTTCGGCGTAGCGATATTGATGAAGATGTCAGGATTCGCAGTCTTGATCGCCACGACCTCCGAGTCCACGGTCGGCGTGCCGACTTCGAAGGGCGCGCTCATGATGACCATGCTGGCGTACTTGTCACCAAGCCGATCCTTTAGACCCAGTATGTAGTCCTTGCCAAAATCGTCGTTCTGGTAAAGCACGCCGATCTTAGCCGTCGGATGGTGCTCCAGAATGTAGCTTGCGTAGACGCGCGCTTCGGCACGGTAGCTCGGCTGCCAGCCGATGGTCCATGGGAAGTGCTCGGGGTCGCCCCAGCGCGACGCGCCGCTCGACACGAACAGTTGCGGCACTTTCATCGTATTCATGTACTTCTGGATGGCGGCGTTGGTGGCGGTCCCGAGTGGAGCAAAGATCAGAAAAACCCCATCGCTCTCGACCAGCTTGCGAGCTTGCTCCACCGTCTTTGGGGGGCTGTAGCTATCATCGTAAGAGATGAAATTTATCCTGCGTCCGTTGATGCCCCCGCTCTCGTTGATCATCCGAAAATAGGCGCTCATCGTCTTGCCGATGATGCCGTAGGCCGATGCCGGTCCACTATACGGCACGATGTTGCCGATCTTGATCTCGGTATCGGTGGCACCGGTATCATATTTTCTTCTGTGCAAGTGCGCTGCCATGACTGGCAGCCAATAAAATAATGGCGGTCGAAAACGCCGCCAATCGTCGGGCGACGAATGACATTTCGCTTCTCCCTATGAATTATTGAAGGTGTCTGCCGAAGTAGAGGCGACCTATCGTCTCCTCTTCAATACTGAACACCCATTATCTGAGGTTGTCGACCTTTATGAGTGTTGCTTACGCGCGTGTCAGTTCGTCCGCTCGTCAACATGGCTGACCTTAATTTTCGAAGACAATCGATACGACTCCGATCGGGCACAGGATGACATTTTTGGGAAACGAGCGACGACCCCGTCGGCCACAGAACGACATTGCGCTTTCATGAGATGGCGGAATTGGTGGACACGCTTTCCGCATGCCACCCCGCCGGCAGCCTGCCATTCAGGCGACGTTCATCGCACGACTCCTATCGATCTCGGACGATCAGGAGAATTCGATGAAACTGCCGTTCGCGGCCGTCGCCGCCAGCCTCGTGTGTCTGATCATTGCGCCCATGTTTGCGCAAACGACGCCGCTGGCGGCTCCAACCGGCACGGTGCCGGTTCCCGCGACCAAGCGCGTGACTTGTCTGGCGACGACGAAAAACCTGAAGGGACAGGACAGACGCGACCAGATGCAGCTCTGCATGGCGCAGGCGCGGCTCGATTGCCTGAAACAGGCGGTCGATCAGAAGGTCGTTGGCGAGCCCCGGAAGAACTTCATCAAGACCTGCGTGGGCGTGGATGGCACGGAACAGCAATAGCCGCGCGGGCGCGATCTCACGGCTGCGGCTTCAGCGCGCCGGGGAAGTGCCGCTGCAACACGGCGGTGGGCGTGGCGTAGGCTTCCTGCCGGTCCACGCTCCAGTACTTCAATTCGTCGAGCGGGATCCGCGTGTCGGTGATCGCGCAGCGCACGAAAGTCCCCGGCGAGATCACGCGGAAATCGCCGTCGAGATACTGCACCTGCGCTTCGCCGTGGCCCGAGGGGCCGAATTTGTTCAGCACGGTCGAAAGTCTCCGTGGAAGGCCTCTCCGTGGAAAACCCTGGAGGGCACGATGTGTTGGACGGGATGTAGCATAGATAGGGTGGCTTGTCCGCCCGGTAAACCAACCGGTTTGTGATGTTTTGGTGTCGTTCCCGCATGATAGTGCTCGAGCAAAGGATCGTTGGTCCGGAGCATGATCCGGACCCGAAGGGCCGCGTTAGCGCAAAGTGCGCAGCGGTTTTCCGAAAAGATCATGCTCAAACAATGGTCGCCTGCACAGGCCGGTTCCTCATACGGCAGAGTCCGATGCACCTTCGACTGACCGCCCTGTTCCTGACACTCCTGATGTCGGCCGCGCGCGCCGCGCCCGCGCCTGCGCCGCAGCAGGTCGACATTCCGCTGGCGTCCGGAATCCTGCATGCGCAGCTCTACAAGCCCGAGGGTGACGGACCGTTTCCGACCGTGATCGCGCTGCACGACTGCGGCGGCCTCGGCAACCATTCCGATCCGGTGCTGCCGCGTTATCGCGACTGGGTCGAGCGGCTGCTCAAGACCGGCAACGCCGTGCTGCTGCCTGACAGCTACGGCTCGCGCGATCTCGGGCCGCAATGCCGCGTCAAGGAGATGCGCGTCAAGGCTAGGCGCGAGCGCGTTGCCGACATCGCGGCGTCGCGCGCCTGGCTGATGAAGCAGACCTGGGTGGCGCGCAGCCGCGTCAGCCTGATTGGCTGGGCACACGGCGCGAGCGCGCTGCTGTGGGCCGTGCGTCCGCAGAGCGCCGCGCGCGATGCGAGCCCTGATTTCCGCGCCGCGATCGCGTTCTATCCGGACTGCCGGATTTCCGCCGGCCTCGGCTGGAGCACGCGGGTGCCCACCCTGGTGCTGATCGGCGCCAATGACGACGTGTCGTCGCCGCCGGCCTGCCGCCAGATGGTCGACGGCGCATACGGCCGCAGCGCGCTCGCGCGCATCGTGGTCTATCCCGGCGCCTATCACGATTTCGATCGGGCCAACACGCCGTTGCAAGCGCTCGCCGGAAGCACCGACGCTGCGGCGCCCGAGCACGGCCATCTCGGTACCGATGCGGACGCGCGTGCGGAGTCGCAGAAGGAAGTCGCGGAGTGGCTGGCGCGGTGACCGGGCGCTGAAGGTCTCGTAGCCCGGATGAGCGCAGCGACATCCGGGAAGGTAGGTCCCGCATATCGCTTCGCTCATAGGGGCTACGCGTCTTCGCTCCATCCGGGCTACACGTTGCGAAGCGGGGCCGCCCGAGGAACAACGTCAGGCGGACGGCCCCGCATCGACCACCGCCCTGCACGGAACATGATGGCCGACCGTCAATCTACGGATGGCGTGCCGAACCGGTTTCAACATCCGGAGCGTTTTCGAGCGAAGTGGATACCGGTTAGCGTAAAGAAAACGCGTCAAAACAAGAATCTAGCCGCGCCATAGTTCGACCACGATGTCGATTAAACGCAATCTACATGCGCAACCGCATTGTCCTCTTCTCCTCCGCACTGGTCGTTTTCACCGTCGCGATCTTCCTGTTCGAAGCCCATGCCGGCGCTCCGCAGCGCGCGCCCGAGCATTGCGGCTTCTGGACCACGATCGACGCGGGATTGTCCTGCCGCTGAAGCGCGCCTTGCTAGTCCCGTCATCCTGAGGTGCTCGCGTAGCGAGCCTCGAAGGGCGACGGCCCGGCTGCACCTCGGCCGTCCATCCTTCGAGGCTCACCTTGCGATGCGTTCGCATCGCAAGCCTCGCACCTCAGGATGACGGAGCTAATGCTCAGTGTCGTAGCCCGGATGAGCGAAGCGATATCCGGGGCAATTGTTCCCGCATATCGCTTCGCTCATGCGGGCTACGATCTTCCCGTGTGCGGGAGAGCGCTCCGCACCACCCACACACTGGCTGTCATCGCCCGGCCTTGACCGGGCGATCCAGTATTCCGAGACGTCTGTGATTCATTGAGAAGCCGCGGCGTACTGGATTGCTCGCCGGAGCCTGTCATCGGGCTCGCCGAAGGCGAGACCCGGTGGCGGGGAATGATGTCGAGAGCTGAGCGCCGCCGCCGAGCTCAGAACAAACTGCCCTGATCCACCGGCTTGGCCGCGCGCTTCGGCGCGGGCTTGGCGTCTTGCGCGGCCGGCTTCGATTGTGATGGCGCACGCTTCGTGGCCGGGGCAGGGCGATCCGCATCAGCAGTCGCCGCAACGCGGCCATCCGCAAACTCGATCTCGAGCCGCGCATTTGGTCCGATCGCGTCGGCCGAATGCAGGGAATGGCCGGCCTCGTCGCGCACCAGCGCGAAACCGCGGGCGAGCACGCTGCGATACGACAGGGCCGAGAGCAACTTGCCGCTGTTCTCGACGCGGGCATCTAACCGCTGCAGCAATGTGACAAGCGCGCGGCTGGCGCGTTCGGCAAGACGATGCGTGCGCTCGCGCTGGCGGAGAATCGCGTTGCGCTGCGCCTGCGCGTTGGAGAGCTTTGAGGCGCGCAAGCGAATCTCAAGCCCGGCAAAGCGGTCGCGCCGCTGCCGCAGCAGCGAGCGTGCGGACAGGCCGAGCCGCTCGCCGCACACGGTGAGCCGATGATCGGCCTGCGCGATCTGGCCGTGCAGCACACGCAGCGTCAGTTTTGCGCTGGCGGCGGTGAATCTGCGGAAATGCGCATGCGTATTGGCCTTGAGCCCGCGGGGCAGGGCAGCGCCTGCCGAATCCAGCCGCTGCCGTGGGATCGCCAGGAGATCGCCTGCCGCCGGCAGCGCGCGCGCAGCCGCACGCAGCTCGCTGCGGCGGCTCTCATGGGCGCGCTGCCAATAGGCGCGCGTGCGCCGTGCGAGGTCGGCGACCTCGACGAACAGTTCGCTGCGCACCGGCACCGCCATCTCGGCCGCAGCCGTCGGCGTCGGCGCGCGCTTGTCGGCGACGAAATCGATCAGCGTGATGTCGGTCTCGTGCCCCACCGCCGAGATCAGCGGGATCATGCTCTCGGCCGCGGCGCGGACCACGATCTCCTCGTTGAACGACCAGAGGTCCTCCAGCGAGCCGCCGCCGCGCGCGACGATCAGCACGTCGGGACGCGGAATCTTGCCGCCTTCCGGCAGCGCGTTGAAGCCGCGGATCGCGGCTGCGACCTGCTCGGCCGAGCCTTCGCCCTGCACCTTGACCGGCCACACCAGCACGTGGCGCGGGAAGCGATCCTCGAGCCGATGCAGGATGTCGCGGATCACGGCGCCGGTCGGCGAGGTCACGACGCCGATCACCTCCGGCAGCCAGGGCAGGAGCTGTTTTCGCGCCTCGTCGAACAGGCCCTCGGCAGCGAGCTTCTTCTTGCGCTCCTCCATCAGCGCCATCAGCGCGCCGATGCCGGCCGGCTCCAGCGCCTCGATCACGATCTGGTACTTCGAAGAGCCCGGATAGGTGGTGAGCTTGCCGGTCGCGATAACCTCGAGCCCTTCCTGGGGCTTGAAGCGCATGCGGCTGTGCACGCCCTTCCAGATCACCGCCTCGATCTTGGCGCTCTCGTCCTTGAGCGCGAAATAGCAGTGGCCGGAGGAGTGGGGCCCCCGAAAGCCCGAGATCTCGCCGCGGACCCGGACATGGCCAAAGGCGTCCTCGACCGTCCGCTTCAGGGACAGCGAGAGCTCGGAAACGGTGAATTCGGGCGCGTTGAGCAGTTGTTCCGCAGGCGGCATCGGCAAACGATTCGGCATTTTGGGGTCAGACCCGACGTTAAGGATTTTCGCGGCGCGGCGCCAATCCCGGGATTGATCAAAAGAGTACTCTGTGATATAGAGTTCTCTATATGCGGTAAGATCAACGGAGTTTGCGCCATGGCGATGCAGTTCCTGCGAGGTGCTCTGAGCTTGCTGAAATGGGGCCTGTGCGCGGCCGGCGCCATGGCACTGCTGTTGACCGCCCTGATCGCGACGCCGCTGGAGCGGCCCGCGGAGCTGCGCTCCGTATCGGCCTCCGTGAAAGGTGTCGACATGTCGACCCTGCCGGCGCTGGAGCGCTTCCAGGCCCGCGACGGCACCTGGCTCGGTTATCGCCATTACGCGCCGAGCGGCGCCGCCACCGGGCGTGGTGCCATCTTCATCCATGGCTCTGCCGGCTCCTCCGGCACGATCAACCACGCGCTGACCGCGGCGCTCGCTGCGCGCGGCGTCGAGACCTGGGCGCTCGACATGCGCGGCCACGGTGCCTCCGGCACGCGCGGCGATATCGGCTATGTCGGCCAGCTCGAGGACGACCTCGTCGACTTCGTCGCGCAGGTCCGCAAGGCCACGCCCGATCTGCCGCTGACCCTGATCGGCCATTCCGCCGGCGCCGGCTTCTCGCTCCGCGTCGCCGCGACGCCGATCGTGCGGGATCTGTTCGTCCGTACCGTGCTGGTCGCGCCCTATCTCGCTACGACGCACCGACCAACAGGCCGCATTCCGGTGGCTGGGCCAATGCCGATCTGCCGCGCCTCTTCGGGCTCGCCACACTACGCAAGCTCGGCATCGATTGCTGCTCGCAGCTTCCGGTGCTCGCCTTCGCCGTGCCCCCGAACTCCGAGCGGTTTCTGGTCGCGACCTATTCGGATCGCCTCATGCGTAACTTTGCGACACGCGGCTACCGCCTCGATCTGCCGGCGGTGACGCATCCGCTCACGATCTTCGGTGGCGCCGAGGACGAGATGATGGTCTCCGACAAATATGCCGAGACCGTGCAGGCCATTAAGCCATCCGTCGACGTCAAGGTGATCGAGGGCGTCAACCACATGGGCATAGTCACCAACCCGAAGGCGGTTTCCACCATCGCCGAAGACGTGGCAACGCGCGGGAGTGGGCAGTCATGATCGACAGCAAAGAGGCCGCCGAGGCGCTCGCCGATATCGACGATATCGTCCAGCGCCTGCGGCAATCGCAGCTCTATGAACTGGCGAGTCTTGCGGCGCTGTGGTGGGGCGCTCTGGTCTTCGCCGGTAATGTCGTGACCTGGCTTTGGCCGATCTACGCGGTTTATGCGTGGCCCGCCGTCGACATCCTGGGTGTCGGCGGCCTGGTTGCTTTCCGCCTGCTCAATCCGCCGCAGACTCATACTGCGGCCTTCGACATCAGGCTGTTGCTGGTGTTCGCGTTGTTCTTCGCCTTCGGCTACGTCTGTACCAGCGTGATCGGTCATTTCGGTCCGCGTCAGCTCGGCGCATTCTGGCCGATCTATTTCATGCTGTTCTACACGCTCGCCGGTCTCTGGTTCGGCTACGCGTTCGTGGCGATCGGTCTCGGCATCACCGCGCTGACGCTGATCGGCTTCTTCTACATCGGCGAGGCATTCCCGCTCTGGATGGCCTTCGTCAATGGCGGTGGCCTGATCCTCGGCGGCCTCTGGATGCGGCGGATCTGATGGGCGAGTTCGACGACATCATCCACCAGCCGCTGCGGCTGAAGATCATGGCCGCATTAAACGCGTTGCCGACGGCCACAGGCCTGGAATTCGCGCGGCTGAAGAAACTCACCGGCGCGACCGACGGTAATCTCGGCGCGCACATCGAGACGCTGGCCAAGGCGGGCTACGTTTCGGTGGAGAAGGCGTTCGTCGGCAAGAAGCCGCAGACGACGGTGACGGCGACCGCCGCCGGCCGCGGCGCCTTCGCGCGGCATGTCGCGACACTGCAGGAGATTATTGCGGGCAAGCAGGTCTAGCTCCGTCGTCGTCATTCCGGGGCGTCCCCCTCTCTCCGCCGTCATTCCGGGGCGCACCCTCTTGGCGCGAGCCCGGAATCCATGCTCACGATGGTGGTTATGGATTCGGGGCTCGCGGCTTCGCCGCGCCCCGGAATGACGGGGAATTGGAGGGGCGCCCCCTTGAGACGCGCGCCGATTCGTGCGACCGACGCGTCCAGCAAACCCCACTTTTCGAGCCTTCGATGCACATTCTCCTGCTCGGTTCCGGCGGCCGCGAACATGCTCTCGCATGGAAAATCGCAGCCTCCACCCTGGTCACCAAATTCTGGTGCGCGCCTGGCAATGCCGGCATCGCGCGCGAGGCGGAATGCGTGGCGCTCGATGTCGCCGACCATGCCGCCGTGATCGACTTCTGCAAGACGAACGCGGTCGAGCTCGTGGTCGTGGGTCCGGAGACGCCGCTGGCGGCCGGCATCGTCGACGACCTCACCGCCGCCGGCATCAAGGCGTTCGGACCGAGCAAGGCGGCCGCCCAGCTCGAAAGCTCCAAGGGTTTCACCAAGGCGCTCTGCACCGAATTCGGCATTCCGACCGGCGCCTACAAGCGCTTCACCAACGCCAGGGACGCGCGCGATTATGTGAACAGCCAGGGCGCGCCGATCGTCGTGAAGGCCGACGGCCTTGCCGCCGGCAAGGGCGTCGTCGTCGCCAAGACTGTGCGCGAGGCGGAGGATGCCATCGCCATGATGTTCGAGGGCGCCTTCGGCGAGGCCGGCGCCGAGGTCGTGATCGAGGAGTTCCTGCCGGGCCGCGAGATCAGCTTCTTCGCGCTCTGCGACGGCGAGACCGCTATACCGCTGGCCTCCGCCCAGGACCACAAGCGCGTGTTCGACCATGACGTCGGCCCGAACACGGGCGGCATGGGCGCCTATTCACCGACGCCGCTGGTCACGCCGGCGATCCACGACGCGATCATGGCCAGGATTATTTTGCCGACGGTTGCCGGCATGAAGAAGCGCGGCACGCCGTTCCGCGGCGTGCTCTATGCCGGGATCATGCTGACGACGCAGGGCCCGAAACTGTTCGAGTTCAACGTGCGCTTTGGCGATCCCGAGTGCCAGGTGCTGATGCTGCGCATGATGTCGGACATCGTGCCGGCGTTCATTGCCGCCTGCGACGGGGAGTTGAAGCATTTCGATCTGCGCTGGTATCCGGAATCCGCGCTCACCGTGGTGATGGCGGCGAAGGGCTATCCCGGCGACTATCAGAAGGGCACGCGCATCGAGGGGCTCGACGAGGCCGCGAAGGTCGACACCGTCGAGATCTTCCACGCCGGCACGGTTGCGAAGGATGGTGCGATCCTCGCCAATGGCGGCCGTGTGCTCAATGTCTGCGCGCTTGGCAAGACCGTGACGGAAGCGCAGGACCGCGCCTATCAGGCCGTCGACCGCATCAACTGGCCCGAGGGCTTCTGCCGCCGCGACATCGGCTGGCAGGCGGTGGAAGCAGAGAAGGCCAAGAACTAGCTCGTCATTTCGGACGACGCGCGAAACGCGTCGATCCGGAATCCCGAGGTTTGGGCGCCGCCACCGCCTCGCCACATCGACATTCCAAAAATGCGCAATCGGCGGTTGGGGTTAGCAACCCTCACAGGTGGCCGCCGTGCGACTTTGCATGGGGTTGTTTTCGACATTTTTTTGTCGGGCGCGCCGTGGGACCGACCAGATGACGATGCAGAAGATGTCCGATCACGCCGACCTCTATCCGGGCTTTGCCTCCGAATGGATCAACACCTCCTCCGGTCGCGTCTTCGCGCGCGTCGGCGGCAAGGGGCCGCCGCTGCTGCTCCTGCACGGCTTCTCCGAGACCAACGTGATGTGGCACCGCGTGGCGCCGCAGCTTGCGGACAGGTTCACGCTGATCATCGCTGATTTGCCGGGCTATGGCTGGTCGGACATGCCCGAGAGCGATGCGCAGCATTTGCCCTACAGCAAGCGCGCGATGGCGAAGACCATGGTCGAGGCGATGGAGAGCCTCGGTCATGTGCACTTCGCGCTTGCCGGCCACGACCGCGGCGGCCGCGTCTCCTACCGTCTCGCGCTCGACCATCCCGGCCGGCTGTCGCGCCTTGCCGTGCTCGATATCCTGCCGACCTACAATTACTGGGAGCGGATGAACCGCGCCTATGCGCTGAAGATCTATCACTGGACCTTCCTCGCGCAGCCCGCGCCGCTGCCCGAGACGCTGATCTCGAGCAATGGCGAGTTCTTCCTCCGCTTCAAGATGGCGAGCCAGACCAAGTCGAAGACGCTCGATGCGATCGATGCGCGCGCACTCGCGCACTACATCGCCCCGTTCCGTGATCCCGCCCGCGTGCACGCGATGTGCGAGGATTATCGCGCCGGCGCCTATTTCGACTACGATCTCGACAAGGCCGATTTCGAGGCCGGCAAGAAAATCACGGTCCCGATGCTGGCGCTGTGGGGCAACGCCGGCATCGCGCAAGCCGCATCCACCCCGCTCGATACGTGGAAGCAGTGGGCAACGAACGTGGACGGCATGCCGGTGGATTCCGGCCATTTCCTCACCGAGGAGAACCCCGACGTCACCGCAAAGGCACTGCGCGAGTTCTTCTCGGCGTCTTAGCGCCGCTCGCGAAAGAACTCCCTGAGCAGCCGCGCCGCTTCGCTTTCGCCGACCCCGGAATAGACGTCCGGGACATGATGGCAGGTTGGTGAGGCGAAGAAGCGCACGCCCGACTCGACCGCGCCCCCCTTGGGGTCGGCCGCGCCGTAATAGAGCCGCCGAACCCTTGCAAAGGAGATCGCGCCCGCACACATGGTGCAGGGCTCCAGCGTCACGTAGAGGTCGCAGTCCACGAGGCGCTCGCTGCCGATCTTTTTCGCGGCCTCGCGCAGCGCGACAATCTCGGCGTGGGCGGTGGGGTCGTGGTCGCTCAGCGTCCGGTTGCCGGCGGTGGCAATGACCTCGTAATCGCGGACGATGACGCATCCGATCGGAACTTCGCCCGATTTTCCGGCATTTTCGGCCGTCTTGAGCGCCAAATCCATGAAAGAAGGGGCTTTCATGCCTCGTATCATTGCCAGAAACCTGCTACTAGCTCCGCCTTCAGCAAGAGTGGATACCGATTTTGCCTGAGCATGCGGCTCGGAACGAGCGCGCACAATGCTGACTAGCCACCCCTAAGTGAGATTATTCATGCCTCGCGACAGCGACAAAGACAACGATTCCCGCGGCCGGCGTGATCGAGGCCCTTCCAAGGGCCGCAGCGGCAAGCCGCGTGGCCCCGAGAAGAAATTCGGCGAGCGCGGCTTTGAGGGCAAGGGCGACCGCGACAGCCGTTCGCCCCGCGGCGACCGCGAGGGCCGTCCGTTCCGCCGCCGCGAGGAGGGCGATGCGCCACGCCGCGACTTCAGCGACCGTCCGCGCTTCAAGCGCGACGACCGGGCTCGCGAGGATCGTGGCGAGCGCAGCTTCAAGCCGCGTGGCGACCGGCCGTTTTCCGATCGCGGGTCGCGCGATGGCGAGAAGCGCTCGTTCAAGCCGCGCGGTGATCGCCCGTCCTATGGGCGTGACGACCGTCCACCGCGCAGCCGTGATCGCGACGACTCTCGCCCCGCTGGCCGGTTCGGCGACAGGAAGTTTGGCGACAAGCGGCCGTACGCGCCGCGTGGTGACCGTCCGGAGCGCGACGGCGAGCGGAAGTTTTCGCGGGGCGGCGACCGTCCGCGCGATCGAGGCGAGCGGGGCGATTCAAAGCCGTGGCAGAAGCGCGACGATCGTCCGCGCGGCGACCGGCCCCGCAAGAGCTTCGACAAGGATTTCGGCGGCCGGGATCGCGGCGAGGAAAAGCCCTGGCGTCAGCGCGACGACCGCCGCGAAGGCGGACGCGGCGAGGACCGTCCGCGCTTCTCGCGCTCGCGCGACGATCGCGCCTCGGGCGATCGTCCGTTCCGCGAGCGTTCAAAATTCGATCGGCCCCGCCGTGACGGCGATGTCGAACGCGGTGGCCACCGCCCGAAATTCGATCGGCCACGCGAGCGCTCCGAAGGTCGCTCCGATTGGCACGAGCATCCGCGCAGCGAAGGCCGTTTCCACGATCGTCCGCGGCGCGACAATGAGGACGACAGCCAGATCTTCACCCGCCGCCCCGCCTTCGGCGGCCGCGGCGCCTATCGCGACCGCGATCGTGATTTCGAGGGGCGTCCGCGCCGCGAAGAAGCGCCGAAGCCGAAGAAGGCCGGCGAGCGCATCGCCAAGGTGCTGGCGCGCGCGGGCCTCGCCTCGCGCCGCGACGCCGAGGAGATGGTCACGCAGGGCCGCGTCACGGTCAACGGCCGGGTGATCAATTCGCCCGCGCTCGACGTGACGCAGAACGATGTCGTCGCTGTCGACGGCAAGCCGTTGCCGCCGCGCGAGCGCACGCGGCTGTTCCTCTATCACAAGCCGCGCGGGCTGATGACGACGCATGACGACCCCGAGGGGCGTCCGACCGTGTTCGACAATCTGCCCGAAGGCCTGCCGCGCCTGATCAGCGTCGGCCGGCTGGACTTCAACACCGAAGGCCTTCTGCTGCTCACCAATGATGGCGGACTCGCGCGCACGCTCGAATTGCCGGATACCGGTTGGCTGCGCCGCTATCGCGTTCGCGCCCATGGCGACGTCACCCAGGCGCAGCTCGACGAGCTCAAGAAAGGCATCGAGGTCGAAGGCGTCAAATACGGTCCGATCGAGGCGACGCTTGAGCGCGACCAGGGCGCCAATGTCTGGCTGGTGTTCGCGATCCGCGAAGGCAAGAACCGCGAGGTGCGCAATGTCTGCGCCCATCTCGGGCTCGAGGTAAACCGGCTGATCCGCGTGTCCTACGGTCCGTTCCAGCTCGGCGAGATTCCGGAAGGCCAGGTCGACGAGATCAGGTCGCGCGTGCTGCGCGAGCAACTCGGCGACAAGGTCATCGAGAAGTCGGGCGCCGAGTTCGACGTGCCCTCGAAATCCACCTCGCGCGACGATGATGCACCGCGCGAGAAGAAGCCCGCCAGCAAGCGAGCGGTGATCAGCGATCGCAAGGGCCGACGCGTGCTGGTGCAGCGCACCGGCAGTGAGGAGGCGCGCGAGCGCAATGAGCTTGAAGCCAGCGGCTACGGCCCGCCGCGCCGTCCCAAGCGCGGCTATCACGGCAAGCGCGACCTGAAGCCGCGGGAGGACTGAGGTGGAGTGCGCTTCGTCACTCGGCGCTCTCTCGTTCCCTCCCCCCTTGCGGGGGAGGGTTAGGGAGGGGGGTACCCCAGCCAGGAGGTCCTCGCTCGTGGCA
>NZ_LGHL01000156.1 GCF_001908205.1 Bradyrhizobium sp. NAS80.1
CAACGGGCTCAGCTCCAGCAACGGGCGGTTCTGATCCAACCGCCCGTTCGCACATTCTGGCAGATTTTCAGGACACAAGGGCGCAGGGAAGGCCGGGTGCCAGCTCGCACCGGCGGTCCGCTGCGCGAATATGTAGCGCAAGGAGACCGCACAGCAGCATACAGGTGAAGCCCAACACACGGCCCTCCCTGCGCAGGGGAAAACAATGATGCGCATAGAACTGTAGAGAACCGCATAGAGAGTCTAAGCCATTGATACGCCGTCAATTATCCCCATGTGATGCTATGAGCCTCTGTCGGCTTTTACACACGTCATCGCGACACTTCGCGAGACACGGGACACGATCATGGCACGCAAGGTTCGTCACAGCGCACTCGAAAGCCGCAGCGCGCGTTTGAAATTGCAGGTTCGCAGACGACCGTATAACGGCCCATCACTCGCGCGCGGCGTTTCGTTGATGTACCGGCGCAACGGGACCAACGGCACATGGGTGCTCAAGGCCAGCGACGGCCACGGAGCATATTGGACGAAAGCATTCGCGCTCGCCGACGACTTCGAGGACAGCAGCGGCAAGAATGTGCTGACATTCTACGAGGCCCAGGACGCGGCGAAGAAGCTGGCGCGCGGCAAGGATGGCAGCGCCGACACCGCACCGGTCACCATCGATGACGCGCTGACGGACTACAAACGCGATCTCGAAGCGCGTAATGCCAATCCCTACAACGCCGAATGGCCGCGCGTGCATTTGACTAGGGTGCTGCTTGCCAAGCCGGTGCAGCTCCTCACGGCGAGCGAACTGAAGAAATGGCGAGATGGCTTGCTCAGCAAGATCGGCCCTGCCGTGATCAACCGGCTCTCCAGATGCGCCTGCGCCGCACTGGAGTTGGCCGCGCAGCATGATCAGCGCATTCAGGACCGGCAACCGTGGCAGATTGGGCTCGCCGGCTTGCCGGATGCGCAGGGGGCGCGCAACGTCATCCTCTCAGACGACAAGATCCGCGAATTCGTCGCCACGGCCTATGGACACGATCGACAACTGGGACTCCTGACCGACACCTTGGCGGTCACTGGCGCACGACCCTCGCAGGCCGTCCGGCTGCGCGTCGAGGATCTGCATGATCATCCGGTGCGCCCGAATCTGCAGCGCGCCCTTCCAATCAATCGACCGCAGCCAGCGAACAGGTGGATATCCTAAAGCAGCGGGTAGCAATCCTCGAAAAGGAGAATGCCGAGCTGCGAGCCCAAGCTCCTCAGCAAGGACATCCATCTTTTAAAGATGACACCGCTCGTGTCCTAGTCCAGCTCTTCCGAGCTGATGGCATTGACAGTCGAAACACAAGATTGATTGCCCGCGCACTTGGAATAGCAGTATTCTGAAATATCACTCGATCGCTTAGACCAAGCAGGCCTCGCGACAGTCACGAGCGCCAACTACGTAAGCGGGACGGTATATTGGTCGCTCACGCCAGCTGGTCGGCAGAAGATTGTTAAACATGATCTAAGCTTCGGCTCCGGGCATTCACCGAGCCAGAGCCCTGCCTCTCGGCTTTCCGATGATCTCTCGAAGAAATCATCGGACGCGCGTGCCGAGCCGCGTCTAAAGGGGAAGTTTCGGAGAAGATATCTGATCGACCTTGCCCTGAGACATTTGCAGATAGGGCCGGTAGACAAATGGGACCCAGTAGGCGATGTCGCCGCTTGAAGAGGTTCGTTCCTCGAAGAAACCGACGTCGCGCAACTTGCGAGCGATCTTCAAGCGGCCGTCTCGCTCAACGCCACAATCGGCACGAACGCCATCGTCACCGCCAGAATGATTGACTTAAGCGCCCGGTGCGAACCGGGCGTTATCCTTTCAAGTTGCGCACCACGCGCCATGTGTTAGACCGCGCCCCCTCAACATTGAAGGAGCGCCAAGTTGGCCAAGAAGAAAAAGGTAATTCGCCGCGAGTGGACACCAGCCGAGCTGCGGACACTCAAGAAGCACTCGAAGGATCGGACGCCCGTTGTGAAGATCTCGAAAGAGATGAAGCGCAGCGTTGGCGCGCTGCGTCAGAAGGCGCTCGTATTGGGGTTTGGCTTGGGCCATCAGCGGTAATTGAAGGCTGGCTCGATCACACTCGGTCAGAAGCGCCCCGCCAGATTTCGATATTGGTTTGACATGAATCTGACGTGATCGGATGCAGACTATCGGTCGTGCAATGAGGCCCGCGGGGCGATCGCGGCCTCGTGCTTGGGGTTGAGGGCTCGCCATCAGCCAGCCCCGGCGAGCCCTCCCTCAGTCGGGAAAACTGACGTACTTCAGTCTACTGCAAGCGTGATTTGGATGAAATTGCACTTCACGGTATGTTTAGTTCTTCCGGGGCTGGCCGTTTACTTTTGATCCCGGTTGGCCGCAGTGGTCCGCCGCTGCGGCCTTTTCATTCACGGAGAGCGACACCCTCACGCCGCCGACAACATTTTCATACCAGCGCTGAGGCGCAGGAAGTGAGAGAGTCATCTGGCGCGCCTCCTCTGCCGCAGTTGCGCCTGCAGCTGTCAATCGGCGTTCAAATTTTGGACGCCGATCCCCCGGCTTAGGGGGTCAGGCCGAATGACACCTAGGTATTTTCTAGAAGCGCCGAGAAGGGTTTTTTCGAACGAAAGAGACCTCGCCTGGAATTAGCCACCCTACGCCTCACCCTTCGTTCGCCCGTCGCAGGAGGCCATGAGTTTCGGCAAAGTCCCCGCAGCATCCATCGCGGCGCACCAGCCAAAGACGATGGCGGGGCCGATCATTGTGCCTGGCCCTGGGTAAGTCCCGCGGAAGATCGAGGATGAATCGGTGCCGGCTGCGTACAGCCCGGACAGTATGTTCCCATCGCGAGACAATACCCGGGCGCATGCATCCGTGCGTAGGCCGGCGCTGCTGGCAAGATCCGTCGGCCAAACGGCGACTGCATAGTACGGTCCTGGTCCGATCCGCCGCAGACAAGGGTTCGGCTTGCTCTGGGGATCGCCGTTGAACCGGTTCAATTCGCTGGACCCTCGGCCGAAGTCTTCGTCGACACCGGTTTCGGCGTAGTGATTGTATCGCTCAACTGTCTGGCCAAGCTGGTCGCCATCAACACCGATATTGCCGGCCAACGCTTCAATCGTTTCCCCCTCGATCAAGTAGTTTGCTTGCAAGAACTCGTTCAAGTTCTTGGTGCCGGGATGAACCAGCCCGATGCCAAAGTCTTTGATGAAGGCATGATCGCAGATCAGGAAGGCCGGCGTCGCTGACGAGGCCGAAGCGTTCGAACGCAACATCGCTTCGACGAAGTCGTGGTAGGAGTCGGCCTCATTCACGAAGCGGCAGCCGGATTTGTTGACGGCCAGCAGTCCCGGCTTGGCGCGATCGAGCATGATGTGCGGGAAGACCGACACATGGCCGTCCGCCTGCGCCATCACCGAGCTCGGCATCCACAAGGCCGGGCTGTCGAGGTCACGCTCGATGGCGGCGCTGACGCGCTCGGCCGCCAGGATCCCGTCTCCGGTGTTGGAGGAAGGTGCGAGCGAAAATCGTCGCGCGGCATCTGGAAACAACCGTTCTCGAAGTTCGCGGCTCCAGCCGATGCCACCTGTTGCCAACACAACGCCCTTGCGGGCGCGTATGGCCACTTCTCCGCTCGGCGACGCGAGGACGGCACCGACGACATCATCGCCATCGCGGATGATCTCGCGAAGCCCCGTCTCAAATCGCAGTCCGACGCTGGCGCGACGGATGCTGTCCAAGAGTCTTGCAACCAGCGCATTGCCCATGATCAGGCGCGTTCCGCGCCTGTAGCTGATACGATCCAGCGCATGCCGGGCGAGAAGGCCAGCGACGTGCCGAAAATTCGTCCAGTTGCGGAAGGGCGCCAGCAGCGCCGGAATGTCCGCCTTTCCGACCATCATGCCGCCGAGAACCATGAATTCCCGGCGCGGCGGCCTGACGCGAACAAAATCATCGCCGAGCTTGCGGCCGTCGAACGGAACGGCGCCGAGCGCGCGGCCGCCGGTCGCTGCGCCCGGAAGCTGCTTGTAATCGGGATGGACCGGCGGTGCCGCGAACCGCACGCTCGTCTTCTGTTCGAGATAATCGAGGACAATTGGGCCAAGTTTCAGGAACGTGTCCAGGCGTTCGTCTGTTGCGTGCTCGCCGAGCATCCCGGCGAGATAAGTGCGCGCGGCGTCAACCGTGTCAGGCCTTCCGGCAAGCTGTCCTTGCCGGTTGCCCGGTATCCAGACGGTCCCGGCGGAGGTCGCGGTCGTCCCGCCGACCATTTCGGACTTTTCGCAAAGGATGACATCGAGCCCCTCGAGGGCCGCCACCAGTGCGGCCGTCATGCCGGCCGCACCTGCGCCTATGACCAGGAGATCGGTCTCGACATCCCAGGCGCGATCGCCTCGCGGCATCCCAATCACCCCTCCTCTCACGAAGCCGCGTGCGCCCTCTCGACCAGGGTTTTGGCCGCCGCGAGCGCGCGGCGCGCCCGCGTTTCGGCGCCAACGCTTTTCGCCAGCTCTACGGTCGGGACCTCGATGCTGATGGTCAGGCTGTCCGGCATCGCCTTCGTCAGTCCGACGAGGTCTATGCTGCCCTCGCCGGGAAACATCCGCTCCTCTCGCGCGGCATGGATGAGCTGCTCCGTCGTGGTCGGACGCTCGGCCGGGCCGTCGCAGAGCTGCCAGTAGTGAAGCCGCTGCGCCTGCGGAGATCCGCAAGCGAGCTTTGCGATCGATCGAAATGCAGCGCATCGACCAGGATACCGGCGGCGGGATGATCGATCTCGGCGACGATCCGCATCGCGGTCTTCAGGTCCGGAACGCTGGTCCACGGCATGAATTCAAGATCGGAGGTCAGCCCATACTTTGCCGCGGCTTCGCAAAACTGCCGGTAGCGATCCGAAAATCGCACCAAGTCGGGATCGTAGGCCGCGACGAGGATGTACTTGGCGCCGAGGCGCGCGCCTGTCTCGAAGAAGGGGGTGAAGGATGCGACGTCGGTCTCCGGCCTGAATGCAACGACCTCGAGATCGGCGACGGTCACGCCCGTCGACTGCAACCGCTGCAGCGTTTCCCTCAAGAGCAGCGCATCGTCCATCAGGCGATAGGCGACCCCTCCGGGCGTCGCGGGCGACAGCCTGAGCCCGACTTGTTCGTAGCCGCAGCGTGCCGCCAGTTCGATCATCTCGGGCGGCGGAAGCTCGAGCACGGTCAGCGCGGCGAGCGAGAAATTTGCCATCAGCCATAATCCGCGATGCGGGCGTCGAGCGCAAACATGCTGTGGTAGATCTCAGGCTCGCTCGCCCCGTCCAGGACGTCAGGCGAAATCGCGCGCGCCTGCTGCAAGGCGGCCTGCAATGAGGCCACGTCGAGCGCCTCGATCAACAGAAGCCCCGCGAAGAAGCCCTCGTTCTTCCGCATGCCCTTCTCAGCCGTCGGTACCGACGTCCGGGCCTCGTCGGTCGCTCCGATCTGCACTGCGGCGACCCCGTCGCACGCAACGAGCGCCTGAGCCAATTTCGTGGGGTCTCCAGGCAATGTCTCGATCCGAAGCGCCATGATCGTGGCCCCCTCGCCCCGCCCTGCCCGTGCGACCATCATGCCCCCGCCCCGCATGAAATTGCCAAGCTTTGGCATGATGCGCTGCGACCACGGCGTCGGCGCGTTGAGGCGCGCCAGGTAGGCCTTGCCATCGAGGACTTCGGGTGCTTCCAGCTCGTACAGGATGAAGAAGCGGCTGATGTCCTCCCTGGCCGCGCGGAACACACGCGATGCCAGGAAGCCTTTGGTCGTCACGCGCTCGGTCGTGTGCTCGCGCGTCAGCCAGTGCCGGTAATCGGTCAGGTCGTCCGCCGCGACGTCGCTCCAGATGGCGAGAAATCCCGCTCCGCGCATCTCCGCTCTCCCTGCTACGTCTTGCCGGCGGCCGCAAGCCCGTGAAGAGCCGACGGGATCTTTTCAGGCAATTGTCCGAGCCGCTGAACGGCCGCCAGGATCGCGGCAAGATAGCCGTATGGGCCCAAACCGCAAATGACCGCCGTGCAGGCGCTCGACGTGATGGAGTGGCGGTGAAGCTCGTCGCGGGCATGAATGTTCGAGATGTGGACCTCGATCTTCACGCCCTCGAAGATCTTCAACGCATCGATCAGCGCGATCGACGTGAAGGAATAGGCCGCTGGGTTCATGATGATCGCATCCGCCTTGCCATGGGCGGACTGGACCAGGTTGACGAGCTCGCCTTCCATGTTGGACTGGTGGAACGAGATCGAAACGCCGAGTTGACTGGCCAGGGCCTGGCAGCTGTCCTCGATCTGCTTCAGTGTCGTCGAGCCATAGATGTGCGGCTCCCTGATGCCGAGGAAATTGAGATTTGGTCCATTGAGGATCATAATCCGTGCGGTCATTATTGGTCCCTCGTTTTCCTTTGCCAACGCGACTAGCCGCCAAACCATTTGGCCGGGATCGTCACCAGTCCCGGGAACAGCACCATCGCGAACAGAACGATCAGCTGCGCGATCATGAAGGGCCAGACGCCTTTGATGATATCCTCCATGCTGATCCTGGAGACGCCGCAGACGACGTTGAGCACGATGCCGACCGGTGGCGTGATGAGACCGATCGAATTGTTGATGATGAAGAGTACGCCGAAATAGACAGGGTCGATGTGCGCCGCCTTGATGATCGGCATGAGGATCGGCGTCAGGATAAGGATCGTCGGCGTCATGTCGAGCGCCGTGCCTACGATCACCACGACCACCATGATCGCGAGCATCAGGATCGTATTGTTTCCCATGAAGGGCTTCAGGAGATCGACGACCTGGGCGGAGATCTCGGACACCGTGATGAGCCAGGACGACACCAGCGCTGCGGCGACGAGGAACATGACGACGCTCGTCGTCACGGCAGACGACACCAGAACGGCGTAAACCTCCGACCATTTGAGCTCGCGATAGATGCAGGTCGCGACGAACAGCGAATAGACGGCGACAACGACGCCGGCCTCGGTCGGCGTGAAGATGCCGAAGCGCAGGCCCACGATGATGATCCCTGGCAGCATGAGCGCCCAGAAACCGTCGACGATGGCGTGGAGGATTTCGCGTAGCGAGGCCCTCGGCGGCGGCGACAGGTTCTCCTTGCGCACGACCCAATACCAGGCGGCGCAGAGGCCCAATCCAAGCAGGAGGCCGGGAACGATGCCGGCGAGAAACAGCTTGGAGATCGATACGTTGGCGGCAACGCCGAAGATCACGAAACCGATGCTGGGCGGGATGACTGGGCCGATGACGCCGCCAGCGGCCACAAGACCCGCCGCGTAGGTCTTCTTGTGTCCCGCTGCCACCATCATCGGCACCAGCAACGCTGCGAGCGCGGCTGCGTCGGCCGCGGCGGACCCTGACAGCGACGACAAGATACAGGCCGCCATGATCGTGACGTAGCCCAAACCGCCCCGGAAATGCCCGACCGCAACGAGGGCAACGTTGACGATGCGCTTGGCCAGCCCTCCCTTGTTCATGATCTCGCCGGCGAGCATGAAGAAGGGAATGGCCATCAGCGGAAAACTGTCGGCGCCGTTGATGACGTTCTGCGCCACAATCTGGGAGTCGAACATGTCGATCGTACTCATCAGGGCGACGCCGCAGATGAGGAGTGCAAAGGCGATCGGCATGCCCAGCGCCATGGCGCCGAGCAACGAGAACGTGAAGACAGCGATCGTCATGGCATGATCCAGGTGACGCGATGGGGATGAACGGACACGGCGGCGATGTCGGACATCACTGCTCCTCCGATTCCCTGACAGCCACCATCTCCTCTTCGGTCCCCTGCCCGCTGATCACCCGGTACAGGTCGTAGAGAAGGATAATTGCGGCTGACACGCCAAAAATCACGCCGACCGCGTAGAAGATGCCGATGGAAAGACCGGTGGCCGGTGCGCGGTCGTCAATGTTGATGATGGTCTGGCGCCAGCTTCCCGAGAGCAGCAGCCAGTCGGCAAACAACATCAGGCAATAGTTGATGACGAAGCAGATGCGCTTGCCGGAGGCCGGCAGTATCCGGACCAGGGTGTCGACGCCGAGATGGGCGTGCTCGCGCAACGCGACGATGGCGCCGAGGAAGGTCAGCCAGACCAGGAGCCAGCGCGACAGCTCCTCGGAAATCGTGATCCCGGAGTTGAAGCCGTAACGCAGGACCACGTTGCCGAAGACCAGGACCACCATGACCGCGAGACTCGCGGCAATGACGGCTTTCAGGAACGTGCAATAGAGGTCGAGAGCTCGAGCCATGCGTGACGTCCAGGCAAATGAGGGGCGTGAGCCGGCCATAGGCCGGCTCTGCCGCCTGTGTGATGGAGTGGTCGACTACTTCACTTCCTTGCGGATACGCTCGACCTCGTCGTTGAAGAGCTTCACCGTATCGGAACGAAGGTTGGCCGAGATCTTGTCCGCGACGGGTTGCGCCGTCTTGCGCATGCGGTCGGTCTCTTCGGGAGCGATCGCGTTGTACTGCATGCCCTTGGCCTGCAATTCGGCCAGGGCCTTTTCGGTCTGCAGGCGCGTCTGCTCCTTCTGATAGCCGCGGCTTTCTTCATAAGCCTCGTGCATCAGGCGCTGCTCGGTCGGCGACAGCTTGTCCCAGAATGCCTTGCTCACCAGAATGATGTTTAGGGTGAAGGTGTGATTTGTGGCGGAGACGTATTTCTGCACTTCGTAGAATTTGTTGGAGAGGATGACCGTGTATGGATTCTCCTCGCCGTCGACGGTGCGGGTCTCCAGCGCCGAATACAGCTCACCGAAAGCCATTGGGACCGGATTGGCCTTAAAGGCACCGAAGGTTTCGAGATAGACCGGGTTCGGAATCACGCGAAGCTTGAGGCCGCTGAAGTCCTCAAGCTTGGTGATGGGGCGAGTGCTGTTGGTGACGTTGCGGAAGCCCAGGCCCCAATATCCGAGACCAATCAGCCCCTTCGATGGCAATGTATCGAGCATCGCCTTGCCAAATTTGCCGGTCGCCAGAACGTCGGCCTGTTCGGTCGTGTTGAAGAGGAACGGGAAATCGACGAGGCCGAACTCCGGAATGACGGTCGCGAGCGATGTCGTCGAGGCCGACAGCATCTCCTGCGTGCCGCCGCGCAGCGCTGATTGTTGCTGCAATTCGTTGCCGAGCTGTGAGGCCGCGAACTCGCGGATCTTCATCTTGCCCCCGCTCTTCGCCAGCAGGATCTCGGCAAATTTTTGCACGCCAAAGCTGACGGGGTGATCGGTGTTGTTCAGGTGGCCCCACCTGATCGTGCGCTCCTGAATGTCCTCAGCGGCTGCACCGACCGTCAGCGCCACGCAGATCGCCGTCGCTGACAGCGCCCGTACCAACAAGCTCATCGTTTCCTCCCTGTTCGCTGGGGCACGAACGGCGGCTTAAGCCATTGTTTTCTGTACCCTCAGCTTATTTACACATCATACATATATTTCGATGTCAAACGACAATCTCACTTTCATCTGAGATTTCTATATATGTCTGATGCCAAAAGTTTGCTATATTGCTGGCAACATTGATGGTTCAGCCTCCTGAGGGATGGCCGGCAGTCCGGACAAGCGGGATTAGAGAGCATGACGTCGGTTGAGGAACGGCCCCTGTCGGCGGGCGACAGCGGTTATCAGCGCATCCGGTCCGACATCATCTTCGGCGTGCTCACGCCATCCGGACGTCTCAAGCTCGATGCCATGAAGGAAGATTACGGCGTCAGCATCAGCACGCTGCGTGAGATCCTCAATCGTCTGACGTCCGAGGGTTTTGTTGTTGCCGAAGGCCAGCGTGGATTCGAGGTGGCGCCGATCTCGATCCAGAACCTGCGCGAGCTCGCGGATCTGCGCATCCTGCTCGAGCATCACGCGATGGCCGAGTCGTTCCGTGCCGGCGACGTCGAGTGGGAGGGACGTGTGGTCTCAGCGCATCACAAGCTTGCGGCGACCGAACGCACCGTCCTTGCAGAAGGCGACGATCCCGAATTGCGCAAGCGCTATGACGGCGAGTTCCACCAGGCGCTGATCTCGAGCTGCGGGTCGCGCGAGTTGATGCACACCCACGCGATCGTCTTCGACAAATACTTCCGCTATGCGCTGCGCTATCGGGGCACGGAGACCATCAACCAGCACAAGGCATTGCTGGAATGCGCCCTGAAGCGGGACATCAAGAGAGCCAGGACCGTCCTCAGCGAGCACATCAATGGCTGCGTCGCGCATGCCCTGTCCTCCTGGAAGGACAGCTGACCGCCCTCGCCCGCCAAAAAGTTCAAGTCGTCGACGAAGAAGAACGGTAGATGCACGCCAACATTCCGTTCTCCACGACCAGGCTTGACGGCTTGCTCGACGACTTCGGCATCGACGTCCTGATCGTCACCTCGAAGCACAACATTCAGTACCTTCTCGGCGGGTACTATCACTTCCAGTTCGATCACATGGAAGCCATCGGCATCAGCCGGTACCTGCCCGTCTTCGTCTACGTGAAGGGCGCGCCGGACAGGTCGGCCTATATTGCCAACCGGAACGAGCGGGACAGCGTTCTGAACCGAACGAACGCCGGATATTGGATGCCGCCGGTCGTGTTCGGATCGTCAACCGCAGTCGAGGCGATGACGCTCGCCCTCAAGCATCTAAAGTCCGTCGCAACGCCTGCGCTTCGTGTTGGGGCGGAGATGTCGTTCCTGCCCGCCGATGCAGCGGACGTGCTAGGCAGGGACCTTCCCGATTGCCAGCTCGTCGAGGCGATGCGTCCGCTCGAAAAACTGCGTTCGATCAAGACTGCTGGCGAGCTGGAAATCCTGCGCGAGGCGTCAGAGTGGGTGGTCGCCTCGATGATGGACGCGGTCAACCACACCCGCCCCGGACACAGCAAGCGCGAGATCATCGCTCATCTGCGACAGGCCGAACTGTCCCGCGACATGATCTTCGAATACGCCCTCGTGACGATGGGGACGAGTCTCAATCGAGCTCCGTCGGAGCAGCGGCTCGAACCGGGCGACATCGTGTCGCTGGATTCGGGCGGCAATTTCAGGGGGTACATCGGCGACCTCTGCCGCATGGCCGTGCACGGAGCTCCCGACGATGAGCTCGTCGATCTCCTCGTGGAGATCGACCTGATCCAGCAGGCGGCCCGCGCACCGATACGGGCGGGTCTCATCGGCGGCGATATCTACGCCGCCGCGAACGAAGCACTGGCGCGGTCCCCTCACGGCAAACAGATGCACTTCGTCGCCCATGGCATGGGCATCGTCAGCCACGAAGCGCCGCGCCTGACGGCGAGCGGCCCCATTCCCTACCCCGCCGACGACGCCAACGCGCCTTTGGAGGCCGGCATGGTCATCTCGATCGAGACCACGTTGCCCCACCCGCGACGAGGCTTCATCAAGCTCGAGGATACCATCGCTGTGACCTCGGACGGTTATCAGGCCTTTGGCGACAGCGGGCGCGGCTGGAATCGGATTCCGGCATGACTACGAATTCGATTTCCCCGCACAGGGTCGAGACCGCGGTCGCCAGCGCGGATATTCTCGGCGAGACGCCACTGTGGTGCGACCGGTCCCGCAAGCTGTGGTGGGTCGACATCGACGGCAGGCTGCATCAATCCTTCGATCCGGCAACGGGCGCTCACCACGTTTCCTCCTACGATTGCCAATTCCTCGGCAGCCAGGCCTTGACGGCGGACGGCTCGCATCTACTCGCGCAGGATTTGCGTCTCTACAGTCGCGCTTCCGACGATGTTCCTCCTGTCCAATTCTGTGACGTCGAAAGCGGCCTGGACAACCGGCTCAACGACGGCCGCGTGGACGCGCGCGGCCGCCTGTGGATCGGCACCAGCATCGTCCGAACGGCTCGCTGTATCGCGTGACCGGCGACGGTCAGGTGGCGCACATGTTCGGCGACGTCATCGTCACCAACGGGATCGCGTTCTCGCCGGACAATCGCACTCTCTATTTCACGGACACGCGGCGATACTGCACCTGGATGTTCGACTTCGATCTAGACGACGGTGTGATCCGCAATAGACGCTTGTTTGCGGATTACAGCGCCTCGCAGGAGAGACCCGACGGCGCCTGCGTCGATGTTGCCGGTGGGCTGTGGACGGCTTTCTTTTCGGGCGGCCGGGTAGTGCGGTATCGGCCGGATGGGCAGATCGACACCGTTATCCCGCTGCCTGTGAGCAATCCGACGTGCCTGTGCTTTGGCGGCAGCGATCTCAAGACACTATTCGTAACGACGGCCAGAAAATTCCTGGACCAGCAGCGGTTACCCATCGAATCTCAGGCCGGTCATGTTCTTGCCATTCAAGGGGTCGCGCAGGGGCTTGCGGAACACCGATTCTTGTCAGCTCATTCTGACTTGGCGCCCTGCTGATGCCCGCGGTTGGCCCATATGCGACGTGGCTTTGGACACCGCAAATGTCTGCTCTTCGGGGTAGACCGGAAGTAATCGACCCGCGGCCCAAACGGCGCGATTGACCCATTGCGGAAGTGCGGTGCTTCAGTGGGATGCTGACGTTCGAGCGCGGCCTAGAATGAGCAGCGCCAGAAGCGCAAACGGCCCAAAGATTAAGGCCGTCGAAAGCCAAGTCTTTGTAGATCGGCCACGGTCGCGCGCCATGTCATAGGCAGCAGGCATACAGGCCATCGCGAAATTCTGTATACTTGGCCTCTGCTGCTCCATGCGCCAAATGAATTGGGGTTGAGCGTGGCCGCCCGGTCCGCCATTTCGATCTCACGTTCACTGTCGCCGACCAAGAATGCCGAGTTCACAGCAGCCAGGGCTAACGTTTGCGGATCATCATCGTCGACGCTCAATGCCAAGCGAGAAAGCCGAACAGCTTCTTTGCGGTCAAATTGGGGATCGTCAGCATAGCCCCAAATGACGTTTTGCGTGTGACAGGCACCTGCTAGAGCCGCGACTAAGTCGAACCGAGGGTCTAACTCCAAGGCGCGGTGAGCAAACCTGATCGCCTCGGCCAACCCTTCACGGGTCGCTAGGTAAAACTGCTGCAGGGCGCGGAGATAATAATCATATGTGGTGAGGTTCTCCGGTCGCCGCCGCGTCGATATTGCAATTTCTGCTTGAAGCAATTTTGGCTGGATGGCTGAGACAACGGCGACCGTGACTTCGTCCTGGAGAGCAAAAATGTCTGTCAGGTCACGCTCAAACCTGTCCGTCCAGATGTGCGCGCCAGTGACCGCATCGATCAACTGCCCTGTGATGCGGACTTTGCCCGACGCCTTGCGAACAGCCCCCTCAAGGACATAGCGCACGCCAAGCCTGCGTCCGACCTCCTTGATATCGACGGCTTTGCCTTTAAAGGTGAAGCTCGAATTGCGAGCGATCACGAACAGCGATTTGAACCGCGAGAGCGCCGTAGTAATCTCCTCAACCATTCCATCCGCAAAATACTCCTGCTCGGGATCGCCGCTCATGTTCTCGAACGGCAGCACGGCGAGGGAGGGCCTGTCGGGGAGCGCAAGAGCGCTCGCGGACTCATCGCCGGGATTTGGGCTGGCAACTTCTCGCGCCTCCCGCACCTCTCCGACGAAACGGAATCCCTTGCGCTGTAACGTCTTGATCAGGCGCTGTTCCTCCCCAGAATCGCCGATTGCGCTTCGGGCGCCATTCAGTCGGGTCGTCAGTGCTGCATCCGAAACGCTGCGCCCATTCCAAACAGCATTGATGAGGTCGTCTTTACTGACGACGCGCTCCCTGTTGCGGATCAGGTAATCAAGCAGATCGAACACCTGTGGTGCGACGGAGACGACGTCCGCCCCGCGATGCAGCTCGCGCCGGTCAGTGTCGAATACGTACTCCTCGAAGAGATAGCGCAAAATGCGAATCCCGTTGGATGAGGGCTCCCATAACCGGGTAGCGCTTTGGCCTAGCTGGAAGTCGCAAGATTAAGCTGCCGGTGAGGAAAATGTAAGCTGCCAGTCAAGAGTACTCGCCGATCTCGCGGCATCCTCGTGCCGGTGGAAAAACACCGCCCAGGAGACATCGCAATGACCACGGCGCACGGCACCAAGTGGCTGGAATGGACATCCGTATCGACCCGGTATGTCTCCAGCTTCATCTGGAAATGTTGGGATGCCTTTCAGGAGCGCCGCGAACGCCAAAAATTGAGCGCCATTTTGTCCGACCTAAGTGACGGAGAACTGATGGATATCGGCACCACACGCAGCGAGATCGACTATGTCGCCTCGCACCGAGGTATTGACCCGCGCGGCATCCGATTCGGCGAATGGCTGCGATATCTGCCAACGGTGGACGGCCAGATTGGGCCCACCGACTTCCGATAGGGGTCATCGCTTCGTCTTGAGCGTGGTCGGGCCGCCTCCGGTCTACCCCAACTCCGGTCATACCACTGCGTTGCATCAAAACGACGCCAGGGGCCAGGGGCAGACATTTGCCCGACCGGTATGTTGCCATATCGCCGCCACGAGGTTGTTCGGCAGTGGGGAGGTTCAAATGAAGCAAATCAGCCGCAGAGTTATACTCGGAACGGCCGCCGCTGTTGCGGCGACGCCAGCCTTCGCCGAAGGATGTCAGGTGGGACCACCGCCGCATCACAAAGGGCAGCCGGTCTTCTTGGATTACGACCAGCTCGAACTCGATGCGTCCTACGATCAAACTTACTACGAACCTCTTATCACCGATGTGGGCAAACGTCTGGGCAGCAACAGTGAAGCCATGCGCGCGCGTATCGGTGCGCCGCAGCGCGTAGCGTATGGGCCGACGGAAATCGAGAAGCTCGATATTTACCGAGCCAGCCGGCGCAAAGCGCCAGTGTTCGTCTTTATCCATGGCGGCAATTGGCTAGTGGGCTCAGCAGCCGGGTACGGCTATCCCGCCGAATGTTCATCAACGCTGGCGCGCACTATGTGGCGCTGGATTTCATTGCCATCAAGGAGGCCAGTGGGGACCTCGGGACGATGGCGGCCCAGGTGCGGAAGGGCATCGCTTGGGTCTACAAGAATGCCGCGAGCTTCGATGGCGATCCGGAGCGCATCTTTGTTGGAGGCCACTCTTCGGGTGGTCACCTCTGTGCCGTCGCCCTCACCACGGACTGGCAGAAGGAGTTCGGGCTTCCTGAAAACACAGTGAAGGGCGGATTATGCATGAGCGGCTTGTACGACATGACGCCTGTGCGCCTCTCGTGGCGCCGCAGCTACGTAAACTTCACCGACCCGTTGGCTGATGCTATGAGCCCAAAGCGGCACATCGATAAGCTACACGCGCCGATCACTGTCACATTTGGCACGCTCGAGAGCCCCGACTTTCAGCGCCAGAGCCGTGACTTCGCCGCTGCAGTCAAAGCGGCGGGTAAAGATTTGCAAGTGATCGAATCACCTAACTATCATCATCTGGAGATGGCGGAATCGCTTGGCAATCCGTATGGACCCAATGGTCGCGCGGCGCTCGCGATGATGAAGCTTGTGCCGACGTGAATAGGAATCCATCACGGTTCCGCCTTTTCGGCTCAACCGACCGACTCCTCAAGGTTCCCGAAGAAAGTCAACCATGTCTCAAATGGGTCCTGGCTGTGTAGAAACACGAAAGATCGAAACGCGGCGAGAATTACATTCTTCATTTCGTGCTTTAAGTTGGGCGCGCTTGCGAGTTTGGGGGTTCAGAGGGCCGAGGACGAATAGCTTCTTCTATCGCGCCTCGGCGTGCAGATGTCGGGCAGCCCTAACTTGGTCAGTCGCGTCAATTTCGGTCGCTTGGCTGGATGTCCGCTTAGCCCCCAACAGCGGCGCTAGAGCAGACATTCCGGGACCGCCGCTTCGGGCCAATAGCGGAAGTAGTGGCCGCCGGGCTCAGAGAGGTGCTCGGCCCTGTGTTAGAGCCGATCCCGGCGGACGAACCTTTTTGAAAACGG
>NZ_LGHL01000157.1 GCF_001908205.1 Bradyrhizobium sp. NAS80.1
CATTGGAGACTCCGTCGCTGTTTGCCTCCATCCTTGGCACAGCGACGCGAATCTACTGCGAATCTATGATTGCGAACTTGTGACTCAGGACACTAGACCTTCTTCGACAGATCGGATGATAGTGCGATTTCGCGATTCGCCGCGTTTTTCATCGAATCCGGTGTCGATAATGACTGTTCTCTGGTCGTTGACGACGGCCCAAACGTAATAGTCAAGTGGCTCCGCGACATCGTGAGAATCGCCGCCGATGTAGTTTGATGGCGATCGCTGGTCGGATCGTCCGTAGCGAATTGCAAAAACCTTATAAACATCGTCGTGAGCCAAGCTTCGGTCTCCAAATTGCGACGATGCGCGCTCAGCGCATCACGAAGGGGTCTGGAACGGGTTCGTTGACGTCGATCCAAACGCTCTTAGTTTGCAAATACTCATTGATCGCCTCGATTCCGCTCTCGCGGCCGATACCGGAGCGCTTGTAACCGCCGAACGGCGACATGTAGCTTACTGCGCGGTAAGTATTGACCCAGACGGTGCCCGCCTCGAGTTTTTCGGACGCAAGCAGCGCGCGACGCATGCTCTTGGTCCAGACGCCCGCGGCTAGACCATAGATCGTATCGTTGGCGATGCGGATCGCATCATCCTCGTCCTCGAACGCAATTACCGCGAGCACGGGACCAAACACCTCTTCCTGCGCGATGCGCATATCCGGCCGAACGTCGCCAAAAATCGTCGGTTCGACAAACCAGCCATCCTCAAGATCAGGCCGCTGCGGCGTCTGGCCGCCAAGAAGGCATTTCGCACCCTCGTCCTTCGCGATCTGAATGTAGCTTAGAACCTTGTCGTATTGCGGTCGGGTCGTGACAGGGCCGACTTGAGTAGAAGTGTCGAGAGGGTTCCCGATCTTCGCGGTTGCCGCGAATTCGATCAGGCGCCTCGTGAACTCTCTATAGATTGATCGCTGCACGAGCGCGCGCGAGCCCGCGATGCAGGTCTGCCCCGACGCCGCGAAGATCCCGGAGACGACACCCTTGATAGCATTGTCCAGGTCAGCGTCGTCGAAAACGATATTCGCCGACTTTCCCCCGAGCTCCAAAGTCACCGGCTTTATGCCGGAAGCCGCCGTTTGATAGACGCGCTGCCCAGTCTGATCGCCGCCGGTGAATGCGACCTTGGCGATTGCCGGATCGGATACGAGCGCCTCGCCGATTTCCGAGCCATAGCCTGTCACGACGTTTACCACCCCTCGTGGAAAGCCGACCAGCTCAAACAACCGGGCGAACGCCAACGCAGACACGGATGAGAATTCCGACGGCTTCCAGACCACGGTATTTCCGGCAGCGAGCGCTGGAGCGAGCTTCCAACCGGCGAGCAGGAGCGGCGAATTCCAGGGTGTAATGGCTGCAATTACGCCAAGCGGCTCGTGTCGAGTGAAATTAAAAACGCCAGGTTTGTCGATCGGAATGACACTGCCTTGAATCTTGTCGGCAAGCCCCCCGAAATATCGGAACCACTGCGGCAGATACCGCAACTGACTGGACATCTCGTTGATCAGCTTACCGTTGTCCGTTGTCTCGAGGCGGGCGAGCTGATCGCTATGTTCGGCGATCAAATCGGCCAACTTCATCAACAGGTGACCTCGCGCCGATGCTGTCAGCCGACTCCACGAGGGATCCAAGAACGCCCGCCGCGCTTCCGAAGCCGCGCGGCGGACATCGCCAGGGCCTGCCCTCGGAATGCGCGCCCACGCCTTGCCGTCGAAAGGATTGACGCTCTCGATCCAGTCTCCCGTCTCGGCGCCGACCCATTCGCCACCGATCAACATCCGGTATTCTTGCATGGCGATCTCAAACGGTTTCCGGCTGTTCAGCGAAGACTTCGCGCGCGATGCGAAACGCCTCGACTCCCGCCGGGACGCCCGCGTAGATCGCGGCCTGCAGGAACACTTCCTGGATTTCCTGCTTCGTCACTCCATTGCGCAAAGCGCCTCCGATATGGAGCTTCAATTCGTGCGGTCGATTGAGGGCGCAGAGCATCGCGAGGTTCAGGAGGCTCCGGGTCTTGCGCGGCAGGCCTTCCCGTCCCCACACGGCCCCCCCAGCAGTACTCCGTCACGAGCTCTTGGAACGGCCGTGAAAATTCATCCGCGTTACGAAGGGACTTTTCGACATAGGCCGGCCCAAGCGTTTCCGATCTAATTTTTACTCCTTGATTGAACACTTCCTGACTCATGGTGCTTTCCTTTCTCAGATGTGGCTATGGGATCTGCCACGGCGCCAGGCCGTCGACGAGAAAATTGCCATGCTTACCCGCCCTAGACTGCGTTTCCGTAAGCTCCACCGTCAGGGCGAGTGGACGCTCAGCAAATGCCTGTTTCATCCAAGATGGCTTGGAGACGGTCGGCAGGCGCGGACTGAGCGGCTGATGGATAAAGATGAAGGCCGAGCGCAACTCCAAACGCCAACAGACGCATCAAAACAGCGAAGACGCCGTGCCCACCGACATTGACGCTGGGGTGACGTTTAACAAGTTCTACCCTTTCCACACGCAATGCATCCTCCCTTTTTGTCTTGCAAAAACTTGGTGAGCTCGCGAAGTTGAGACCACGAACTATTTCGCTTTTATGCAGTCCTCCACCTATGCAGAAGAACTATCTCGCTATTTCAATTATGCCGCTCCGGCATCAGAACTGCATTGCAGCGAGTTTTCGTTATGGGCGGATCTGCTTGGATCGGAAGTGACGGCCAACCGCTCATATGATGAGCTCGTCAACCGCCACTCTATCGGGGCGGAAGCCTTTGCAAAGGGATTGGCCTCGCCATTGCGACCCGTATGGCGGCGAGTGGGACGGATGGCGTCGAAGGCCCGGTCCCGCTGGCGGCGGCTGGCGACTGCCGGGCCTGAAAGTTGTCGTATGGCGGCATACGCAGGCACGCGGCGACTTCACTGAGACAGTGTGTGATAACCAGGCAGCGCTCGGCAACTGGACTAGTCGCCGAGCGCCGCCCCGATCGGGTCATACCCGCTAGAATTCATCCGCCGGCGCCGGCCACCTCTAACCAAACACTAAACGTATCTTCAATTCGACCCATGATTCTTTGAGCGCCATCGAAGGTTGGACTGAGGAGATCCACCCGACGGATCATCTGATCGTGACCGATACAATCCGGTATTCCGGGGCGAAAGCGGCCCTCTGCCACCGGCCGCAGAGATGTTTGGAGCCGGCGAGGACCCGCCCTAACGCGAGCGAGGATCTACTTACCCAATCTCGATTAGCAGGTCCGTAGCATCGACTTTCGCACCGGAGCCAACGAGGATGTCAACTACTACGCCATCGCGCGGCGCGTGGACCACGGTCTCCATCTTCATCGCTTCGAGCATGCAAAGCACATCTCCGGCCTTAACCCTCTGGGTCCCTGATCACCCTAATACTTGAAATTATCCCCGGCATCGGCGCGGCAACGTGATTCGGATTACCGCCTTCCGCCTTGCGGCGGCGTGCTCTAGCTTGAAAGGCCGCAGATGATCTGTCGGGAACTGCAACAAGGCGGGGCTGGCCATTTAGCTCAAAAAACAATTCGACTAGACCATCATCTCGAGGCTCGGAAACGCTATGTCCTGCCTGACCAAGACATCCTGCGCCGTCAATCCATTCGACACCATCATGAGCGCCATATCGCCGATCGCCTTTGATGACGGCGTCACTTTAATGATGTCTCCGAATAGCTCATTAGCGTCTCTGTACGCCTTCGCAATTTCCGGCCAGCGAGGAGCGAGCCCGAGCGCCCGCGCTTGTTCCTTTAGATTAGTGAATTGTCCACCCGGCATCGTACGCATCCGGCGAAGGCCCCCGGCTAGGCCGTTTTTTGGCGGAAGGCTGATCAGCGCTTAAGCGGCGTGAGCGACGCTTTGAGGCTGCCAATTCCAGGGCAGCAGTTCGTGGATGCGCCTGGCGGGGTGATCCGGTAG
>NZ_LGHL01000158.1 GCF_001908205.1 Bradyrhizobium sp. NAS80.1
CGGCGTGCCGCGGGCGCGGCGCGCGATCTCGTTGGCGCCGTCCGCGCTCATGCCGACATTGAGCACGCGCGCGCCGCGGCTGACGATGCTTTCGAGCTCCTCGATCGTGTAGAAATTGAGCCGGACCGGGATGCCGAAGCGGTCGCGCAAGGGATTGGTGAGAAGGCCGGCACGCGTGGTGGCGCCGACGAGGGTGAATTTCGAAAGCTCGATCTTCACCGAGCGTGCCGCCGGGCCCTCGCCGATGATGAGGTCGAGCTGAAAGTCCTCCATCGCGGGATAGAGCACCTCTTCCACTGCAGGGCTGAGGCGATGGATTTCGTCGATGAAGAGCACGTCGCGCTCTTCGAGATTGGTGAGCAGCGCGGCGAGATCGCCGGCCTTGGCGATCACCGGGCCCGATGTCGCGCGAAAGCCGACACCGAGCTCCTTGGCCACGATCTGCGCCAGCGTGGTCTTGCCGAGGCCGGGCGGGCCGACGAACAGCACGTGATCCAGCGCCTCGCCGCGCTTGCGCGCCGCCTCGATGAAAATCGAGAGATTCTTGCGCGCCTGCTGCTGGCCGACGAAGTCGGACAGCGATTGCGGGCGCAGCGCGGTATCGCCGACATCGTCGCTACGGCGTTCGGGCGAGAGCATGCGGCTGGCCTTGGGATCGCTCACTTCGCGAGCTCCTTCAGGCCGAGGCGAATGAGCTGCGCCGTCTCGGCGTTCTCACCGGCGCTGCGCGATGCCGTTGCGATGGCCGCCGCTGCCTGCGGCTGGCCGTAGCCGAGATTGACCAGCGCGGAGATCGCATCGGCAACGGGCCGCGGCGCGCGCTGGTCGTCGACGGCGCCGGCGAGATGCACGACGGCGGGGTCGACACTGGCAAAGGCCGGCGCCTTGTCCTTCAGCTCGGTGACGATGCGTTCGGCGACCTTGGGGCCGACGCCCGGCGTGCGCGACACCGCGGCCTTGTCGCGAAGCGCAATCGCGTTGGCGAGATCGGCCGGCGCCAGCGTGCCGAGCACCGCGAGCGCGACCTTGGCGCCGACGCCCTGCACGGTCTGGAGCAGGCGAAACCATTCGCGCTCCTGGTCGGTGCGGAAACCGAACAGCTTGATCTGGTCCTCGCGGACATAGGTCTCGATCGACAGCACGGCGGCTTCGCCCGTCGAGGGCAGATGCTGCAGCGTGCGCGAGGAGCAGTGCACCTGGTAGCCGACGCCGCCGACGTCGAGGATGACGAAATCCTCGCCGTAGGAATCGATCAGGCCCTTGAGCTTGCCGATCATCGCTGCGCGCCCACTGCTTGAAGGACGCACGGCAATGTCGGTGCGTTCCCTCCCCCCCTGTGGGGGAGGGTCAGGGAGGGGGGTGCCACACGGGGACTCTGTCGAAGGCGCGAGGACGGCGCGCCGAGCTTGTTGGCGACGGCAACACCGCCGCCGCGGCTACCCCTCTCCCCGCCCCTCCCCCGCAAGGGGGGAGGGAGCGCACCGTGCATGCGGCTCATATTTGTCTCACAATGCGCATTAGAGTCCCGCCACCTTCAGCCTGAGCGCCGTGCTCTGGCGGTGATGGGCGTGGGTGATGGCGATGGCGAGTGCGTCGGCGGCGTCCGCTGACGGCGGCTCGGCCTTGGGCAGCAAAATCTTCAGCATCATCGCGATCTGTTGCTTGTCGGCGTGACCGGCACCGACCACCGTCTTCTTGACCTGGTTCGGCGCGTATTCAGCGACCATGATGCCGAACATTGCGGGCGCCAGCATGGCGACGCCGCGGGCCTGTCCGAGCTTCAGCGTTGCAACGCCATCCTTGTTCACAAACGTCTGCTCGACCGCCGCCTCCATCGGCTTGTGGTCGGACAGGACAGCCGCGAGCCCTTCATGGATCCCGAGCAGGCGGCTCGACAGCGGCAGGTCGTCCGGCGGTTCCACCGAACCGCAGGCCACGTAGATCAGGCGATTGCCCTCAGCCTCGATCACGCCCCAGCCGGTGCGGCGCAGGCCGGGGTCGATGCCGATGATGCGAACGGGGCCACGAATCGGGAGCGCAGTCATGGGCCAGTGATAGCGGCTGGCTGCCGTGGGGGAAACAGAAACAGAACGGAAGTAACAGGGGAAGTGGATGATCTCGTGCCCCGGGCGCGGCGCAGCACCAAAAGCGTGTTCACGCGCGTCTGCGACGCGCTATGGTGGTGCGCCGCTGAACCGGGGCCCATGTTGTCGCCGGCATTCAAGGCACCGTGGGTTCCGGCTCTGCGCCGCAGCGTTTCGCACTGCGCCGCGTCCGGGACACGAGAGCGGCCTCAGCCGCCCATCTTCGCGACCAGCGCGTCCGATATCTCGAAATTGGCGTAGACGTTCTGGACGTCGTCATGCTCGTTGAGCAGGTCCATCAGCTTCAACAGCTTCTCGCCGGTCTCGTCGTCGACCGCCACCGTGTTCTGCGGCTTCCAGATCAGGGCGGCCTTGCGCGGCTCACCGAACTTGGCTTCGAGCGCCTTGGCGACGTCGCGATAGCCTTCGGTCGAGGCGTATATCTCGTGGCCACCTTCGCCGGAGATCACGTCGTCGGCGCCGGCCTCGATCGCGGCATCCAGCATTGCATCGTCGGAAGCGACGCTGCGGTCGTATTCGATGATGCCGGTGCGGTCGAACATGAAGGAGACCGAGCCGGTTTCGCCGAGATTGCCGCCCGACTTGGTGAAGAAGGAGCGGATGTCGGAGGCGGCGCGATTGCGATTGTCGGTCAGCGCCTCGACGATGACGGCGACGCCGCCGGGGCCGTAACCCTCGTAGCGGATCTCGTCATAATTCTCGCCCTCGCTGCCGAGCGCCTTCTTGATGGCGCGCTCGATATTGTCCTTCGGCATGTTCTCCTGGCGCGCGGCGATCACGGCGGCGCGCAGGCGCGGGTTCATGTTGGGGTCGGGCGTGCCCAGCTTGGCCGCGACGGTGATTTCCCGCGCCAGCTTGCCGAACAGCTTCGACTTCTGCGCATCCTGCCGCCCCTTGCGGTGCATGATGTTCTTGAATTGGGAATGTCCGGCCATGCGTGGTCTCTTGGTCTTTCGGGAATCGTCCGCCAGCGAGTATGGAAGCGCGGCGTTATAGGCCGCCAACCCATCGGAATGAAAGGATTCTCTCACAGTTTAAGGTAATATTGTAGGGTCACCCGCCCAAGAGTCAGGCATCGTTAACCCTGATTTCATTCCGAGTTGCGAAAATAGCGCCCGCCCATCCCCCGACAAGAGTTGACCCGATGGCGTTCGCATTATTTCGGAAGCGTCTGCCAGACATGCCTGCGCCCGCCGCGGCCCCGCAAGCGCAGTCGCCGGTCGATCCCGCACCAGCCCCGGCCACTGAGGGCGATTCCGCCCGTGAGATCCTGGAGCTGCTGGAGCTCGAGCTCGGGGGCGATGATCCGCCAGCTCGAGCGCGCCGCCAATTCGGTGGCTGGCGGTGCCGAGGCGACCGCGGCGACGCTTGCGGATATCCGCGAGCGCACCGACGCACTGACCGGACGCAGCAACGCCGCGCAGTCGACCGCATCCACTTTCGCTCGCGCCGCCGACAAGTTCACCCAGTCCGCGCAGGGCATCGGCACACAGGTTCGCGAGGCCGGCAAGCTTGCCGACGAGGCCAGCGCCGCGGCACAGGAAGCCCGTGCTAATGTCGACCGGCTGCGCGAGTCCTCTGCAGCCATCGGAAACGTCGTCAATCTGATCGCGCAGATCGCGCGGCAGACGACGCTGCTCGCGCTCAACTCGACCATCGAGGCCGCGCGCGCGGGCGCGGCCGGCAAAGGCTTTGCGGTCGTCGCCACTGAGGTGAAGGCGCTCGCGGTGCAGACCCAGGGCGCGACGGAGGAGATTTCGAGGAAGATCGACGCGCTTCAGCGCGATGCCGCCGGCTCGGCGGATGCGGTGCACCGCATTTCGCAGGCGATCGAGGCGATCCGCCCGGTGTTCGAGACTGTCAACGGCGCGGTCGCCGAGCAGAACGCCACCACGAGCGAAGTCTCCGGCAACGCCGCCAGCGCGTCGGAGTTCATCATCTCGGTCGGCGAGAGCGCGGCCGAGATCGATGCTGCGACCAAGGCCGCCGAGACCCATGGCGAGAATGTCGCGAGCGCCGGCAAGGCCGTCACCACCTTCGCACAGAAGCTAAAATCGCGCTGCGCGGTACTGCTCCGACAGAGCGAACACGACGCCCGCCGCAAGACCGAGCGATTGCCCTGCCAGCTCAAGTTCGAGTGCGTACGCGGATTCTTTCCGGTCTATGAGATCGCCATGGACGGCGTGCTGATCGGCGGCGCGGATGCGGCGAAGCTTCTCCCGCAGACGGTGATCGACGGCACGCTCGAAGGCGTCGGCGTTTGCCGCCTGCGCGTGACCGAGCAGTCCAAAGCGGGCGCCCGCGCGCAGTTCGTCAATCCCAATGCCCAGCTCAGCGAGAAGATCGAAGACAGGCTGTGGTCGATCCATGAAGAGAACGCGGAGTTCGTCACCCGTGCCATGGAGGCCGGCAATGTGCTGACCAGGATCTTCGAACAGGCGGTTGCACGCGGCGACGTCAAGATCGATGACCTCTTCGACACCGATTACGTCGAGATCGCTGGCACCACTCCGCAGCAATACCGCACCAGATATCTGGACTGGGCCGATCGCACGCTGCCGCTCTTCCAGGAAGCATTTCTTGCCAGGGACCAGCGCATGGCGTTCTGCGCCATGGTCGACCGCAACGGCTTCCTGCCGGTGCACAACAAGATCTACTCGCATGCGCAGCGGCCGGGCGATACCGCCTGGAACACCGCCAACAGCCGCAACCGGCGGATCTTCAATGATCCGGCGGGATTAGCAGCAGCGCAAAACCTGCGCTCGTACCTGGTCCAGAGCTATGCGCGCGACATGGGCAACGGCAACACCGTGATGATGCGCGAGATCGACGTCCCGATCCGCGTGCAGGGCCGGCACTGGGGCGGATTCCGCACGGCTTACAAACTCTAGAGCCTGGCCCGAAAGAGTGTGCAGGGCTGACAGCCGTCGCGTTTCTCATCGCGCGACGATCGCCGTCGTCCGACTTTCGCAATCGCACGAGTTTCGTCATCGCATGGTTTTACGCAATCGCACGATCATCTGCGATGCGCGACGGCGCGTATGAAGAAAATACGTCAGAAAATGACGATTATCATATCAATTAGTCTAAAACCGCAGCAACGATTGCCGCACAAATTCGTGAACGTCATGGCCTGATGCGCTGGGCGCGCAAATATACGCCGCGAAGAATTTCGATGCTTCATCGTTTCGCATCGGTATGATCATGGTCACACGGACATTCGCCGACCTGATCGCCGTAAGCGATCCATCGAGCAAGGGGATGCATATGGCAACGACTCTAACCATCAACGGCGAGACAAAGTCCTTCGACGCGCCACCTGAAATGCCGCTGCTGTGGGTGCTGCGCGACATCCTCGGCATGACCGGCACCAAGTTCGGCTGCGGCATCGCGCAATGCGGCGCGTGCACGGTGCATGTCGATGGCAAGGCGGTGCGCTCCTGCGTTCTGCCGGTCAGCGCGGTCGAGAACCGCGCCATCACCACCATTGAGCATGTCGGCAACACGCCATCGGGCGCGAAGGTGCAGAAAGCCTGGCTCGATCTCGAAGTGATCCAGTGCGGTTATTGCCAGTCCGGCCAGATCATGGCGGCCGCTGCACTGCTGGCCGCGACGCCCAACCCCGACGATTCCGACATCGACGCTGCAATGGCCGGCAACATCTGCCGCTGCGGCACTTATGTGCGCATCCGCGAGGCCATCAAGCAGGCCGCCAACGGCCGTCAGTCGTGAGGTCCGCCATGATTATCGACAAGACTCTTCCCGGCGTATCCCGCCGCTCCCTTCTGACCGGCGGGCTCGCGACCGGCTTCCTGCTCGCCTTCCACCTGCCGCTGCGCGCTGCGATCAACGAGCCGGTGCAGCCGCGCGATACGACGGACGGCAGGTTTGCGCCCAACGCCTTCATCCGCATCGACGAGACGGGCCGCACCGTCCTGATCATGCCGCAGGTCGAGATGGGCCAGGGCACCTACACGTCGATCTCTGCGGTGCTCGCCGAAGAGCTCGACGCCGACTGGAGCAAGGTCGAGGTGCAGCACGCGCCGCCCAACGACAAGTTTTACGGCAATCCGACCTTCGGCCTCCAGGTGACCGGCAACTCCAACTCGATCCGCGCCTGGTGGATGCCGCTGCGCAAGGCGGGTGCCACGGCGCGCGCAATGCTGGTTCAGGCGGCTGCCAGCCGATGGGGCGTCGAACCGGCGAGCTGCACGGCCTCGAAGGGCGAGGTCGCGCATGCCGCAAGCGGCCGCAAGCTCGGCTATGGCGCGCTGGCGCTCGCCGCGCAGGCCCAGACGCCGCCGAAGGACGCTGCGGTCAAGGACCCCAAGGACTTCGTCATCATCGGCCAACCCCTGAAGCGGCTCGACACGCCGGACAAGGTCAACGGCAAGGCGATCTACGGCATCGACGCGATCCTGCCCGGCATGAAGTTCGCGACCGTCGCCGCCTGCCCCGTGTTCGGCGGCAAGGTCGGCAAGGTCGATGACACCGCCGCGCTGAAACTCCCCGGCGTGCGCAAGGTCGTCGTGCTCGACGACATGGTCGCCGTGATCGGCGATCACATGTGGGCGGCGAAGAAGGGCCTCGAAGCGCTCAAGATCGAGTGGAACGAGGGACCGAACGCTGAGATCACCACCAAGGACATCTGGCAGGATCTGCAAAAGGCCAGCGAGAAGGACGGCGCGGTCGCGAAATCCGACGGCGACATCGCCAAGGCTCTGGCGAGCGGCGACAAGTTCGAGGCGGCCTACGAGCTGCCGTTCCTGGCGCATGCCTCGATGGAGCCGATCAACGCCACCGTGCACGTCAAACCCGACTCCTGCGAGATCTGGACCGGCACACAGATCATGACGCGCGTGCAGTCCGAGGCGGCGAAGGCTGCCGGCCTTCCCGTCGACAAGGTGATCGTCAACAACCACCTGCTCGGCGGCGGCTTCGGCCGCAAGCTCGAACCGGACATGGTGATTGCGGCGGTGAAGATCGCCAAGCAGGTCGACTATCCCGTGAAGGTGGTGTGGACCCGCGAGGAAGACATCCAGCACGACGTCTATCGACCGGTCTATCGCGACCAGATCACCGCATCGCTGGTCGACGGCAAGGTCGCGGCCTGGAAATACAAGGTTGCGGGCTCGGCGATCCTGGCGCGCTGGCTGCCGCCGGCGTTCCAGAAGGGCATCGACATCGATGCAGTCGACGCCGCGGTCGATGCGCCCTACGACTTCGCGAATTTCCACGTCGAATATGTCCGAGCCGAACCGCCGGCGGTGCCGACCGGCTTCTGGCGCGGCGTCGGACCGAACAACAACGTGTTCGCGGTCGAATGCGCGATGGACGAGCTCGCGCGCAAGGCCGGCAAGGACCCGATCGAATTCCGAAGGTCCATGCTCACGAAGAACCCACGCATGCTCGCCGTGCTCAACCTCGCCGCCGAAAAATCCGGCTGGGGTCAGCCGCTACGGGCGCGCGTCGGCCGCGGCGTCTGTGTGCAGCCGTCATTCGCGAGCTTCATCGCGACCGTGGTGGAGGCCGAGATCGACGACGTCGGCGAGATCGCGCTCCGCCGGGTCACCTCGGTGGTCGACACCGGCATTGCGGTCAACCCTGATACGGTGAAGGCACAGATCGAGGGCGGCCTGATCTTCGGTCTCACCGCCGCGCTCTATGGCGAAATCACCATCGACAAGGGCCGCGTGCAGCAGTCGAACTTCCACGACTACCGCATGATGCGCATCAACGAGACGCCGAAGATCGAGGTCATCGTGGTCAAGAGCGGCGAGGCGCCCGGCGGCATTGGTGAGGCCGGCGTCAACGCTGGACCGCCGGCCCTGCGCAACGCGATCCTTGCTGCTACCGGCGTGACGCTGCGTCGCCTGCCGATCGATCGAAAACTCCTGGCTGTGGGGAAGAAGGCATGAGCAGGAAAATGCGTATCCTCGCAAGCCTGGTCGTGATCGCCATCGTGGTGGTGGCGCTCGGTGTCTGGATCATCCGCGGGCCCAGCCCGCTCGACTTCGCCGGTGGCACGAAAGTGGCGCTGGCGGATTATCGCGCCGGCAAGCCGACGGGTGTGCCGGCGAAACTCGAAAAGGCTGGCATTGTCGAACGCGGCGAGTATCTGGCGAAGGCCGCCGACTGCATGGTCTGCCACACCAAGCCGGGCGAGAAGGAGTATTCTGGCGGGCTCGGCTTCAAGCTTCCGTTCGGCACGCTCTATTCGACCAACATCACGCCGGACAAGGAAACCGGCATCGGCAATTACAGCGACCAAGACTTCCTCAACGCAGTCCAGCATGGCAAGCGTCATGACGGCGCGCGACTCTATCCGGCGATGCCGTATACGTCCTACACCTACATGACCGACGAGGACGTTCTGGCGGTCAAGGCCTATCTGTTCAGTCTGCCGGCGGTTCGCGCGAAGGCGCCGGAGAACACGCTGTCATTCCCGTTCAACCAGCGCTGGGCAATGATCTTCTGGTCGGCCGTGTTCAATCCGGATACGCGCTTTACGCCTGATAGTTCGAAGAGCCCGGAATGGAATCGCGGCGCCTATCTCGCCGAAGCTCTCGCGCATTGCGGCGAGTGCCACACGCCGCGCAATCTCGGCTTTGCGCTCGACAACCGCAAGAAGTTCGGCGGCGCGATCACCGCCGGGTGGCGCACCTTCAACATCTCCTCCGACAAGGCGACGGGCCTCGGCAACTGGCGTGATGAGGATCTGATCTCCTATCTCTCGCTCGGCCACGCGCCGGGCCACGGCTCGGCCTCGGGTCCGATGGGTGAAGCGGTCGATCACAGCTTCAGCCAGTTCGCCCCCGAAGACATCCGCTCGATCGTCGTTTATTTGCGCAGCGTGCCGCCAGTGCTCTCGCCCGACCTGCCTGCAACCACGGCCCCCGTCGCACCCGCCTCGCATAGGGACGGCGTCACGGCGGATGCGCGCGGCAAGAAGGTGTTCGCCAGCGCCTGTGCCAGCTGCCATGGCTGGAGCGGCGAAAGCCCGGTCTCGCCGATGGCGACGCTGACCGGTACCTGGGCGGTCAACGACCCCGCCGCCACCAACGTCGCGCAGATCGTGCTGTCAGGCACCAAGCGCCACACGCCCGACGGCGCTCTCTCGATGCCGGCGTTCGGCAATGCCTACACCGACGACGAGATCGCGGCGGTGGCGAACTACGTGACGGCGCGGTTCGGCACGAAGGGCTCGAAGCTGACGGCGAAGGACGTGGCGGAGCTGCGGGAGCAGACGGCGGAGTAAGTGTCGCAGCGCTATTTGCGGCGAGATTGATGCGCGACCGCGCGCGTCAAGCTCAACTGTCGTCCCGGACAAGCGAAGCGCAGATCTGGGACTCATAACCACAGGGAGCGGTTTGACGAAGACTCGCGGTTACCAACGTCGCACCCCACTGCTCCCTGGGGTTGATGGGTCCCGCTTTCGCGGGGACGACACTGAATGTGCCGCCTGAGACTTCAGCTCAACCAGAACTTCGGCGTCGTCGGCTCGAGCCGTCCACCCACGCGCACCGGCGCGATGCGTAGCGCGAGGCCCGTCGCGTCGTCCGTTTCCACGGCAACGCCGCTCAGCGTCGCAACGCCGGCCGCAGGCTCGAAGCGGCCCGAGGGAATCCCCGACGTGAACCTGCGCAGCGGTTCTTCCTTCTGCATGCCGATGATGGAGTCGTAGTCGCCGGTCATGCCGGCGTCGGTCATGTAGGCGGTGCCGCCGGAGAGGATCTGGTGGTCGGCGGTCGGCACATGCGTATGCGTGCCGACGACGAGGCTGGCACGGCCGTCGCAGAAGAAGCCGATGCCCTGCTTCTCGCTGCTCGCCTCGCAATGAAAATCGACGACGATCGCATCGGCGGCAACGCCGAGCGGACAGGCACCGAGCTCGCGCTCCAGCGCGGCAAAGGGATCGTCGAACGGGGTCATGAAGACGCGGCCGAGCGCGTTGACGACGAGCGCATGCTTGCCGTTCTTGGTCTCGACCAGCGCAGCACCACGGCCGGGCGTACCGCGCGGATAATTCGCCGGCCGCACCAGGCGCTCCGCGCGCTCGATGAACACCAGGGCCTCACGCTGGTCCCAGGAGTGATTGCCGAGCGTCACCGCGTCGGCGCCGGCATCGAGAAACTCCTGATAGATCGCCTCAGTGATGCCGAAGCCGCCGGCGGAATTCTCGCCGTTGACGACGACGAAATCGAGTGACCAGTCCTTGACCATACCGGGCAGATATTCGGCGATGGCGTTGCGCCCCGCACGACCGACGACATCACCCACGAAGAGAATTCGCAACTTCAGAACTCCGGAAATCGAACACGTCCGACTCCGTTAGCACATAATCCAGGGCGACATCGTGCGATAGTGCCGGAACCGCCTTGATCTCCTGCGCGGCAAAAGCGAGCCCAATGCCGACGATGTGCTTCGCTTTCCGCAAATGCGCGAAGGTGAAGTCGTAGTGGCCGGCGCCATAGCCGATGCGATGGCCGAGACGGTCAAAGGCCGCAAGTGGCGTCAGCATGATGTCGGGAACGACTTCGGCGGCGGCCGGCGACGGCTCGGGAATGCCGAGCGGGCCGAGCATCAAGCGGTCGTTCGGATGAAAGATGCGGAAAATCAGCGACTGGCCGCGCGCAGTGACGCAGGGCAGCGCGAGCTTTGCGCCCACCTCGGCGAGCTTCGTCATCAGCGGCATCGGATCGATTTCGCTGCGGATCGGCGAATAGCCGGAGACGATGCTGCCGGGCAGCAGCTCGAACGGCAGTCCGCGCTTGGCGAGCTTGGCGGCGGCAGCCGTACGCTTCTTCTCGCTGAGTGCATCACGCGCCGCCAGGGCTTTGGCGCGGAGTTCGGCTTTCGAATTGGGCATGCGCTGGGTCCCCCAACCGCCGCAGTCTGACGCGCTAATTCGACAGGCACAAACCAAGCAGACAAAAGTGCGAAGCCGCGGACGCCGTTGAAGCACTCGATCCCGGAGTTCCCTACGAAAGTAGGTGGGCACCATATGTCCGGGCCCACGGGCCCGGCCAGGGACAGTTCCCTAAAGGATCGATAAGGCCCCGGGGATATATGGCTCCTGACGCGCGCCGCAGCTTCGCCCGCGCAATCTAACAACGATACTGACGAATCGCCAGCCCGGCGGGCAATCCGCCTCCAATCAGCCGATCGCAATCCCGTTGCCGACGGTCCGGTTCAGGACATGGGTCGACTTCTCGATGCGCTCGGCCGCGGCGTTCAGAGCGTTCACCACCGCGGTCTGGGTCAGCCGGGCGCGCTCGACGGCGGCGTTGCGGAAATCCCGCAGCTCGCTCAATTCCTGCTCCATGGTGCGGAGACGATTGCCGGCATCGACCAGCTCGTCGCATACGGTCAGCGCCGCCATCACGGTGAGCCGTGCATCGCCGATCTCGCCGAATTTCCCGCGCAGCGATTGAATCCGCGTCTCCAGGCTTTCAGCGAGCTTCAGCAGCCGTACCTCCTGGCCCTCCTCGCAGGCCATGCGGTATTGCCGGGCGTTGATGGTGACGTTGATGTGGCTCATCCATCCTCTCCGGTATCGAGCACTGAGCGTATCGTGACGATTGCGGAATCAAGCCGGTCGGAGATCTCGCGATTAGTCCGCTCGAGCTTGCGCGCCTTCACCAGCGCGCCGTCGAGCTCGTCGGCAAGCCGCGAACGATCCGCGCCCAGCGCCTGTATCCGCGCCGCAAGCTCGTTCTCGTCGCGATCGGCATCGCGCCGCCGCTCGACCGCGCTTTCGAGCGCGTCGAGTGCCGCCATGAGCCTGCGCGTCGCGATCTCGATCTCGGCGGCGGAGGACTCCGTCATGGCAGAGCTGTTGGAAACGCGATCGTTCATCTAGTCAGCGGCGGAACCTTTGGCCTTTTCCCCGGGGGCTTGCCGTCCGGCAAAAGACTCGGTTCGGCAAGCGGTTAGAAGCAGAAATTTACGTGGCAAGCTAGCCAAGCGCAACGCCGCCGCGAAACTATGCACCGCTAAGCAACTTTTACGGCGAAACCGACGTTTGATTGCCTTGGACTCCCGGAACCGAGGTGCTATCCCAGCCCCGACCTTCAGTGGCCGCCAAGCTCCCCCACGCGGCCGCATCTCCGCCAAGCGCCTCATTTCAGACGGATTTCAGACATGACGCAAGTCGATCACACCCGTATGGCCAACGCGATCCGTGGCCTCTCGATGGATGCTGTCGAGAAGGCGAAATCGGGCCATCCCGGCCTGCCCATGGGCGCCGCCGACATCGCCACGGTGCTGTTCACGCAATTCCTGAAATTCGATGCCGCCGCGCCCGCCTGGCCCGACCGCGACCGCTTCGTGCTCTCGGCTGGCCACGGTTCGATGCTGCTCTATTCGCTGCTGTATCTGACCGGCAATGCCGAGATGACGCTGGATCAGCTCAAGCAGTTCCGCCAGCTCGGCGGGTTGACGCCGGGACACCCCGAAAACTTCCACACCAAGGGCATCGAGACCACGACCGGTCCGCTCGGCCAGGGCATCTCGACCGCGGTCGGCATGGCGTTGGCGGAAAAGATGCTGGCCGCAGAGTTCGGCAAGAAGATCGTCGACCACCACACCTTCGTGCTCGCCTCCGATGGCGACCTGATGGAAGGCGTGTCGCAGGAAGCGATCGCGATGGCCGGGCACTGGAAGCTCAACAAGATGATCGTCCTCTACGACGACAACGGCATCTCGATTGACGGTCCGACCTCGATCGCCGATTCCGTCGACCAGGTGAAGCGCTTCAAGTCCGCGGGCTGGGCCGCCGAGAAGATCGATGGCCACGATCAGGCCGCGATCGCCGCCGCCATCACGCGCGCGAAGAAGTCCAACAAGCCGACGCTGATCGCCTGCCGCACCACCATCGGCTTCGGCGCGCCGCACAAGGCCGGCACCGCGAAGGCGCACGGCGAGGCGCTCGGCGCCGACGAGCTCAAGGCCGCCAAGGAAAATCTCGGCATTTCGCTCGAGCCGTTCTCGGTACCTGATGACGTGCTGAAGGCCTGGCGCGCAGCCGGCTCGCGCGGCGCAGCTGCACGTCAGGAATGGGAGGGCCGGCTCGGTGAGCTCGGCAGCCGCAAGCGCGCCGAGTTCGAGCGCCGCCTGCGTCACGAGCGTCCGGCCTCGCTCGCGAAGGCGGTGCGCGCGCACAAGAAGGAGCTGCTGGAAAAGCCGATGACTGCGGCAACCCGCAAATCCTCGGAGGCCGTGATCGAAGTCATTGCCGGCGCGATGCCGATGGAATTCCTGGCAGGCTCAGCGGACCTCACCGGCTCCAACAACAACAAGGCGAAGTCGGCGACCGCCTTCTCTGCCAAGACGCCGAAGGGCCGCTTCATTCACTACGGCATCCGCGAGCACGGCATGGCCGCCGCGATGAACGGCATCTTCCTGCACGGTGGTTTCGCACCGAACGGCGCGACCTTCCTGGTGTTCACCGATTATGCGCGGCCTGCGATGCGCCTCGCCGCCTTGATGGGCGCCGGTGTCATCTACGTGATGACGCACGATTCCATCGGCCTCGGCGAAGACGGCCCAACCCACCAGCCGGTCGAGCATCTCGCAGCCCTTCGCGCCATCCCGAACATGCGCGTGTTCCGTCCCTGCGATTCCATCGAGGTCGCCGAATGCTGGGAGCTCGCGCTCAACCGCATCGACGGACCGACCGTGCTGGCGCTGACGCGGCAGAACCTGCCGCAGCTCCGCACCACCGCGCCGAACGACAATCCCTGCCAGCATGGCGCGTACGAGCTGGTCGCCGCGCAAGGCGAGGCCAAGGTGGCGCTGTTCGCCTCCGGCTCCGAAGTCGAGATCGCGGTTGCCGCCCAGAAGCAGCTCGCCGAGCGCGGCATCGCGTCGCGGGTGGTTTCGGTGCCCTCGCTCGAGCTCTTGTTAGCGCAACCAGAGGCCAAGCGCGCCGAGATCATCGGCAACGCGCCGGTGAAGGTCGCGATCGAGGCCGCAGTGCGCTGGGGCTGGGATGCCGTGATCGGCCAGGATGGCGAATTCATTGGCATGCATTCCTTCGGCGCCAGCGCCCCTGCGAAGGACCTTTTCAAGCATTTCGGCATTACCGCCGAGGCTGCGGTTAACGCTGTGCTGAAGCGCGTTTCCTGAGAGTTGAGCTTGCCAAAAAAAAAGGACTACGTAACGTCGCATATGATCAAGCACCGCCCGGCCGAACCGGGCGTCCGCCCTAAAAAATCCCTCGCATGCGCGCCAAGCGCGTTGTGCGGGATGATTAGGCGTTATCGAACACGTCATTGAACGGTCATAAGGAGACGAAACATGGCAGTCCGCGTCGCAATTAACGGTTTTGGCCGCATCGGTCGCAACGTCCTGCGGGCTATCGCCGAGTCTGGCCGCAAGGATATCGAGGTCGTCGGCATCAACGACCTTGGCCCGGTCGAGACCAACGCCCATCTCCTTCGCTTCGACTCGGTCCACGGCCGTTTCCCCGGCACCGTGACCGTCGATGGTGACTCGATCAGCCTCGGCGGCGGCAAGATCAAGGTGACCGCCGAGCGTGATCCCTCGAATCTCCCCTGGAAGGATCTCGGCGTCGACATCGCGCTGGAATGCACCGGCATCTTCACCTCGAAGGACAAGGCCTCCGCGCATCTGACCGCCGGCGCCAAGCGCGTGCTGGTCTCCGCGCCCGCCGACGGCGCCGACGCCACCATCGTCTACGGCGTCAACCATGACACGCTGACCAAGGATCATCTGGTCGTCTCCAACGGCTCCTGCACGACGAACTGCCTCGCGCCGGTCGCCAAGGTGCTGAACGACCTCGTCGGCATCGAGACCGGCTTCATGACCACGATCCACGCCTATACCGGCGACCAGCCGACGCTGGACACGCTGCACAAGGATCTCTACCGCGGCCGCGCGGCTGCGATGTCGATGATCCCGACCTCGACCGGTGCCGCGAAGGCGATCGGCCTCGTGCTACCCGAGCTGAAGGGCAAGCTCGACGGCGTCGCGATCCGCGTGCCGACCCCGAACGTCTCGGTCGTCGACCTCAAGATCGTCGCCAAGCGCGCCACCGACGCCAAGGAAATCAACGCGGCGATGAAGCGCGCCTCCGAGCAGCAGCTCAAGGGCGTCCTCGGCTACACTTCAGCGCCGAATGTCTCGATCGACTTCAACCACGATCCGCACTCCTCGACGTTCCACGAAGACCAGACCAAGGTGCAGAACGGCACGCTGGTGCGCGTGATGTCCTGGTATGATAACGAGTGGGGCTTCTCGAACCGCATGGCTGACACCGCCGTCGCAATGGCGAAGGTGATCTAAGCCAAGGTCTCGTGTCCCGGACGCGGCGCAGCGTGTCTTCACGGTGCGCCGCAGAGCCGGGACCCATATTCCTGCGTAGGTTCCGGTTCTGCAGCACACTGCTTTGCGCTGCGCAGCGCCCGGGACAAGAGAGAATGTCCGATGACCAACAAATTCCGCACCCTCGACGACGTCGACGTGAAGGGCAAGCGCGTCCTGCTGCGCGTCGATCTGAATGTGCCCATGGAGAACGGGCGCGTCACGGACGCAACACGGCTCGAGCGCGTCGCACCGACCATCACCGAGCTCGCCGACAAAGGCGGTAAGGTCATCCTGCTCGCACATTTCGGCCGCCCCAAGGGACGCGACCCCAAGGAGTCGCTCAAGCCTGTCGCTGAAGCGCTGTCGAAGGTCGTGAACAAGCCCGTCGGCTTCGCCGACGATTGCATCGGCGAGCCCGCAGCCAACGCCGTCGCCGGCTTGAAGGACGGCGACATCCTGTGCCTGGAAAACACCCGCTTCCACAAGGAAGAGGAAAAGAACGATCCCGCCTTCATCGCGGAATTGGCGAAACTCGGCGACATCTGGGTCAATGACGCGTTCTCGGCCGCACACCGCGCCCACGCCTCGACCGAGGGCCTCGGCCACACGCTGCCGGCCTATGCCGGCCGCACCATGCAGGCCGAGCTCGATGCGCTGGAGAAGGCGCTGGGTTCACCGACCAAGCCCGTCATCGCGATCATCGGCGGTGCCAAGGTCTCGACCAAGATCGACTTGCTCGAAAACCTCGTTAACAAGGTCGATGCGCTGGTGATCGGCGGCGGCATGGCCAACACCTTCCTGCACGCCAAGGGCGTTGCGGTCGGCAAGTCGCTGGCCGAGAAGGATCTCGCACCAACCGCGCTGCGCATCATGGAGAAGGCGGAAGCCGCCAACTGCGCGATCATCCTGCCGGTCGACGCCACCGTTGCCTATCATTTCGCCGCCAACGCGCCGTCGCACGCCTACGGTCTCGACGCGATCCCGGCCGACGGCATGATCCTCGACGTCGGTCCGCAATCGGTCGCGCGCGTCCATGCCGCGATCGATGACGCGGCGACCCTGGTCTGGAACGGACCGCTCGGCGCCTTCGAGATGCAGCCCTTCGACCGCGGCACAGTCGCGGCCGCCAAGCATGCCGCCGAACGCACCAAGGCGAAAAAGCTGATCTCGATCGCGGGCGGTGGCGACACCGTCGCGGCCCTCAACCAGGCCAATGTGGCCGGTGACTTCACCTATGTCTCGACTGCCGGTGGCGCATTTCTTGAATGGATGGAAGGCAAGCCCCTGCCCGGCGTCGAGGTTTTGCGCGTCAGTTAAGTTCAAGTCGACGAGTAGTTAGCGGCCTTGCAGGCCCAAACGGGAGAAAAAGAAACATGGCTCGGATCACGTTGCGTCAATTGCTCGACCATGCGGCGGAGAACGATTACGGCGTACCGGCCTTCAACATCAACAACATGGAGCAGGCGCTGGCGATCATGGACGCCGCGAACCAGACCGATGCTCCCGTCATCATCCAGGCCTCGCGCGGTGCGCGCTCCTACGCCAACGACGTCATGCTCAAGCACATGATGGACGCGGTCACCGAGATCTATCCGCATATTCCGGTCTGCGTGCATCTCGACCACGGCAACGAGCCCGCGACCTGCATGACCGCGATCCAGGCCGGCTTCACCTCGGTGATGATGGACGGCTCGCTGAAGGCCGACGGCAAGACCCCCGGCGACTGGGGCTACAATGTCGGCGTCACCAAGACTGTGACCGACATGGCCCATCTCGGCGGCATCTCGGTCGAGGGCGAGCTCGGCGTGCTCGGCTCGCTCGAAACCGGCATGGGCGACAAGGAAGACGGCCACGGCGCCGAAGGCAAGCTGTCGCATGACCAGCTCCTGACCAATCCGGACGAGGCCGTGAAGTTCGTCCAGGAGACCAAGGTCGACGCGCTCGCTATCGCGATGGGCACCTCGCACGGCGCCTACAAGTTCACCCGCAAGCCGGACGGCGACATCCTCGCCATGAACGTGATCGAGGAGATCCACCGCAAGCTGCCGAACACACATCTCGTGATGCATGGTTCGTCGTCGGTGCCGCAGGACCTCCAGGACATCATCAACGCCTATGGCGGCAAGATGAAGCCGACCTGGGGCGTGCCGGTGGCGGAGATCCAGCGCGGCATCAAGAACGGCGTGCGCAAGATCAACATCGACACCGACAACCGCATGGCGATGACCGGCCAGATCCGGAAGGTGCTGAAGGACAGCCCGGAAGAGTTCGATCCGCGCAAGTACCTGAAGCCGGCGATGGAGGCGATGACCAAGCTGTGCAAGCAGCGGCTCCAGGAATTCAACACCGCGGGCCAGGCCTCCAAGATCAAGCGCGTCCTGACCCCCGCCGAGATGGCCAAGCGCTACGCCAAGGGCGAACTCGACCCCCGCGTCGCGTAGCGATCGCGCGGTGGCGTAAGACAGAACCCGTCCTATCCTCTCCCTCGCCCCGCTTGCGGGGAGAGGGTTGGGGCGAGGGGGAGTCTCCGCAAGGGCGGTAGCAATTGGACTCGCGGAGAGTCCCCCTTACCCGGAATCCGCGCTTTCAGGCGCGCATTCCGACCTCTCCCCGCAGGCGGGGCGAGGTGAAGAGCCGCCCGGCCGGCCCAATATTTACCCCAGCCGATCCCCCTTTACCCTGCGACGAACGTTAACTCGGCAATTGCCCGAGAACGGTCTATTTTCACAGGCAAGGGCAGAATCGTTTTGGGAGGACCTCTCGATGAATCTGACTGAGCTCAACAGGATCGCGACCGCCATGGTCGCCCCCGGCAAGGGCATCCTCGCCGCCGACGAATCCTCCGGGACCATCAAGAAACGTTTTGACGCGATCGGCGTGGAATCGACGGAAGGCAACCGCCGCGACTATCGCGAGATGCTGTTCCGCTCGAAGGAGGCCATGAGCCAGTTTATCTCCGGCGTGATCCTCTACGACGAGACGATCTGGCAGGACGCCAAGGACGGCACGCCGCTGGTCAAGCTGATCGAACAGAGCGGCGCCATTCCCGGCATCAAGGTCGACGAGGGTACGCAGGCCTTGCCTATGTGCCCGGGCGAGCTCGTCACCGTCGGGCTCGACAAGCTCGCGGAGCGGCTGAAGAAATATTACGAGCGCGGCGCCCGCTTCGCCAAATGGCGCGCGGTGATCGACATCGGCAGCGGCATTCCTTCGATGACGGCAATCAGTGTCAACGCCCACGCGCTGGCACGCTATGCCGCGTTGTGCCAGGCCGCGCAGATCGTGCCGATCGTCGAGCCGGAAGTGCTGATGGACGGCGATCACGACATCGACCGCTGCTATGAAGTCACCCAACGCGTGCTCAACAAGACGTTCCAGGAGTTGCGCGTGCAGCGCGTCGCGCTCGAAGGCATGGTGCTGAAGCCGAACATGGCAGTCTCAGGCAAGAAGTGCGCGAAGCAGGCCTCCGTCGAGGAGGTCGCGGAGAAAACAATTCGGCTGCTGAAGGCTTGCGTGCCGGCGGCAGTGCCCGGCATTGCCTTCCTCTCCGGCGGCCAGTCGGATGAGGAAGCAACCGCGCATCTCAACGCCATGCACAAGCTCGGCCCGCTGCCCTGGGGCCTGACCTTCTCCTACGGCCGCGCGCTCCAGGCCGCGCCGCAGAAGGCCTGGTTGGGCAAGGCCGAGAATGTCGCGGCCGGGCAAAGCGCATTCAGCCATCGCGCGCGGATGAACGGTCTCGCCTCCAAGGGTGAATGGCAAAGCAGCCTGGAAAAGAAGGCAGCATAGATCTTGTCGAACAAATCGCCTCCACCGCGCCCGGTGCCGCGCCTTTATCTCGCGACGCCTGTTGTCGATGATCCCGCGACGCTCGTGGCCGAGTTGCCGGGCCTGCTCGCCTCTGCCGACGTCGCAGCCGTGCTGCTGCGGCTGAAGGAGACCGACCAGCGCACCATGATCTCGCGTATCAAGACCCTGGCGCCGCCAGTTCAGACAGCGGGTGCTGCTCTGCTCATCGACGGCCATGCCGAACTGGTCGCTCGCGGTGGCGCGGACGGCGCGCATCTCACGGGCCTCGCCGCGCTGGAAGAGGCGACCCCCTCGCTCAAGCCCGATCGCATCGCCGGCGTCGGCGGGCTCGCCACGCGCCACGATTCCATGAGCGCAGGCGAGATGGGGGCCGACTACGTGCTGTTCGGCGAGCCCGACGCAAAGGGACAACGGCCGGCGGCGCAAGCCATTGCCGAGCGGCTGGACTGGTGGGCGGAGCTGTTCGAACCGCCCTGCGTCGGCTTCGCCACCTCGCTGGAAGAGGCCTACGACTTCGCCGCCAGCGGTGCCGACTTCGTGCTGGTCGGCGAGTTCATCTGGGCCGACCCGCGCGGGCCCAAGGCCGCGCTGATCGAGGCGGACGCTGCGATCAAGAAGGCCCATGCGACTGCGCCCGCGGGCGAGGAGCACGGCTAGCGCCCGACATGAAGCTCCCGCGCATCACCATCCTGGCAACGCTGCTGCTGACGGCGCCCGCGGCCGCGCAGCTCCAGATCACCCCGCCGGCCGCGACGCCGAGCCCGTCGGCCGAGAAGCCCAAGGGAAACGAGAAGGAAAAGGAAAAGCCAAAGGCCGCACCGCACACGATCACCAAGAAGAAGGAGGCCTCGCCCGCACCCAAGCCCTCGGCCTCCCCCAAGCCAGCCCCCACCCCGGCACCGGCTGCGACCGTGATCCCCGCACCACCGACCGACAATTCCAACGTCGACCTGGTGTACGGCGCCTATCAGCGCGGCCAGTACAAGACTGCGTTCGATCTCGCCTCCGCTCGCGCCCAGACCGGCGACGTCAAGGCGATGACCATGCTGGGCGAGCTCTATTCCAACGCCATGGGCATCCGCCGCGACTACGCCAAGGCGCTCGAATGGTACAAGCGCGCCGCCGATGCCGGCGATCGCCAGGCGATGTTCGCGCTCGCCATGCTGCGCATCTCCGGCCGCGGCGGCCCGGTCGACAAGGGCGAGGCGGTCAAGCTGATGGCGTCCGCCGCCAAGCTCGGCGAGCCCAAGGCGGCCTATAACCTCGCTTTGCTCTATCTGGACGGCCAGACCCTGCCGCAGGACGTCAAGCGCTCTGCCGAGCTGCTGCGCCAGGCGGCCGATGCCGGCCTGCCCGAGGCGCAATACGCGCTCGCGACCTTCTACAAGGAGGGCACCGGCGTGCCAAAGGACGCGGAACGGTCGGTGCGGCTGCTCCAGGCGGCGTCGCTCGCCGATAACGTCGATGCCGAGGTCGAATACGCCATCGCGATGTTCAACGGCACCGGCACGCCTAAGAACCAGCCAGCGGCTGTCGCCTTGCTCCGCAAGGCGTCCCGCCAGGGCAGCGCGATCGCGCAGAACCGGCTGGCCTGGGTGCTGATCAACGGCCTGGGCACGTCGGTGGACAAGGTCGAGGGCTTCAAATGGCACCTGGTCGCCAAGACCTCCGGCAAGGGCGATCCGGAGCTCGACAAGCAGTTCTACGATCTGCCGGCCGAAGACAGGGCCAAGGCGGAGGCCGCCGCCAAGAAATGGCTCGGGACCAAATGACTTGACGCAATGACTTGACGCAAGGCCCCTCGCAGGGCACCCAATCCCTCAAACACACGCGGTCTCGCGCCATTTCCCCCGATCAAGACCAGAGCCCATGCTGTATTCCGCCACTATCAACGTCATGGTCAAAGCCGCGCGCCGCGCCGGCCGCAGCCTCAAGCGCGATCTCGGCGAGATCGAGCATCTCCAGGTCTCGCTGAAGGGGCCCGCGAACTTCGTCTCGCTTGCCGACAAGCGCGCCGAGGAGATCCTCTACCAGGACCTTGCCAAGGCGCGGCCCGGCTATGGCTTCATCGGCGAAGAAGGCGGCACCCGCGAGGGCACCGACAAGAGCCACACCTGGATCGTCGATCCCCTCGACGGCACCACAAACTTCCTGCACGGCATCCCGCAATTCGCGATCTCGATCGGCCTCGCGCGCGAAGGCACGATGATTGCCGGTGTGATCTACAACCCCGCCAATGACGAGCTCTACATCGCCGAACGCGGCAAGGGTGCCTTCCTCAACGACCAGCGCCTGCGGGTGGCCGGCCGCCGCCAGCTCAACGAGTGCGTGGTGGCTTGCGGCCTGCCCCATATCGGCCGCGGCGACCACGAGGAATTCCGCCGCGAGATGACCGCGATCCAGGACCGCGTCGCGGGCCTGCGCCGTTTCGGCGCCGCCTCCCTCGACCTCGCCTTCGTCGCCGCCGGCCGCCTCGACGGCTATTGGGAACGCAATTTGCAATCCTGGGACATCGCCGCCGGCATGCTTATGGTGCGCGAAGCGGGTGGAACGGTGAGCGATATCGCGACGCCGGGCGACCCGCTGGTGACCGGGCACGTCGTGTGCGGCAACGAGTTCGTGCACGGGGAGCTGGTGAAGATTCTGCGGAAGTAGCGGGCGACACTGCAAAGGCGAACGTGCTGAATACGTTGGATGACGGGGTGGCACGTTCCGACGTCGTCATAAGCCAGCCGATCCTCCGTTGACGGGCAACGTCGTGTACGGCAATGAATTCGTGCACACAGAGCTGTTGAAGATCTTGGAGTCGAGATAGCAGCGAATGATCCGCACGGCTGCTGTTGTTGCCGCTGCAGTTTGGTCCACGATGGCGCTGGCGCTTTTCCTGTGGCGCATAGAGCCCCTGCTGCCGGCGCGCGGCGGCAGCACTTGCTTTGCCGCAGACTATAGCCCTGCCCGTCCCGTCGATCTGTCCTCGCCCCGCCGCGACCATCGCAGCATCGGCGAAGTGAGCTCAACGCGCCTGGCGATTCATTTCCTGCCGGGCGAACACCCGTTCCGCAGCGGCACCCCGGGCCTCGACTACGACTGGCGCTATGTGCTGAAGCTCGAGGCCAGGCTCGTCAACGGTGAGCTGCTGACGAGCGAAGCCTTCTGCAACCGGAGCGACACCTTCGGCGACCGCATCATGCCAGCACTGTTCTGCGACATCGATTGCGACGGCGGCACCATCACCCTGTGGCGCAACATCGGCCGGAGCGGCCTGACGGCGCGGTTCGAGGCCGGCGAGCGCTTGAGGACCGGCGGCAGCTGCGGCGAAGGCCGGCCGCTCTACATCGGAGCGGACCAGGAGGCGCGGAGCCTGCCGGCGGACGCCGCGCCTCAGCAAACGTGTGCCGAGTAGCGCCCCCTCGGTCGGCACGGGCCTCGGGGGTTAGCGATTTGCCTATGGTTTCACCGGCGCCGGCGGCCCATACGCCTCGCCTTCCTTCGCCGCTACCGGCTCCCGATCCCCCGCCAGCACGCGCTGCACGGAGACGAAAAACACCGGGACCATCAGCAGCGCCAAAATCACCACCGCGATCATGCCGCCCATCACGACGGTGCCGAGCGATTGCTGGCTGGCGCCGCCGGCGCCGTGAGCGATGGCCATCGGCAGCACGCCGCAGATGAAGGCAAGGCCTGTCATCAGGATCGGGCGGAAGCGCAGGCGGCAGGCCTCGATGGTGGCCTCCACCAGCGGCTTGCCCTCTTTCCGCAAATCCTTGGCGAATTCGATGATCAGGATCGCGTCCTTCGCGGCAAGGCCGATGATGGTGATCAGGCCGACAGTGAAATAGACGTCGTTCGGCAGGCCGCGCAGCATCGCCGCAATCACGGCGCCGATGACGCCGAGCGGCACGGTGAGCAGCACCGCGAGCGGAATGGTCCAGCTCTCGTAGAGCGCGGCCAGACACAGGAACACCACGAACACCGAGAGCCCGAGCAGGAACGGCGCCTGCGAGCCCGACAGCTTCTCCTGCAGCGACTGCCCGGTCCATTCATAGCCGAAGCCGCGCGGCAGCTTCCGGGCGAGCTTCTCCATCTCGGCGATCGCATCGCCAGAGGTGAAGCCGGGTTTGGCTTCACCGGAGATGCGCACCGCCGGATAATAGTTGAAGCCGGTGATCTGCGTCGGCCCGCGCGCCCATTCGACTGACGCGAAAGATGAGAACGGCACGAGCTGGCCGCGGCTGTTCTTGACGTTGTAGTTGAGGATGTCCTCGGTCCGCATGCGGTCGCGGGCATCCGCCTGCACCACGACGCGCTGCATGCGGCCGCGGTTCGGGAAGTCGTTGATGTAGTTCGAGCCGAGATTGGTCGAGATCGTGTTGTTGATGTCCTCGAAGGTGACGCCGAAGGCTGCGGCCTTTTCGCGATCGATCACGAGATTGACCACACCCGCCTCGGGCAGGCCTTCGACATAGACCTTCTGTAGCACCGGGCTCGCATTGGCCTCCGCGATCAGCTGGTCGGCGGCGCGCATCAAGGCTGGATAGCCCTTCTGGCCGCGATCCTGGAGGCGGAACGAGAAGCCCGAGGAGTTGCCGAGATTGTCGATCGGCGGCGGCTGCAGCGCGGAGATCTTTGCGTCGCGGATTGAAGACGACAAATCCCGGTTGATGTCGGCGACGATCGCCGCAGCCGAATCCTTCGGCCCGCGCTCCGACCAGTCCTTCAAGGTGACGAAGGCCTGCGCGGTGTTCATGCCCTGGCCGGAGAAGCTGAAGCCGGTGAGGAAGGTGACGTTGTCGACGCCCGGCCGCTGCGCCAGATATTTTTCGGCCTTCTCGATGACGGACTCGGTGCGGGCGTAGGACGAATCCGACGGCGCCTGCACGTCGGTGGTGATGAAGCCCTGGTCGTCGACGGGCAGGAAGCCGCCGGGCAGATTAACGAAGGCCCAGGCCAGGCCGGCCAAGAGCGCGACATAGACCAGCATCAACCGGCCGGTGCGCTTCAGCGAGAAGCTGACGGTGCGGGAATAGCCTTCCTTGCCGCCTTCGAGCAGGCGATTGAACCAGCCGAACGCGCCCTTCCTGGCATGACCGTGACCGGCCGCGACGGGCTTGAGCAATGTCGCACACAGTGCCGGCGTCAGCGACAGCGCAAGGAAAGCGGAGAAGCCGATCGCAGCAACCATGGTCACCGAGAACTGGCGGTAGATGATGCCGACCGAGCCGGGGAAAAACGCCATCGGCACGAACACTGCCATCAGCACCAGCGTGATGCCGATGATGGCGCCGGTGATCTGCGACATCGCCTTGCGCGTCGCTTCCTTCGGCGGCAGGCCCTCCTCGGCCATGATGCGCTCGACGTTCTCGACCACGACAATGGCGTCGTCGACGAGGATGCCGACCGCTAGCACCATGCCGAACATCGAAAGCATGTTGATGGAGTAGCCGGCGAGCAGCAGCGTGGTACAGGCGCCCAGCAGCGCCACCGGGACCACGATGGTCGGGATGATGGTGTAGCGGATGTTCTGCAGGAACAGGAACATCACCACGAACACCAGCACCACGGCTTCGACGAGCGTCGACAACACCTTCTTGATCGAGGCCTCGACCACGGGCGTGATGTTGTAGGGGATCTCATAGGTGATGTTGGCCGGGAAGAAGCGCGACAGCTCCTTCATCTTCTCCTCGACCGCACTCGCGGTCGCCAGCGCATTGCCGGTCGGCGACATCAGCACGGAAAGACCCGCGGTCGGCTTGCCGTCGAGACGGGTGTTGAACTGATAGCTGAGGCCGCCGACCTCGATGCGCGCGACGTCGCGTAAGCGCACGGTCGAACCATCAGGGTTGGCGCGCAGGATGATGGCGCCGAATTCATCCGGTGAGGAGAGCTGGCCCTTGACCAGCACCAGCGCGGAGGTGCGCTGGGTCGCAGTCGACGGCTCGGCGCCGATGCTGCCAGAAGCCACCTGCGCGTTCTGCGCGGCGATCGCCTTGTTGACGTCGTCGGCAGTCAACCCATAGCCGACGAGTTTGGCGGGATCGACCCAGACGCGCAGCGAGCGTTCCGTGGAATAGAGCGTAGCGCGGCCGACGCCGGGGATGCGGCGAATCTCGCCGAGCACGTTGCGGATCATGAAGTCGCCCAGCCCGACCTCGTCGAGGCTGCCGTCGGTCGAGTTCAGCGTGATGATCTGGAGCACCGCGCTAGAGGCTTCCTCGATCAAAATGCCCTGCTGGATCACCGCGCGCGGCAGGCGCGCTTCGACGCGCTTGATGCGGTTCTGCACCTCGACCGAGGCCGCGTTTGTATCGGTGCCGGGCACGAAATTGGCGATGATCTCGACCTGACCGAGCGAGTCGCTGGTCGATTCGAAATTAAGAATGCCTGAGGCGCCGTTGAGCTCCTCCTCGATCAGGCGCGTGACACTGTTGTAGAGGTTTTCAGGCGAGGCGCCGGGATAGCTGGTCGAGATCGAGATCGAGGGCGGCGCGATGATCGGATATTGCGCGATCGGCAGCAGCGGCACAGCGATCGCACCGATCAAGCAGATGAACAGCGCGACGACCCAGGCGAAGATCGGCCTGTCGATGAAGAAGCTCGGCATTTGCCGCTTTACCCTCGTTGTTTCATTAGCCCCTCATGGTGAGGAGCGCGAAGCGCGTCTCGAACCATGAAGGCCCGGCTCTGTCCCAGCGGCCATCCTACGAGACACCCGCTTCCAGCGGGCTCCTCAGGATGAGGAAAACACTTGCGACGCGCGGGGGTTACCGCGTGAGCTGCTGGGCGTGCCGGTTGTCTGCGCTCGCCTCGGCCTCGGACCAGGACTGCGGCTTGACCTTGTCGCCGGCGGCAAACTTCTGGAAACCTTCGACCACGACCTTGTCGCCGGCCTTGAGGCCTTCGGTGATAAACCAGACGCCGTCCTGCACCGAACCGGTGCGCACCGGCTGCACTGCGATGCGATTGTCATCTTTGACGACGAACACCTCGCTGCCGCCACCGCCATTGCGCTGGATCGCCTGCTGCGGCACCGCGATGGCATCGGAGTCGAGGCCCTGGTCGATGCGAACGCGGACATACATGCCCGGCAGGAGCTCGCGCTTGGGATTGCGGAACTCGCCGCGCAGCGTCACCTGGCCGGTACGGGCATCGACCTTGGCGTCGGAGAACAACAGCTTGCCGTCGAGCGAATAGATGGTGTTGTCGTCGAGCACGAGGTGCACCTTGGCGGCGTCGGGCGCGATGCGCTCGAGGTCGCCGCTCTCGAAGGCGCGACGAAGCTGGTTGAGCTCGGTCACCGACTGGGTGAAGTCGGCGTAGATCGGATCGAGTTGCTGGATGGTGGCGAGATTGGTCTCGTTCTGGACTGCGAGCGCGCCCTCGCTGACCAGGGCAGCACCGACGACTCCGTCGATCGGCGCGCGCACGGTGGCATAGTCGAGATTGAGCTTGGCGCGCGCGAGCTCGGCCTTGCGGCCTTCGACTTCGGCATGGGCCTGGCGCTCCGCCGCCACCGCCTTCTCGTTCTCGGCCTCGGGCGCGGCGCGCTGACTGGTCAGCGTGGCGATGCGGTGCGCCTGCTGCTTGGCCTGCATCAGCGCAGCCTCCGCCTTGGCGAGCCCGGCCTCGTTGGCCATCACCTCGACCTCGAACGGACGCGGATCGATGCGGTAGAGCGGATCGCCAGCCTTCACCTCGCTGCCCTGGCGGAACAGGCGTTCGACCACGATGCCGGACACGCGCGGCCGCACGTCGGAGACGCGCGTCGGCGCGATGCGGCCCGGCAGCTCGCGCACCACCGCACGCGGCTGGGGTTTCACGGTGACAATGCTGACATCAGGATCGGCGGGCTGGGCGGCAGAGGCGGTAGAACCCGATTCACCGCAGCCGGCGAGCAGCGGCGCGAAGGCCGCGAGCATCATTGCAACGCTTGCCGATCGCGCTCGAAGTCCTGACATGAACTGGGGTGCCCCGATGTTGTTGAAACGAAATCACGCTTCCGCGCTGGCCCGTTCTGGGCGATTCCGCGCGGCTGACCGGCTCAAAATAGAATGGACTTGTTGCGACGCAACGCATCGCGCGGGCGGCTCAATGTCACACGGCCCTATCACTCTGTGTTCTGTACGCTTTTCGGGATTCACCGGATTGTGAGTCGGGTTCCATCGCGGCGTGCTGCGGCAGAAGATCGCAATCACTCGGAGGTCTTCATTCGGTACTGGCTCACGCCCCATTCGGTTCCATCGGGCTCGAACATCTCGACCAAGACGATGCGGTCGAATTGGCCCTCCCCAGCTCTCCACGGATTCGGCGCATCCGGCGCTTTTTTTGGGCTGGCGCTGTGCCATAGTGCTGATGCAAGCAAGCTTTCGTAACGGATGACACCGCCCATGCTGCCAGGCGCCTCGCCCCGCTCTCCCATGGACATCGAATATACCAAACTGTCCTCGCCCAGCGTCTTCCTGGTGCGGATGCTGGTCTTTCTGGTGCTGTGTACGCTGGTGGGCGTGGTGCTCTACAAGCAGATCATCAACGCCTTCTTCGCCAATCCCGGCCTCAATGCCCTGATCGGGGCGGTTCTGTTCATCGGCATCGTGCTGGCCTTTCGCCAGGTCATCCGGCTCTATCCCGAGGTCTCCTGGGTCAACAATTTCCGTATCGCCGACCCAGGCCTCGTCCCGTCCCGGCACCCGAAACTGCTGGCGCCGATGGCGGCGATCCTCGGCGGCGAGCGCTCCGGGCGGATGACGATCACCCAGACCACCATGCGGCACTTGCTTGATTCGATCGCGACCCGCCTCGACGAGGCCCGCGACATCTCGCGCTACATGACCGGCCTGCTCGTCTTCCTCGGCCTGCTCGGCACCTTCTGGGGCCTGATCGAGACGGTCGGCTCGGTCGGCAAGGTGATCGACGGGCTCAAGGTCGGGGGGCGACGCCGGCGCCCTGTTCGACACGCTGAAGGAGGGCCTCGCCGCCCCGCTCGGCGGCATGGGCATCTCGTTCTCCAGCTCGCTGTTCGGCCTCGCCGGCTCGCTGATCCTCGGCTTTCTCGACCTGCAATCGAGCCAGGCGCAGAACCGTTTCTACACGGATCTCGAAGACTGGCTCGCCACCACCGTGCGCGAATATGGCCGCGGCGAGGTTGCCATTGCCGCCTCCGGCGGCGGCGTTGCCAGCGGCGAGCTGCAGGCTGCGGTCGAGCGTCTGCGCTCCGTACTCGAGGAGGGCGGCGCCAGCCGCGGCACCACGGCGGCTATGGCGAGCCTTGCCGAAGCCATCCAGGCGCTGGTCTCGCATATGCGCACCGAGCAGCAAATGATCCGGGAATGGGCCGACGGCCAGGGCGAACAGAACCGCGAGATCCGGCGCCTCCTGGAACGGATCGCCCGCCAGCCGGAAAAGAGCTGAGGACAGGCTGAACTATCGTGCCCCGGACGCAGCGCAGCACGCAGTGGTGCGCTGCTGAGCCGGGGCCCAGGACCTGATGCGTAAGACATGGGTCCCGGCTCTGCGGAGCAGCGCCAAGGCGCTGCACCGCGTCCGGGACACGAGAGTGGAGACCTACATCATGGCTCTAGCCCGCGGCCGCCGCAGCGAGGGCGCCTTCAACTACTGGCCGGGATTCGTCGACGCGCTGTCGACGCTGGTGCTGTCGATCGTATTCCTGCTGTCGGTGTTCCTGGTCGTGCAGTTCTTCCTGTCGCAGGAGGTGACCGGCAAGGACAAGGCGCTGGAGCAACTCAACGCCAAGATCGCCCAGCTCAACGAGCTGCTGTCGCTGGAAAAGCTCGGCAAGCTCAGCCTCGACGACCAAATGGCGCAACTGAAGGCCGGCCTCGCCTCGGCCGAGTCCGAGCGCGATCGCATGAGGGGCCTCTATGAGGGCCTCGCCAATGCCGGCAACGACGCGCAGGGAAAGACCACCGAGCTCAGCAAGGCGCTGGACTCGGAGAAGGCGGTCTCGGCGCGGGCGCTGTCCCAGATCGAGGTGCTGAACCAGCAGATCAGCGCGCTGCGGCGGCAATTGGCGGCGCTGGAAGAGGCGCTCGACGCCTCCGAGAAGCGCGACAAGGAATCGCAGAACAGGATCGCCGATCTGGGCGCGCGCCTGAATGTGGCACTGGCGCAGCGCGTGCAGGAATTGTCGCGCTACCGTTCGGAGTTCTTCGGCCGCCTGCGCGCCATCCTCGGCAACCGCCCCGACATCCGCGTCGTCGGCGATCGCTTCGTGTTCCAGTCCGAAGTGTTCTTCGACACCGGCCAGGCGACCCTGCTGCCGGAGGGCCGCACCGAGCTCGACACCGTGGCGAACGCGCTGATCGAGCTCGACAAGAAGATCCCCGCCGATATCCCCTGGGTGCTGCGCGTCGACGGTCATACCGACGTGCGCCCGGTCACCGGTCCGAACTTCAAGTCGAACTGGGACCTGTCCGCGGCCCGCGCGATCTCGGTGGTGCAGTACCTGATCTCGCTCGGCGTACCCGCCCAGCGCCTCGTCGCCGCCGGCTTCGGCGAATTCCAGCCGCTCGACACCGCCAGCACCGAGGACGCCTACAAGCGCAACCGCCGCATCGAGCTGAAGCTGACGGAGCGGTAGTGGTGTCTGACACACCTCAGCCTATCATTGCCGGGCTTGACCCGGCAATCCATCAAGGAAGATTCTTTCGAAGTGGATGGATGGCCGGGTCGAGTGATCTGTTCGGGCTAAACATCGAGCCCGGCCATGACGAATGTATCCCGATGATTCACCTCCGCCCCTACCGACCTGAGGACGAAGCGGCCGCGATCGACCTCTGGCATCGCACCTGGCAGCAGGCCTATCCGCAGATCGACTTCGCCGCGCGCCTGGAATGGTGGCGCGAGCGCTGGCGCAATGATCTGGTACCGAAGGCCTCGATCGTCGTTGCCGAGCAGGACGGCGCACTGATCGGCTTCGTCACGATCGACGGCGAAGGCTATCTCGACCAGCTCGTGGTCGATCCGGATCACTGGGGCTCGGACGCCGCACGGCTGCTGGTCGATGAGGCCAAGCGCCTCTCACCCACCGGCGTCACGCTGCTCGTCAACAAGGACAATGCCCGCGCCATCCGCTTCTACGAGCGCAACGGCTTTGCGCATGCCGGCGATGACGTGAACCCGACCTCGGGCCGGCCGGTGCTGAAGATGGTGTGGCGGGCGTGACGTCTGTCATGTCGAGATCCTGCACCCCTTCCAACTAAAATGTCGAAAACAACCCCATGCAAAGTAAGACCGCATTCGGCGGCGGCAGGTTGTAAGCACCTCAAGCAACATCATTTGCAAGCGTAACGGAGCAATCCAGCCCTCTCCGCAGTCATGCCCCGCCACCGGGTCTCGCCTTCGGCGAGACCGATGACAGGCTCCGGCGGGGCATCCAGTACGCCGCAGCCCCTCGACACTCAATCACAACGGTCTCTGGAATACTGGATCGCCCGCCTTCGCGGGCGATGACACCGTGAGTGGGTGGGCTGCGCTGTGAACCCCTCACGCCCCCTCGAACTGCAGCCTCGCCAGCCTGGCATAGAGCCCGTTCGCGGCGACGAGCTCGGCATGCGTGCCCTGCTCAACGATCTTGCCCTGATCCATCACGAGGATGCGGTCGCAGGAGAGCACGGTCGCCAGGCGATGCGCGATCACGAGCGTGGTGCGATGGCTCATCAGCTCCTCGAGCGCGGTCTGCACCAGTGTCTCGCTTTCGGCGTCGAGCGCGGAGGTGGCTTCATCGAGCAGCAACAGCGGCGCATCGCGCAGGATCGCACGCGCGATGGCGATGCGCTGGCGCTGGCCGCCGGAGAGCGTCACGCCGCGCTCGCCGAGCGGGGTCTCGAAACCCTCGGGCAGGCGGCGGATGAATTCGGCGGCATGTGCCAGCTCGGCGGCCCGCTCGACTTCGGCGTCGGTCGCATCCGGCCGGCCGAAGCGGATGTTCTCGCGGGCGCTCGCGGCGAACACGTTCGACTCCTGCGGCACCAAAGCGATGCGGGAACGGAAATCGCGGGGGTCGGCGGACCTGACCGGCACGCCGTCGAGCGAGATCGCGCCGCCCCGAGGATCGTAGAAGCGCAGCAGGAGATGAAAGATCGTGCTCTTGCCGGCACCGGACGGACCAACGATCGCGACTTTCTCGCCGGGGCGCACGGTGAACGACACGGCATCGAGTACATTGACATCGGGCCGCGCGGGATAAGCGAAGCTGACGCGGTCGAAGCCGACCTCGCCGCGCGCCGGCACCGGCAGCGCGCGCGGAGACGCAGGCGCGGTGATGTCAGGCTTCACGTGCAAAATCTCGAACAGGCGCTCGGCGGCGCCGGAGGCAGCCGAGACCTCGCCCCAGACCTCGCTGAGCTGGCCAAGGCCCGCGGCGGCGAACGCAGCATAGAGCACGAACTGGCCGAGCCGGCCCGGCGAGATCGCACCGGTCAGCACGTCATGCGAGCCGATCCAGAGGATCGCGACCACGCTTGCGAACACGATGAAAATGATGATGGCGGTGAGCACCGCACGTGCCCGGGTCGAGGTGCGCGCGGCCTCGTAAGCCTGCTCGACCTCGCCACCGAAGCGCTTCTCGGCGAGCCCTTCGCTGGTATAGGCCTGCACGGTGCGGATCGCGCCAACGAGTTCGCCCGCGTAAGCCGAAGCATCGGCCAGCGTGTCCTGCGCGTTGCGTGACAGCCGGCGCACCCAGCGCCCGAATGCGACCAGCGGCAGCACGATCAGGGGAATGGCGAGCAGTACGAAACCGGAGAGGCGCGGGCTCGTGATCACCATCATGGCCGCGGCGCCGAAGAACATCATCAGATTGCGCAGCGCGATCGATACGGACGCGCCGACGGCGGATTTGATCTGGGTGGTGTCGGCGGTGAGACGCGATACGAGCTCGCCGCTGCGCGCGGAATCGAAAAAGGCCGGCGAGAGCGACAGCAGATGCGCGAAGACGTCGCGCCGCAAATCGGCAACGATGCGCTCGCCGATCGTCATCACGAGGTAGTAGCGCGCGGCACTTGCGAGGGCGAGCACGGCGACAACCGCGATCATCACCGCAAAATAATTGTTGATCAGCGCGATGCCTTCCGGCGTCAGGCCGAAATCGATCATCCTGCGCACCGCGACCGGCACCAGCAGCGTGGTCAGCGCCGCAATCGTCAGCGCGACGAAGGCAAGCGCCGCACGGCCACGATAGCGGTTCACATAGGGCGCGAGCGCGAGCAAAGGTCGGAGCTTGGCACGGCCCTTTGTGGGCTGCTCGATCAGCTCGGCTTCGACTGAAGGGGCTTCGGCTGGCGCGGTGTCGCGCTCACCGCGGTACTGGTCGTCAAGCCGTTCCACTGCGCTCATAAGATCGGACCCAAAGAGACAAGTTAGCTCCACATAGGCCGGTGCAGGAGGGGTGGCAAATCCGGGATGTCCCTTAAGTGGCCGCCCGGTTCTCCTGTTCCCACAATGACTTGTTTTAGGCCCCCCCGTGGGGTATAGAGCCGCCCAAATCCGTCATCGATAGTCACTCAAGCGAGAGGCGCCGGGCGCCGGCGAATTGCCATGAAAGCCGAAATTCATCCGAATTATCATACCATTACGGTCGTGATGACCGACGGAACCGAGTACCTGACCCGCTCGACCTGGGGCAAGGAAGGCGACAAGCTGCACCTCGACATCGACCCGAAGTCGCACCCGGCCTGGACCGGCGGTTCCCAGCAGCTGATGGATCGCGGCGGCCGCGTCTCGCGCTTCCAGAAGAAGTTCTCGGGCTTCCTCAAGAAGGATTGATCCGGCCGCAAGGCTCGGAACGAAAAAACGCCCCTGGGAGACCAGGGGCGTCTTTGTTTTTGCCGTCATTCCGGGGCGCGACAAAGTCGCGAACTACGATGCGCAATTGCGCATCTGAGAATCCATAACCACGATCGGGAGTATGGATTCCGGGCCCGCGCCAAGAGGCGCGTCCCGGAATGACGGCCGTGATTGTCGATTGAACCTTACCGCTCGAACGCAGCCTTCAGCGCGTTGAGTTGCGGCACCAGCGGATTGCCGATCGCCGAGACGTCGGCGGGCGGAGTGTGGATGGAGGTGTCGAGACGGCGCACGCGGATCTGCAGGTTCATCGAGCGATGAATCAGGTCCTGCAACTGCGCGGGCAGCTTCTCGATGGTATCGGAAGGACCGGGATCCGCGGCCGAGAGCTTGACCTTGGTCTTCTCGCGGTTGGCCTGGCTCAGCGTCATCTCGCCTTCCTTCACCGCGCGGTGCAGCAGGAGCCACGAAGCGAGCTGCATCAGGCGGGTGGTGAGACGCATGCTCTCGGTTGCATAAGTGAGACTGACGGCACGATCGAGCGCCTTGGCCTCGGTGCGGCCGGCACCGTCGAGATAGGCGGCGGTTTCTTCGACGAGATCCATGCCCTCGCGGAACAGGGCGCCGAACGCCGCAGAATTGGTGAACCGCTCGCTGAGTTGAACGAGAGCCCCGTCGGCCTGCAAACGTTCCATGGTTAACGCCCCTTACGCAACTGTTTACCTGTCCGGCTTTGGCGCCGGCTTATGATGAACAAATCATTGCGCGGGCGGGACGCGGAGTCCAGCGGCAAGCACGGATATGGTTTCCGCGCGTCTTTCCTCGGAATTCAACCGGAATGAGACGCAAAGCAAAAAAGAGCCGCCGGAGACCGGCGGCTTTGAAAGTTGATAACAGGGAGGCGTCAAACAGAGTGGACAGGAGCCACTCGGTGTCCAAAAGAGGACAGTTCCAGTCATAAACGCGAAAGCTTAATCGACCGTAAATGAACGAATTTTTTGAAGGTTCGTTAGCCATGTCGGTCAGTGGCCGAGAGAGGTCTCGCGCTGCGTTTTCCATCCACTGTCATTCCGGGGCGCGACGAAGTCGCGAGCCCGGAATCCATAACCACGAGCGGAAGGAACGGCCCGGCTCTACCGACCTGCCCCTTTCAATGGCCTGGGGTTATGGATTCCGGCTCGGCGCTAACGCGCCGCGCCGGAATGACGGCGGGCGAATTCGGAGCCGCCGTCCGAGACACGAGATCTCTGCGACTTCAACTCTACGACTTGAAAAAACTATTCGCCGCATCGCGCGAGGCGCGCTTCTTTGTGGCGGCTTCCTCCAATCTCGCGATCTCGGTCTTGAGTAGAGCGACGCGCTCGGTCAGTTCCTCGACAGACAAGAGTGAGAGATCCTGTCCGATTTCATGCGCGATCTTCTTGCGCGGGCGGTCGTCGTCTTCTATCGGCATCGTCGTTCCTCCTGCGTTCGCGCGGGCACACCGCTGAAGCGGTTGCCAGCTTGGACCGCGCTGGCTAAGCAATGGCCTCGTTTCAACCCGCACCTTTGCTCAAGGACACATCATGGACAAGCTGCCCGCGCAAATGACCGTGGTCGCCATCTCCAAGCCCGGCGGACCAGAGGTGCTGGTACCGGAACAGCGGGCGCTGCCGCAGCCCGGGCCCGACGAGATCCTGGTCAAGGTGCAGGCCGCGGGCGTGAACCGGCCCGACGTGGCGCAGCGTTCCGGCGCCTATCCGCCGCCGCCCGGCGCCAGCGACTTGCCCGGCCTCGAGATCGCGGGCGAAGTGGTGGCAGTCGGCAGCAATGCCAAGCGGCACAAGATCGGCGACAAGGTGATGTCGCTCGTCGCCGGCGGCGGTTATGCGCAGTACTGCATCGCCCAGGACGCCCAGGCGATGAGCGTGCCGCCGGCGCTGTCGATCAAGGAAGCCGGTGCGCTGCCGGAAACACTGATGACCGTCTGGCACAACGTGTTCGAGCGCGGCGGCCTGAAGGCCGGCGAGACGCTGCTGATCCATGGCGGCTCCTCCGGCATCGGCACGATGGCGATCCAGCTTGCGAAGGCATTCGGCGCGAAGGTGATCGTCACCGTCGGCTCGCAGGACAAGATCGATGCCTGCCTCAAGTTGGGCGCCGACCGCGCCATCAATTACAAGACCGAAGACTTCGTCGCCGTGGTCAAGGCGGAGACCAACAATGCCGGCGTCAATCTGATCCTCGACATGGTCGCCGGCGACTATGTCGACCGCAACTATGACGCCGCCGCGGTCGACGGCCGCATCGTGCAGATCGCGACCCTCAACGGGCCCAAGGTGAGCGTCAACATCGCCAAGGTGATGGTCAAGCGCCTGACGCATACCGGCTCGACGCTGCGCCCCCGTAGTAATGCTGACAAGGCGGCAATGGTGGCCGCGATCGAGGCGAAAGTGATGCCGCTGCTGCGCGAAGGCCGCATCAAACCGGTGATGGACAGCACTTTCCCGCTGGAAAAGGCCGCCGACGCGCACCGGCGCATGGAGACCTCCGCACATATTGGCAAAATTGTGTTGGAGGCCTAGGTCTCTGGCCCACCGGAGCAAGGCGGAAACCCTTTGATTTTCCTCGCTTTCGTGGCATCTATCGCGACGTGCCGAACTGCTTCTGTTCGGTCTGAAATCGCCTTTTAGAATCGTCTTGCACACGAAATTTGCGTCGAACGCGGAGAGCTGACCTTGCGTCTGATCAGGTGCCTCGCGCCCATCGCGCTGGGCCTCATGATTCTCATTGCCGCGTCCCCAGCACGCGCGCTCGATGGCGTCAGCGTCCGCAGCGACGCGCCTGCGATCGACCTCACAGGTGTGCTCGAGCATCAGCGCAGCGACGCCGACCGCATCCAGGTCTCCACCGCGCCCGGAACCGACGGCATCGTCCGCCGCATCGAGGTGCGCGCCCGCGAAGGCGGCCAGAACTGGGTAGTGTTCGCGCTCGCCAACAACACCGACGACCAGCTCGACCGCCTGATCGTCGCCCCGCACTATCGCATCGTCTCATCGGGTCTGCTGTGGCCCGACCTCGGGCTCTCGCGCATCGCCACCATCACGCCGTCCATCGGCGACCGGCCGGAACGCCAGGAGAGCGCGACAGCAGACGTGTTCCGCATCACGCTCGACCCCGGCGCCGTCGTCACCTTCGTCGCGGAGCTGCGCACCGACAAGCTGCCGCAGCTCTATCTGTGGGAGCCGGAAGCCTACAAGGACAAGGTCAACTCCTTCACGCTCTACCAAGGCATCGTGATCGGCATCTCGGGCCTGCTGGCGCTGGTGCTGACCATCCTGTTCGTCGTGAAGGGCAGCATCATGTTCCCGGCCGCCGCGGCGCTGGCCTGGGCGGTGCTGGTCTATATCGGCGTGGACTTCGGCTTCTGGGGCAAGGTGCTCGACATGTCGAACAACGCCGAGCGCATCTGGCGCGCGGCGGGTGAGGCGATCCTGGCGGCGACGCTGCTGGTTTTCCTGTTCGCCTATTTGAATTTGAGCCGATGGCACGTGCGCTATTCGCACATCACGGTGGGCTGGCTCGCCTTCCTGGGGTCCCTCGTCGCGCTCGCTCTGTTCGATCCGGCCGTCGCCTCCGGCATCGCGCGCATGTCGCTGGTGCTGATCGCCTTCGCCGGCTTCGCGCTAATCGTTTATCTCTCCACCCACGGCTTCGACCGCGCGGTGCTGCTGATCCCGACCTGGTTCCTGCTGGTGGTCTGGGTGGTCGCGGCCGGCATGACGGTGGCGGGTTCCGTCACCAACGACATCGTCGGCCCTGCCCTGCTCGGCGGTCTGGTGCTGATCGTGATGCTGATCGGCTTCACGGTGATGCAGCACGCCTTTGCCGGCGGCGGCGCCACCACCGGCGTCGTCTCCGACATCGAGCGGCGGGCGCTGGCGCTCGCCGGCTCCGGCGACCTGATCTGGGACTGGGACGTTTCCGCCGACAAGGTTTTCACCAGCCCCGAGACCGAAGCCCTGCTCGGCCTCAAGCGTGGCACGCTGGAAGGCCCGGCCGCCTCCTGGCTCGAAGTGCTGCATCCGCTCGACCAGGACCGTTTCCGCGCCGCGCTCGACAGCGTGCTCGACCAGCGCCGCGGCCGCCTGGTGCAGGACTTCCGCCTGCGCACGCCGGACGGCCATTTCATGTGGTTCGCACTCAAGGCGCGCCCGGTGGTGGGCTCGGACGGCGAGGTCTCGCGCGTCGTCGGCACGCTCACCGACGTCACCGAGCTGCGCAACGCCGAAGAACGCCTGCTGCACGATTCCGTGCATGACAATCTCACCGGCCTGCCCAACCGCAAATTGTTCATGGACCGGCTCGGCGCGGTCGCGAATTTTGCCAAGAGCATGCCGACGCTGCGGCCGACGCTGATGGTGATCGACCTCGACCGCTTCAAGCAGGTCAATGATTCCGTCGGCATCGCCGTCGGCGATTCCATCCTGCTGACGCTCGCCCGCCGCCTCACCCGCATCCTGAAACCGCAGGATACGCTGGCGCGGCTCGCCGGCGACCAGTTCGGCCTGATCCTGCTCTCCGAGCAGGACCCGGCCCGCATCACCGCCTTTGCCGAGACCATCCGCAAGACCATCCGCGCGCCGATCGCCTTCAACGACCGCGAGATCTTCCTGACCGCCTCGATCGGCCTCGCGCTCTCCGATCCGCAAACCCAGCTCACGGACGAGATCATCAAGGACGCCGAGCTCGCGATGTATCACTCCAAGCGCATCGGCGGCGACCGTATCGACGTCTACAAGCCGGTGATGCGCGCGCGGAAGACCGACCGCCTGACGCTGGAGAGCGAGCTGCGCCGCGCCATCGAGCGGCAGGAGATCACGATCCTGTACCAGCCGATCGTGCGGCTGGAGGATCGTTCGATCGCCGGCTTCGAGGCGCTGGCGCGCTGGGATCACCCGAAGCTCGGCCGCATGGCGCCGTCGGAGTTCATCAGCATCGCGGAAGAGACCGGCCTGATCATCGACCTCGGCATGTTCGTGCTCGACCAGACCGCCAAGCAGCTCTCGGTGTGGCAGCGCGCGATGCGCTCGCGCGAGCCGATCTTCGCCTCCGTCAACGTCTCCTCGCGGCAATTGCTGCGCCACGACCTGATCCACGACATCCGCACCGTGCTGTCCCGCTCGTCCGTGGCGCGCGGCACGCTGAAGCTGGAACTGACGGAATCGCTGGTGATGGAGAATCCGGAGCACGCAGCGCAGATGCTGACGCGGATCCGCGAGCTCGGCACCGGCCTCTCGCTCGACGATTTCGGCACCGGCCATTCCTCGCTCGCCTACCTCCAGCGCTTCCCGTTCGACACCATCAAGATCGATCAGTCGTTCGTGCGCACCACCAATCGCGGCACGCGCCCGGTGATCCTGAAGTCGATCATCGCGCTCGCGCACGATCTCGGCATGGACGTGGTGGCCGAAGGCGCCGAAACCGATTCCGACGCGGTCGAGCTCTACCAGATGGGCTGCGAATACGCGCAGGGCTTTGCCTTCGGCGAGCCAATGGACGCGGATGCGGCCATGCGGCTGCTCACCGAAGTGCGCCTGGAGGCGGCGAGCTGATCCTTCTTCCCCTCTCCAACAAAGCAAGTGGAGAAGGAAGATCAGATCGGCGAGCTAGTTTGGCTTGCGGCGGAGCCCGGCGACGAGGCCAAGCCCTGCCAGCAGCGACAACGCCGCGAGGCTTCCCCAGACCAATCCGGCCTGCTCGAGATAGACGTCCTGCGAGACCGGATCGTAGCAGCGGCCGAGCTCGTTGAAGCAGTCGCGCCAGCGCCAGTAGCGGGCTTCAAAAGCCAGCGCGAACAGCACGCCTGATACAATCAGGGCCGCGCCAAAGATCCCTCTCAGCCAGCGCAGGATCATGCGGCGCGATCTCACCTCTTCTGAGACTTCTGCTTTCTAAACCGCACGCTCTGGCCGTCCGGCATCCGCGTTGCGACAAAGCCCGCGGCGAGGCAGGCTTCACGCTGCGGCATCTGGATGTCCGGGCTGCGCAGGCTGTCCCACCACGAGGCACGATTCGCCGCACGCGGCAGCGCCGCGCCGATGATCTCCTCGATCTGCTCAAAGCTCAGCACGAATTCCGCCTGCTTCTGCCGCATCAGATAGTCGCGCAACGCGTCGTAGTCGTTCACCGGCGTCCTCTCGTTCGAAACCCAAATCTGCGCAAATCAGGTCTGCTCAAAACCGTGAGCCTTATAAACCATCTCTTAACTCATTGCGGCGGCGCCGTCCCGGCTTAAACACTACGCAAGATTTCGGGCGCATCCACTAGGATCGGGGGTAACCGATGCTGTCTGGATGGCGCGAAGTCACGGCCGGCAGGCCGTGGCGCATTTCGGCGAAGCTGCTGATCGTCTCGTCCGTCGTGACGGTGATCGGCTTTTCCGCCATTTGCGTCAACGTCATGCTCGACATGCGCCGCGGCGAGAAGGCCCTTGCCCGCCAGACGCTGGAAAACCTCGCCACCTCCATCGACGCCGACATCAGCCGCAACATCGATATCTACGATCTGTCGCTGAAGGCCGTCGCCAGCAACATGCTGCTGCCCGAGATCAATACGGTCTCCAAAACGATCCGCCAGCTCATCCTGTTCGATCACGCCACGACCGCAAAACATTTCGGCGCCATCCAGGTGTTCGACGCCGACGGCAATCTGACGATCGATGCCTCCACGCTCGACCCGGTTCCTCAAAATCGCGGCAGCGAGGACTACTTCACGGTTCATCGCGACAATCCCGGCGCCGCCGGGCTCTTCATCAGCCGTCCCATGCTGTTCCGCGGCGCCTATTCCATCGTGTTGAGTCGGCGCATCAACGATACCGACGGCGGCTTCATGGGGGTCGTCGCCGGCTCGATCCGCTTCAGCTATTTCCACGAATTGTTCGAGCGGCTGAGCCTCGATCCCGAGGACACCATCACCGTGCTTAGGAGCGACCGCACCATCATGATGCGGCGGCCGTTCGATCTCGACATCATCGGCACGAACCTGAATGACCGCCGGGCCTGGAAGGCCGACAATCTCCTGGTCGGCGCATCCTATTCAGGCGAGGGCCCGGTCGATTCGACGCCGCGGCTCTATGCGCGCAGTGGCGATAGCGGGCGGATGTTCGTGGTGGCGGGCAAGCCCCTGACCGCCGTGTTCGCGCTCTGGCAGAGGGAGGCGATTCGCATCGGCGCCGTGGTGCTGGTGCTCGCGCTGTTCGTGTTGGGCTCGGCCGTCCTGCTCGCCCGCGAGATCACCCGGCGCGCCGAGGCCGAAAACAAGCTCGAGGAGATGGCGACGACGGATGCGCTCACCGGCCTGAAGAACCGCCGCAAGTTCGATCAGGTCATCGACAGTGAATGGCGGCGCGCGATGCGCCAGAAAGCGCCGGTCGCGCTGCTGATGATCGATGCCGATCACTTCAAGGCCTACAACGACACGTTCGGCCACCAGGCGGGCGACCAGGTGCTGGTCGGCATCGCCATCTGCATTTCCGACTCGGTGCGGCGGTCCGGCGACTGCGCAGCGCGCTATGGCGGCGAGGAATTCGCGGTGCTGCTGCCGAACATTTCGGCCACCGACGCTTTCAAGATCGCGGAGACGATCCGCGGCAAGGTGCAGGGCTGGTCCGACGAGCAGGCGACGTCAACCGTCTCCTGCGGCATCGCCAGCCTCGTTCCCACCGCCGGCATGGATTGGTCGATCCTGGTCGCCGCCGCCGACAAGGCGCTCTATGCGGCGAAAGCCGGCGGGCGTAACCAGTCCGTGGTCGCAAGCCTTCCGAAGCTGTCACTGGTGGCGTGAGGCTGCTGCTCGTCACTAGCAGCGTGACGCGCGCTACACCACAGGTGTCGTCCCGGACAAGCGCAGCCTTGGCAACGCGTAGCGTTGTCCAGGGCGGAGCGCCGATCCGGGACCCATAACCACCGGGAGTGGTTTGGCGAAGACTCGTCGTTCGGTACCGCTACCGTCAATCATCGATAGATCACGCGGTATGGGTCCCGGCGCCAAGTGCGCAATAGGCCGGGACGACACCGGAGGTGTGGCGGCTACTGCCCGAGATACTTCTTCATCTCCGCGATCAGCCCGTCACGCAGCTCGGGCCGCTTGAGGCCGTAGGCGATGTTGGCGCGGAGGAAGCCGGGCTTGGAGCCGCAATCGTGGCGCTCGCCCTCGAACTCGACGCCGTAGAATTTCTGCGACTTGGCGAGGCCGATCATGGCGTCGGTGAGCTGGATCTCGCCGCCGGCGCCGCGCTCCTGGGTCTCCAGGATCTTGAAGATCTCCGGCTGGAGGATGTAGCGGCCGGTGATGGAAAGGTTGGAAGGCGCGGTGCCCTTGGCGGGCTTCTCGACCATGCCGTCGACCTCGAACATCTTGCCGTTGCGCTTGCCGACGCCGCAGATGCCGTATTGATGGGTCAAATGGTCGGGCACCGCCTCGACCGCGATCAGGTTGGATTTCTCGCCGAGCGAGGCCGCCATCTCGATCATCTGCTTCAGGCAGCCGGGCGTGTTGAGCACGAGCTCGTCGGGCAGCACGACCGCGAACGGCTCGTTGCCGACGATGTCGCGCGCACACCAGACCGCGTGGCCAAGGCCCAGCGGTGCCTGCTGACGGGTGAAGCTGACGGCGCCCGCTTCGGGCTGGTTCTGCGCCAGGATCTCCTGCTCGGCCTTCTTGCCGCGCGCAGCGAGCGTCGCGTCGAGCTCGAACATCTTGTCGAAATGATCTTCGATGACATTTTTGTTGCGGCCGGTGACGAAGATGAAGTGCTCGATGCCGGCTTCCCTGGCCTCGTCATAGACGTACTGGATCAGCGGCTTGTCGACGATGGTCAGCATTTCCTTCGGCATCGCCTTGGTGGCGGGCAGGACGCGGGTGCCGAGGCCGGCGACGGGGAATACGGCTTTGCGAATTTTCATGTGATTGATCGAATACCTGAGGACACACGTGAAGGGAGCAATGGCATCTTGCTAGCCTGTTTGCATCCGCTAACAAAGGCGGATGTGGGGCCTCGCCGGCGCAGAGTTAAGAAAAAGGCCGCCACCAAAATTTCACGTTTGTTAAGCTAAAGGCAACCGTAGCCGGGCCTCCTGAAGGCGGATTTTCGGCCGGACAGGTAGGATACGATGCAATCAGGGGCAGGGCTGGCAAGACGTGCTGGATTCGTGGCCAGCGCAACGATGATTGCAGCCGCCTTGCTGCTGCCGGCTTGCGCGCACGCCCAGGCGCAGAACGGCCTGTCGAACCTGTTCGGCGGTATTTTCTCCGGCCCGAATCCGGCGCCCTCGCAACCGGCACCCGGCCCCAACGGCGCGCAACCTTGGAGCGGCGAGGACGGGGCCTCCGGCCATCCGCTGATGACGGCGGCGGCGATCCGCGAAGCTGCGGGCAATTTCGACAATTGCGTCTCGGGGATGTGGCCTGATGCCGCACGCCGCAACATCACGCAGGACAACTTTCAGCGCTTCACCGCTGGGCTTGCGCCCGACCTGCGCATCATGGACCTGATGGATTCGCAGCCGGAATTCTCCAAGTCGATCTGGGACTATCTCGACATCCTCGTGAACGACAACCGCCTCGCCAAGGGCAAGGAAGTCCTCGCCAGATACAAGGCGCAGTTCGACGCCACCGAAAACGCCTATGGCGTCGACCGTTACATCATCGCCGCGATCTGGGGCATCGAGTCCAATTACTCGACGCAGATGGGCGACCGCAGCGTGCTGCAATCAACCGCGACGCTCGCCTGCGTCGGCCGCCGCCAGGCCTATTTCAAGGACGAATTCCTCTCGGCGCTGGAGATCCTCAACCGCGGCGATCTGCGCCCTGAGCAGATGCGCGGCTCCTGGGCCGGCGCCTTCGGCCCGACGCAGTTCATGCCGACCGCCTTCAAGCGCTTTGCCGTGGACGGTGATGGCGACGGACGGCGCGACGTCGTCGACAATCCGACCGACCTGATCGCCTCCACCGCCAACAATCTGAAGAAGGACGGCTGGCAGAGCGGCCAGACCTGGGGCTACGAGGTGGTGGTGCCCCAGGGCTTCAACTACATGCTGGCCGATCGCGCCAAGACGATGACGATCGCGCAATGGGAGAAGCTCGGGCTCAAGCGCCCGACCAACCAGCCCTTCCCGCACCCGGCTGAGAAAGCCTATTTGCTCGCGCCGGCCGGTGCGCAGGGACCCGGCTTCCTGATGCTGCAGAATTTTCGCGTCATCATGAAGTACAACCCGGCCGAAGCCTATGCGATGGCGATCGGCCATTTCGCCGACCGCCTGCGCGGCGGCCAGCCCTTCGTGCAGCCCTGGCCACGCCAGGAGCGGGAACTGTCGCGCACCGAGCGGCTGGAACTCCAGCAGCTCCTGGCCCAGCGCGGCTTCTACAAGGGCACCCCCCGACGGCCAATTCGGCGGCCAGACCCGGGAGGCCTTACGCAACTTCCAGGCTTCGATCGGGGTGCCCGCGGACGGATTTGCCTCCTCCGACGTGCTGGATCGGCTGCGCGGGCGGTAAAATCGCCCCGAAAGTAACCCTGAACGGGGATTTTGCCTGATAGCCTTGACGGGGGCGGCCGATCCCCGGTGTATGAACCGGGAATCTGCAAAGAGAATCTGCCCGTTTGCGGCCCGATTCCGTTATTATATCGAGCCTATTCCAAGACCCGTTGCGCGCGCCCGAGATCGCATGTCGAAGCCGAAATCATTCTTCAAGGCGCTGACCGAGACCGGCCCGCTGATCGCGCTGGCGACGGCGCTTGTGATCCTGGTCTCGATCGCGGGACCCGCCTCGGCGCAGTTCTTCAACTTCCCCGGCTTCGGCGGCTTCGGCGGCGGCCCGCCGCAGCGCGCGGCGCCGCAGCCACACCGTGGCGGCGGTTGGTTCGGCGGTGATTTCTTTGCACCGTTCCAGCAGCAGCAACAGCAGCAACAACAGCAGGCGCCGCGTCAGGACTTTTCGCGCGCCCCGGCGCCGGCCAAGCGCGAGACCACTGCTGAGAAGAACGTGCTGGTGATCGGCGACGCCATGGCCGACTGGCTCGCCTACGGCCTCGAAGATGCCTACACCGAGCAGCCCGACATGGGCGTGATCCGCAAGCACAAGACGACGTCGGGCCTGATCAAGTACCAGCCGCGCGGCGAGCCCTCGGACTGGGCGTCGGCGGCGAAGGGCATCCTCGAAACCGAAAAGCCTGACGTGATCGTCGTCATGCTCGGCCTCAACGATCGCGTCGCGATCCGCGAGGCTGCGCCCGACAAGTCAGACAAGGCCTCGGACAAGGACAAGAAGAACGACAAGGGCGCGCGCGCCAAGCCGCAAGCCAAGCCCGGCGACGCCAAAACCGATGCGAAGCACGATTCCGCAGCCAAGCCCGAGGACAAGCCGGCTGCGGATACAGACCTGCCGCAGGACGACGCCGACAATGCCGATACGCCGCCGGCGACAGCGCCCGAGAAGAGCGCGCGCAACCCGAACGGCGTCTACGAATTCCGCGAGGACCACTGGGTCGAGCTCTACAGCAAGAAGATCGAGGAACTGACCACCGTCCTCAAGGCCAAGGGCGTGCCGGTGCTCTGGGTCGGCCTGCCCGCGATCCGCGGACCGAAGGGCACGGCGGACATGCTGTTCCTGGATTCGCTCTATCGCGAAGGCGCAGGCAAGGCCGGCATCACCTATGTCGATGTCTGGGACGGCTTTGTCGACGAAGCCGGCCGCTTCCTCCAGAAGGGCCCGGACTTCGAAGGCCAGATCCGTCAGCTCCGCAGCGCTGACGGCGTCTATTTCACCAAGCCCGGCGCGCGCAAACTCGCGCACTATGTCGAGCGCGAGATCACGCGCCTGCTCGCCGGACGCTCCGGCCCGATCGCGCTGCCGAGCGAACCGGCAACCCCCGACACCAGTACGGAGCCCGGCAAGCCCGCGCCGCGGCCGCTGGCAGGACCGATCGTGCCGCTGGTTGCAGCTTCGATTGCGACCGATCAATTGCTGGGCGGCCCGGGTTCGCGTCCGGCGGCCGTCGATGCGCTCGCAGCGAAGACGATGGTGAAAGGTGAGCCGCTGACGGCCCCGGCAGGCCGTGCCGACGATTATGCCTGGCCGCGCCGCGAAGTCGGCCGCGAGCAGGCGAAGGGCGATACGCCGATGGCTGCGACGACACCGGACGGCGGCGCCCATCCCAATCCATCGAGCGTTCCGAGCGCGGCCGCGGCGATTGCGCCGCCCAAGCCCGCGCCGAAGAAGCCGCCGGTACAGCTGCAGCCGCAGCAGCCCGCGCAGGCAACGCCGTCATTCCGTAATTTCTTCGGCTTCGGCTTCGGCTCTCCGTCGCCACCGCCGCGTCAATTGGGGCCGGGGCCAGGGCCGCGCAACCCGAATCCAAACCCCGCGATTCCGCGGCCGCCAGGCTATGTCGGACGATCGGCGGAAGTGTTCCGGTAATTGATCTCGTGTCCCGGACGCGCAGCAGCGTGCAACGCTGCTGCGCAGAGCCGGGACCCAGCTCTCGCGACATCCACAAAGAATAGGCCCCGGCTCGGCAACGCGGCGTTTCCGGACGATACTACGCATCGCCTGGGCCGCATTGCGTCCGGGGCACGAGAGCTTGAGCTCAGCCCCAATAGCGCCAACGCGGCGGCGGGCGGCGTGCGGGCCGCGACATCAAAAGCGCGAGCGCGAAGCCGATACCGCCGGCGACCAAAAGAGCGCCGAGCGGATTGTCCCGCACTTTCTTGGACAACGCCTGCGAGCCGTCGCGGAAGGTGTCGCCGCTGTTCTCGTAGACATCCTTGGCGTAGCTCGTGGCGGTGTCAGTGGCGTCACGCACGGCATCCTTGGCCTGGCCGTAGAGATTCTGCACCGCGCCTGCGGCTTCCCGCGCCTTGCCCGACGCCTGTGTCTTCGCATCGCCAGCCATGTCTCCGATCGCGCCTTCCGCGCGTCCGGCATACTCCTTGGCCGATCCGGCAATCCGATCCGTGTCCATGATGATCCTCCTCGGGGGTCAGCCCAAGTAACCGATCAAGTAACCGATCAAGTAACCGATCAGGCGCGGCGCGGTTCCCTTTGGCCTTGGATGTTGATCTCAAAGAATGAGACCACCATCGACGACGAGGGTCTGGCCGATGATGTAGGACGACAGCGGCGAAGCCAGGAACAGGGCCGCGCCCGCCATGTCGGCCGGCGTGCCCAATCGCCGCAGCGGAATGCGCGCCAGCGCGCCTTCGAGCCGCTTGGGATTGTCGGTCGTCACCTTCGTCATCTTGGTATCGACGAGACCGGGCGCGATGCCGTTGACGCGGATGCCGTCTTCGGCCCAGGCCTCGCCCAGCGTGCGCGTCAATCCGACCGCGCCAGTCTTCGAGGCGTTGTACGCGGGATTGCCCATGGTCGAGTGATACGCCGCGGTCGAGGACACCATGATCAGCGCGCCCTTGGAATCCCGCAACATGGAATGAAACCGTGTCGCGCACGCCATCAGGCTCATCAGGTTGACCTCGACGACCTTGCGGAAGCCGCTCATCTCGAATTCACCGCGGCGATAGATCACCGCGCCTTGCGCGAGCACCAGGATATCGAGCCGGTCGAAGGTCGGCGTGAACGCTTCGATCGCGCCGGCATTGCTGACATCGAGCTGCGCATAGGAAAGACCCGTGAGATCGGAGCCTTCCTCAGGCGAATATTCCGTAGGCTGGGCACGCGTGCCGCAAACCGCAACTTGCGCGCCCCTTGCGCGAAAGGCCTGCGCGATGCCGTTGCCGATACCGCTGGAACCGCCGACGACCAGCACCTGCTTGCCTGAAAAATCGAGCTCGTTCGCCATCGCGGCCTCCCCTTTGTTTTGCTTGTTTGACCTGTCTGCGGATCGATGCCAGCCTTGTCAATCTCATAACAACAAACAAGACGCCGCGAGGAAACAGCATGTCCGAATTCAAGCAGCTCAGCCGGTCCGTGAAGGGCCTGACCGTTCTCGTCACCGGCGCGGCGAGCGGCATGGGGCGCGCGACCGCGCGCGTGTTTGCAGCGGAAGGCGCGAACGTTGCCGTCACCGATTATGACGAGCAAGGCGCGCTAGCCGTCGCGAAGGAGATCGCGGCGAGCGGCGGTTCGGCGAAGGCGTGGAAGCTCGACGTCGCTGACGGCGGCGAGATCAAGCGCGTGGTTGGCGACGTCGCCACGCATTTCGGCGGGATCGATATCATCGTCAACAATGCCGGTATCTCCGTGCGCGTCGCGATCGACGACGAGACTTACGAGGATGCCTGGGTCAAGGGCATCGCGGTAATGCTTACAGCGCATCCGCGCATCATCCGCGCCGCGCTGCCGCATCTGCGCAAGTCAAAGTCCCCGCGCATCGTCAACATCGCCTCGACCGAGGCGCTCGGCGCCACCGCACTGCATAGCCCCTATTCGGCAGCGAAGGGTGGCGTGGCGAGCCTCACCCGCTCTCTCGCAGTCGAGCTCGGCCGCGAAGGCATCACCGTCAACTGCATCTGTCCGGGGCCGATCCGCACCGCCATCACCGATCGGATCTCGGAAGAGCACAAGACCATCTATGCCAAGCGCCGCACTGCACTCGGCCGCTACGGCGATCCCGAGGAGGTCGCGCACATGACGCTGAGCCTGTGCCTGCCGGCGGCTTCCTTCCTCACCGGGGCCGTGATTCCGGTCGACGGCGGCCTGATGGCGCGCAACGCGTAAGAGCCATGCGCGCAGGAGCGTAGCCCGGATGAGCGAAGCGACATCCGGGACTTTGCTTGCACCGTTCCCGGGTATCGCTGCGCTCACCCGGGCTACGTGCCTGCTATGGGCTGCCATGCGCGCCGAGCGTTGACATCATCCGGCGCGAGAGTAGCTTTTTCACCGACAGGGCGGAGCAACCGCTCGTCTTTCGGGGAGACGCGCCATGACGATCGCCATACGGCAGCTTCAGAAGCACTTTGTCGGCGAGGTTTCGGGCCTCGACCTGCGAAAGCCTCTCACTCCGGATGAGGCACGCGAGATCGAGGCCGCCATGGACAAATATGCGGTGCTTGTCTTCCACGACCAGGACATCACCGACGAACAGCAGATGGCCTTCGCGCTGAATTTCGGCCAGCGCGAGGATGCACGCGGCGGCACCGTGACCAAGGAGAAGGATTACCGGCTCCAGTCAGGCCTCAACGACGTCTCCAACCTCGGCAAGGACGGCAAGCCACTCGCCAAGGACAGCCGCACTCATCTGTTCAACCTCGGCAATTGCCTGTGGCATTCCGACAGCTCGTTCCGCCCCATCCCCGCAAAATTCTCGCTGCTGTCGGCGCGCGTGGTCAACCCCAAGGGCGGCAACACCGAGTTCGCCGACATGCGCGCGGCCTATGACGCGCTCGACGCCGAGACCAAGTCGGAGATCGATGACCTCGTCTGCGAGCACTCGCTGATGTATTCGCGGGGATCGCTCGGCTTCACCGAGTACTCCGATGAAGAGAAGCAGATGTTCAAGCCGGTGCTGCAGCGACTGGTGCGCACGCATCCCGTCCATCGCCGCAAGTCACTCTATCTCTCATCGCATGCCGGCAAGGTCGTGAGCATGAGCGTGCCCGAGGGACGGCTGCTGCTGCGCGACCTGAACGAGCACGCGACGCAACCTGGGTTCGTCTACGTCCACAAATGGAAGCTGCATGATCTCGTGATGTGGGACAACCGCCAGACAATGCACCGCGTCCGTCGCTACGACCAGTCCCAGCCTCGCGACATGCGCCGTGCGACAGTTGCCGGGACGGAACCGACGGTGCAGCAACAGGCGGCGGAGTAGACGTATACACCGCTGTCGTCCCGGGGCATCGCGAAGCGATGAACCCGGGACCCATAGCCACAGGCGGTAGTGGTTACGAGGACTCGGAGTTTGCAGCTCAACGAGACAACTTCACCCTGTGGTTGATGGGGTGGACGGCCCCCTACGGCATCAATGTGCCAGAATGAGGTTGTCAGAAACTCATTCACAGGAGCCGTCCGTGAGCCAGATTATCCGCATTGGGATG
>NZ_LGHL01000159.1 GCF_001908205.1 Bradyrhizobium sp. NAS80.1
GAGGCCGCGGCCGCCGCCTGCTGCGGCTGGGCCGCCGGGTTGATCCAGCAAGCGTGTACCCGGCTGTCCAAGGTCTCGGCGACCTTGGGATCGATCTGGCCGCCGAAGCGGGTCAGGCAGCGGAAGGCGGCCTGGATATGGCCGCCGGGGCAGCCGAAACGGTCGTAGAGGTCGAGATGGCGGAACGCGGTATCGAGGTCATCCCGCCACATCAGGCGCACCACGCGCCGGCCGAGCCAGACGCATTCGGGGTTGCCGGCCGGGCCGTTGATGACCTGGGCGGCTTCGGCGAACTCGTCGGTGCGGCGCTGGTTCTGGGCGGCGGCGTCCTTGGCCGCGGCATCGGCGGGCTGGGCGGCGGCCGCCTTGCCCTGGTCAGGAGCGGGAGTGCCGCTCTGGGCGGATGCATGACCGATACTGGCCAGGACGACCAGGGAAGAGACGGCCAAGGTGGCGGCGAACTGCCGCACGACCGCATTTCGAAACTCGAGCACCCGTTGCCGCATGAATTCCCCAACTTCTCCGCTGACCGCCCGCGTCAGGATCCCGCGGACGCGCCGGTGATGGCGTCCAAATGGGTCTCCAATGCGGCGGAAAATTCCCGCCGAATCCCATGACCTGTATTTCGAATTTTGTCCAGCAAAGTCACGATCCTAGGTCTCTGTCGAACGGCCGCAGGTAAATTCCTTGGGAGGGGGGGGACCCGTTCGGAGCCACCCCCTTGGCAGACGGCGTGTGAGCAGGTAATCGACGGCCCTTCGCGGAGGACGGAACCGATTTCTCTTCGTACGCCACTGGCGCTTCTGCTCGTCTCACTGGGTGCGATTGCCGCCGTGTGGTGGTGGCTTGCCACGCCAATCACGCTCGCGCGCGCTCCGATCGATCCGGTCGACAAGGTCCAATGCGTCTCTTATGCGCCGTTCCGCGGCGAACAGTCGCCGTTGAACGCATGGACCCATATCGAGGCTGAGCAGATCGAGCAGGACCTGCGCCAGCTCAAGGAGATCACCGACTGCGTCCGCACCTATTCGATGGAGAACGGACTCGACCAGGTGCCGGCGATCGCCGCCAAGGTCGGCGGGCTGAAGGTGCTCCAGGGCATCTGGCTCTCCAGCAATCGTACCAAGAATTTTGAGCAGGCCGCGCTCGCGGTACGTCTCACCAAGGAATTCCCCGACATCATCACCGCGGTCATCGTCGGCAACGAGGTGCTGCTGCGCGGCGAGATGACGACGGCGGACCTCGTCTCCATCATCCGCTCGGTTAAGGCGCAGGTCAGCGTGCCCGTCACCTATGCCGACGTCTGGGAGTTCTGGCTGAGGAACCGCGAGGTCTATGACGCCGTCGACTTCGTCACCATCCACATCCTGCCCTATTGGGAGGATTTCCCAGTGCGCGCGAAATTCGCCGCCGCCCACGTCGAGGCGATCCGCGAGCGCATGGCGGTCGCGTTTCCGGGCAAGGAAATCCTGATCGGCGAAACCGGCTGGCCGAGCGAAGGGCGCATGCGCGAGGGCGCGCTGCCGTCGCGCACCAACCAGGCGCGCGTGGTCTCGGAAATCCTGGGCCTCGCCAAGGCGCAAAAATTCCGCGTCAACCTGATCGAGGCCTACGACCAGCCGTGGAAGCGCAGGCTGGAAGGCACCGTCGGCGGTTATTGGGGCCTGTTCGACTCCGTGCGGCGGCAGCTCAAATATCCGCCGGGCGAGCCGATCAGCAATTTCCCGTACTGGAAATGGTACATGGGCGCGGGCATGGGCCTCAGCGTGCTGGTGTTCGCGGTCGCGCTGATCACGCTGCGCCGGCGGCCATGGACGCCGCGCTTCTCGGCCTGGCTCGGTGTCGCCATCTCGGCAACGACGGCTGGCATCCTGCTCGGGGTCGGTGCCGACAAGATGTACTACGAGAGCTACGGCATCGGCGGCTGGCTGCACTGGGGCGCGCTGCTGCTCGCCGGCATCCTGTCGCCGATCTTCTGCGCGCAGGCGATGGTGATCGGCCGCAGCCTTCCAAGCTTCCTCGATCTGCTCGGTCCGCGCGAGGGCCGGAAATGGTCAAAACTCACTGCCGTGCTTGGTCTCACGCTGGCGGTGACCGCAGTGATAGCGGCGCAGACCGCGCTCGCCTTCGTGTTCGATCCGCGCTACCACGACTTCCCCTACGCCTCGTTGACGATGGCGGTGGTGCCGTTCGCACTGCTGATGCTGAACCGGCCGCAGATCGGCCAGCGTCCGATCGCGGAAGCCGTGTTCGCTGGCGCGCTCGCGCTGTCGGCGATCTACGTGCTCTTCAACGAGGGCCGCGACAACTGGCAGTCACTGTGGACCTGCTCGATTTATCTCTTGTTCGCGCTCACGCTGTGGCGGGCGCGGGCCGAGCAAATCCAAGAATGAGCAGGCCGATCGCCAGGCCCGACAGCACCACATTGTAGAGCACGATACCGAGGCCGGCGGCGATGATGCCGACGGTCAGCAGCACGATCGACGGCCGCATCAGGTTCAGCGTCGCCGCCACCAGTGCCACGATGCCGAACACCGAATTCTTGAACAGAACGGTCGACACCGAACGCGCCTTGCAGATCAGCGTCTGAAGGCCGGCGTCGCAGGCGAGCCCGACCGTCGAGAGCTCGATGCCGAGATAGCGCAGATAGAGCGCATAGCCGACGGACGCGAAGCCGACGACGATCAGGAACTGCACCTGGTAGGGCGTGAGGCGGAAGGGCTTTTTTTGTCATGGGGGCAATATGGTCGGGATGGTGGAAGGGGGCAACAGGGGAGGTCGAGGTTTCCTTGCGAATTCGGGCGAGAAGGCGACGGTGGGTCTAGCGGCCAACGTCCTGAACTCGACGCAAGGGAGCCGGCTGCGGCCGGAGCGTCTTACCGCCTGAAGAACGACGACAGCGTCGATCCCGTAGATACCGTCTCTGGCTTGGCCGGCGCTGGCGGCTGCGCCGCAGGTGGGGGCGTGGGCTCCTCGCGCTTTGATGTGCGCTTGGATGAGGAGCTGCGGCGGTGCTTGTCCGGCTTGGCGCTGGGCCCAGGCGCCGGGGCGGACTCGGCTTGCGGCACCGAGTCCTGGCTCTTCTCCAAGTCCTTGTCCTGGTTCTTTTCTTGGTTTTTGTCTTGGGCTCTGTCCTGAAGCTTTTCCTGCGTCTTTTCCGGGCCGGCGCGCAGCGACAGGCGCTGGCCGTCGAACACGGTGGTCTCGCAGTGGCGGCTGCTTTCGCCGAGGCCGGCGCAGAGTTTTGCGGCGGCTGCGGCATTGAGCAGCGGACCCGCAGCTAAGCGGAGGTGCATGAGGCCGGCGTTGCCCTCCTTGATCATGATGATCGGCCGCAGCGCGGCGATCTCCGGATTGGACTTGGTCAGGCCACGCCAAAGCGCGCGCAGTCCGTCGATCGAGTTGGCGCCGCCGAGGTCGATCGCAAAGCGCGTCTGCTGAACCGCGATCGCGGGAGCCTCGCTGTCGGCGACGTCCGGCGGCTTGGCGGATGCGGCGGCGACCTCGATCACAGCGGGCGCCGGCTCGGCTTTCTTCTCGGCAGCCTTCTCGGTTGTCTCGGGCTGAATCAGTTTCGGCGCGGCGGGATCGGGGGGGCGCCATGATCGACTTGGAGGGGACCAGCGGAAGGATCGGCAGTGCTGAAGTGGTCGCTGGCGACTGCTGTACGAGCGAGGCGGCGGCTGCGGTTTGCGGCGGCGGGCTGGCGTGATCCTTGGCGGCGTCCTTGGATGAGTCCTTCGCAGCCTCTGTGCGCGGCGGAGCCGGCGTCGAGGCGACCGGCGCGACGCTGGGCGCTGGGTCCTGCGGCTTTGCGGCCTGCGGAGGCGTGGCGGTCTGCCTGGCGACGGCGCCGGTGACGGAATCGAGCCCTTGCTCCAGCACGGTGACGCGCGAATAGAGCCGGTCGCGATCGGTGTTCAGGGTCTCGATGGCGGAAGCGAGCCGCCGGGCCTCGTTCTGGCTCTCCTTCGTCAGCATCTGAAGTCGGTCGGCCTGGCGCGACAGATCGGCCGAGGCCACCTGGTCGCGGCGCCAGCCGAGCTGGGCCTGGTTGGCCATCACGGCCATCACGACGGCGCCGACGGCGGCCACGCCCCACGAGCCCAGCCGCCACATCATGCGGCGGTCGGACGCGTTTTCCTCGGCCAAAAGTCCGGAGAACAGCCCGCCGGTCTCCTTGGCGCCGAAGGCATCCGCCAGTGGGTCGGAATCCTTTGCCATGAACGTTTAGTGCCCAGCCCCCTGGACGCTTCCCCGAATCAATCAGGGAACATTAACAGGAAAAGCGGGCCGCACTTGAATTCCGGGCGTTTGCGGGGGTAGCAATGCGGCAAGCTCACGAGGGCGGCCTGCCGCCTGCCGCGCAATCGATTCGGCCGTACAGGATATTGATGACCGCCCGCTCAAGCCTCACGATCGTGCTCGCCGCCGGCGAAGGCACGCGCATGCGATCGAGCCTGCCGAAAGTGCTGCATCCCGTCGCAAGCCAGACGCTGCTCGCCCACGTGCTTGCGGCCGCGCCGAAGGGCGCCAGCACCTCGCTCGCCGTCGTGATCGGCCCTGACCATCAGGCGGTCGCGGATGAGGCCAGGCGCATCCGCCCCGACGCGCTGACCTTCGTGCAGACGGAACGGCTCGGCACCGCGCATGCGGTGCTGGCGGCGCGCGAAGCGATCGCGCGCCGCGCGGACGATCTCCTGATCGCATTCGGCGACACGCCGCTGATTTCGGCCGAGACCTTTGCGCGGCTGCGCGCGCCGCTCGCCAAGGGCGCCGCGATCGCCGCGCTCGGTTTTCGCGCTGCCGATCCCACCGGCTATGGCCGCTTCATCGTCGAGGGTGAGCGCCTGGTCGCAATCCGCGAGCAGGCCGACGCCAGCGAGGCGGAGCGCAAGATCGATCTGTGCAACGCCGGCGTGATGGCAATCGACGGGCGCCGCGCGCTCGAAATCCTCGGGCAAATCGGTAATGCCAATTCCAAGGGCGAATATTATCTGACGGACGCGGTCGGCATCGTCCGCGAAAAGGGATGGGAGGCCGTGGTGATCGAGACCAGCGAGGACGAGGTGCGCGGCATCAACACCAAGGCGCAGCTCGCGGAGGCCGAAGCAGTGATGCAGGCGCGCTTGCGCAAGGCGGCGATGGAAGCCGGCGTCACGCTAATTGCGCCGGAGACCGTCTATCTCGCGGCCGACACCGTGTTCGGCAGGGATGTCACCATCGAGCCGTTCGTCGTGATCGGACCGGGCGTGTCGATCGCCGACGGCGCCGTGATCCATTCCTTTTCGCACATCGTGCAGACCACGCTCGGCAAGAACGTCTCGATCGGTCCCTATGCGCGGCTGCGTCCCGGCACCTCGCTCGGCGACGGCGCGCGCATCGGCAATTTCGTCGAGACCAAGGCTGCGACGCTGGAGGCCGGCGTCAAGGTCAACCATCTCTCCTACATCGGCGATGCCACCGTCGGCGCCAATTCCAACATCGGCGCCGGCACCATCACCTGCAACTACGACGGCTTCAAGAAGCACAAGACGGTGATCGGGCAGGGCGCCTTCGTCGGCACCAACTCCTCGCTGGTCGCGCCGTTGAAGATCGGCGCGGGCGCCTATATCGGCTCGGGTTCGGTGATCACGCGCGACGTGCCCGACGACGCGATGGCGCTGGAGCGCAACCAGCAGACCATCCGCGAGGGCGGCGCCACGCGCTATCGCGAGATGAAGACGGGCGGCAAGAAACCGGAGAAGTAGCCGGAGAAGTGCACCGGCGCTATTCGTCGTCGGAGAATTCCGAGAAGATCGCGCGTGTCAGACGCCAGCCGCGCGGCGTGGCGCGTTTCGCCGGCTCGCCGGCCTGGTGCTTCACGAAGACAGGCTTGCTTTCCTTGCCGCGCTGGGGCGGCGGCCAATGCGCAAGGCGCGTGCCCGTGGTCTCGCTGGCGCGCACAGACATCGATGACAGACCTTTGCGGTCGGACGAGCTCTTCATGGCCTTACACTCCTGAACGGGAATGGTTGGTCAAACCGGTTGACAACAAGTTAACTCGCGCGGTTTATGGCCGGCCAATTCGACGCAGGCGAAGCCTGGTGCGAACTGGTGCTGTCTCAATCAGCAATAATTATTGAGTACCTGGTTCCTTGGGAACTTCGCTAAAAACCGAGCGTGTCGTTTAGGCGATTTTTCGACGATTTGGGGGAGAGTGGTCCGCATGTGCGGGATTGTCGGCATTCTCGGGCGCCAACCGGTTGCAGAGCAATTGGTGGATTCGCTCAAACGTCTTGAATATCGCGGCTACGATTCCGCGGGCGTCGCCACGCTCGAAGGCAACCATATCGAGCGCCGCCGTGCCGAGGGCAAGCTGAAGAATTTGGAGAGCCGGCTGCGCGACAAGCCGCTCGGTGGCACGACCGGCATCGGCCACACCCGCTGGGCCACCCACGGCAAGCCGACCGAGAACAACGCCCATCCGCATGCGACCGAGCGCGTTGCTGTGGTCCACAATGGCATCATTGAGAATTTCCGCGAGCTGCGCGAGGAGCTCGAGGCGAAGGGCACGGTGTTCGGCACCGAGACCGACACCGAGATCGTGCTGCATCTCGTCGACGACCTGCTGACGCGCGGCAACAAGCCTGTCGAGGCGGTCAAGCTGACGCTGGCGCGCTTACGCGGCGCCTTCGCGCTCGGCTTCATCTTCGCCGGCGAGGATGACCTGATGATCGGCGCCCGCAACGGTCCGCCGCTCGCGATCGGCCATGGCGACGGCGAGATGTATCTCGGCTCCGACGCCATCGCGCTCGGGCCGTTCACCGACACGATCAGCTATCTTGAGGATGGCGACTGGGTCGTGCTGACCCACAAGAGCGCTGCGATCTTCGACAAGGACGGCCACGCCGTCCACCGCGACAAGATCAAGCACGCGGCCTCGACCTCGCTGGTCGACAAGGCCAACTACCGCCACTTCATGGCCAAGGAAATCCACGAGCAGCCCGAGGTGGTCGGCCACACGCTGGCGCGCTATGTCGACATGGCGACCGAACGTGTCTTGCTGCCGGTGAAGCTGCCGTTCGACTTCAAGGATATAAGGCGGATCAACATCACGGCGTGCGGCACCGCGAGCTATGCCGGCTTCGTCGCAAAATACTGGTTCGAGCGTTTTGCGCGCGTGCCGGTCGAGGTCGATGTCGCCTCCGAATTCCGCTACCGCGAGGCGCCCCTGCGCAAGGGTGATCTTGCGATCTTCATCTCGCAGTCGGGCGAGACCGCCGACACGCTGGCCGCGCTGCGCTATGCCAAGGCCGAGGGCGTGCACACGATTGCCGTCGTCAACGTGCCGACCTCCACGATCGCGCGCGAGAGCGAGACCGTGCTCCAGACGTTGGCTGGCCCCGAGATCGGCGTCGCCTCGACCAAGGCCTTCACCTGCCAGCTCATGGTGCTGGCAAATCTCGCGATTGCGGCCGGCAAGGCCTGCGGTGAATTGTCCGATGAGGACGAGACCAAGCTGGTTCATGGCCTCGTCGAGGTCCCGCGTTTGATGTCGGATGCCCTCACCAACGAGCTGCAGATCGAGCGCCTGGCGCGCGAGATCGCGAAGTCGCGCGACGTGCTCTATCTCGGCCGCGGCACCAGCTTCCCGCTTGCGCTCGAGGGCGCGCTGAAGCTGAAGGAGATTTCCTACATCCACGCCGAGGGCTACGCCGCCGGCGAGCTCAAGCACGGGCCGATCGCGCTGATCGACGAGACCATGCCGGTCGTCGTCATCGCGCCCTACGACCGCGTGTTCGAAAAGACCGTCTCGAACATGCAGGAGGTCGCCGCCCGCGGCGGCAACATCATCCTGATGACGGACGCCAAGGGCGCGGAGCAGGCCACGGTCGATTCGCTCGTCACCATCGTGATGCCTGACATGGCGGCGGCCTTCACGCCGATGGTCTATGCCGTCCCCGTGCAGTTGCTCGCCTACCACACGGCTGTCGTGATGGGCACCGACGTCGACCAGCCGCGTAATCTCGCGAAATCCGTGACCGTGGAATAAGCAGAAGGGATCAGGCCCAAAGGGATTAAGTCGCCCGCCGCTTCGTGGTCTTCCAAAACCTGCTAGAAGGCCCTAGCTTGATTTGAGCGACCGACCTGGAACCCGAATGACCACCCGCGACGACGCGCCTGCGCCCCTTGATCCCGCGCCGGAACCGCATACCGGCCTGATGGGCCGCTTCCGCAATTATTTCCTGACCGGCCTCGTCGTGACAGGGCCGATCGCGATCACCCTTTATCTGGTCTGGTGGTTCGTCACCTGGGTCGATGGCGTGGTGCGGCCGTTCGTGCCGCTGGCCTATCGGCCTGAAACCTACTTGCCGTACGGCGTTCCCGGCTGGGGACTGATTGTCGCATTTTTCTCGCTGACGCTGGTCGGCTTCCTCGCCGCCAACCTGATCGGCCGGACGCTGGTCGACGTCGGCGAGACCTTCCTCGGCCGGATCCCGGCCGTTCGCGCCATCTACCGCGGCCTGAAGCAGGTGTTCGAGACGCTCTTTTCGGGCAAGGGCTCGAGCTTCCGGAAAGTCGGTCTGGTCGAGTTTCCCTCGCCGGGCATGTGGTCGATCGTGCTGATTTCGCAGTCCCCGAGCGAGGACATCGCCCGCAGCCTGCCGGCGCAGGAGGAGCACGTCTCGGTGTTCCTGCCGTGCTCGCCGAACCCGACCACTGGCTTCTTCTTCTACGTGCCCAAAAGCAAGATCATCGAGGTCGACCTCAGCGCCGAGGACGCCGCGACGCTGATCATGTCGGCCGGCGTGGTGCAGCCGGGCTCGGCGCTCGACCCGAAGAAGGCCGCGGCACTCGCGGGCATGGCCAATGCCGCGCGCATCGCCAATGCCTCCTCGCTCAAGCCCGAGCCTGCGAAGGTGGAGTAGGGCCATTCCCGCGCGGGATGGCCGTGTTCACGCGGGCGTTCGCATCTTCTGCTATCATTCCGGTCGCAGGCCTGGCGCGGCGCGCCGACGTCGAACTGGAGTGCACAATGTCCAAGACCATTGCGATTCTTGCGCCCGGCGCCATGGGAAGCGCCGTGGCTCGCCGTCTCAGCGAGAACGGCGCGCGCGTGCTGACGTCGTTGAAGGGGCGGAGCGAAGCGACGCTGAAGCGTGCCGCCGATGCCGGCATGATCGGCGCCGAGGACGGCACGATCGCGGAGGCTGACATCATCCTCTCGATCGTGCCGCCGGGCGAGGCCGTTGCACTTGCGGAACGCCTGGCGGCGCTGATTGCCAGGCGCGAGAAGAAGCCGGTCGTCGTTGATTGCAACGCCGTCAATGTCGACACGGTGATGCGGATCGCGGAGATCATCGGCTCGGCGCGGGCGCCTTTCGTCGATGCCGGCATCATCGGCTTCCCGCCGCAGCCCGGCGGCAAGAGCCCGGCCTTCTACATGTCGGGGGAGCACGCCAAGGATGTCGCGGTGCTCAAAGATCTCGGCCTCGACGTGCGCATCGTCGAGGGGCCCGTAGGCGCGGCTTCCGCGCTAAAGATGTCCTACGCCGGTATCGTCAAAGGCCTCGCGGGCATCGGCTCGGCCATGGTGATCGCGGCAACGAAGTCGGGCGCGGCCGATGCGCTGCGCGACGAGCTCGCGCTGAGCCAGCCGGCGATCCTGACGCGGCTCGAGGTCGCTCTGCCGGACATGATCCCGAAGGCCTATCGCTGGGTCGCGGAGATGAGAGAGATTTCAGGTTTCCTCGGCCCCGATCATCCCGCCAGACAGATCTACGAGGGTTTTGCGCGCTGGTTCGAGCATCTCGCTGCCGACGCGAAAGGCGAGGCGGTGGACGCGGAGCTGCTGAAGGCGTTTGCGCAAAAAAGCGCGCAAAAGAAGTCCTAGTCGTTCGCCTCACGTCACGGCACGGATCACTCGCCGTGCACCGAAACGGAATCGAGAAAACCCTGGATGTCCCGGTCGCGCCTCAAGCGGACGATCGGGACGTCTGCGCCATACTGCACACGCTCGGCCTCGATGACAGGCGCGCGCTCTGTGTCGTAGCGCCAAGCTTCCCGCATCAATTTCCAGTCGAGTTGTTCAGGACAACCCTCAGGTAGATCTGGCCGGGCCTTGTCGCGATCGAAAGCTGAGCGCCAGAGAATGCGCCATTGGCAGAGCCAGCGCGGGCGGTCGATGACGACCAAAGTATCGGCGCGCGCAAGCGTGATGTCGAAGGCCAGCCCCGAGAAGCTGCCGTCGACGACCCACGCGTCGCCCGCGACTGCCTCGGCGACGCGCGCCCGAAAACTCGGCTTGTCGGATGGCGTCCAGCCTGGCTGCCAGTAGAGCACGTCGAGATGCACCACCGGTAGCCCGAGCTTTCGCCCGAGATTCCGGGACAGGCGCGTCTTTCCACTTCCCTGGGAACCAACGACGATGATCCGGCGCATTGCCAGAGGGTTTCATAAAGTCGGCCTCGGGGAAAGTATGCGCCTTCGGGCCAGCTTTATTACCTGGCATGTAATTGAGCCAATTGGCAGCCCGACTGCTCTCCGATCACCCACCCGGCGGGAAGCGTTCAATCAAGGTTCCTGTCGAGGTCACTGAACGAGGAGATAAATATGCAAGTCGTGTTTACGAAGAAGGCGCCGCCGCAATGGCTTCTCGATATGTGGAAGGAGATCGACAAGAAGACCTTCGGACAAGGTTTCGACTGTTTTGCAGAGGATGCCGTCTGCAATCTGGGCGTGGCTGACTGGAGGGGGCGCGAGGAGATCCGCGCCAATTTGAAGGCCTTCATCGATACCGGATTCACCGCGTTGCATCACATCACCGAATATTGGGATGCGGGCTCCCTGAAGGTGTTTCACGGTGTCGTGGACATGACACCCGACGATCCCTCGATGAAGACCGTGCACCCGACGATGACGCACTTCTTCTACATGGACGAGAAGGACGCTACCAAGGTGCGGCATTGGGTCGGCGCCGTGGGGCCGGTCGCCTTCGGCTGATCGCCTGGAATTGCCTGGATCTGGGCCGCGATCGGCGACGAGGCGTCGGGCGGACCGACGCATCGCCGCTGATGCGCGTTGACGAACTCGACAAGAAGGATCGTTCGACGATGAAAGCGACGGCCAGCGAAATTAATACAGCCGCCCGTTCCGCGGGCCCGCTCCTGCGCCAATGGCGGGACATTCGCGGCAAGACACAACTCGACCTGTCCTTCGATGCCGGGGTCTCGCAGAAGCATATCAGCTTTGTCGAGAGCGGTCGCAGCGTCCCGAGCCGCCAGATGCTGCTCGATCTTGCTCAAGCCCTCGATGTCCCCCTGCGCGAGAGAAATGAGCTGTTGCTGGCCGCGGGCTATGCGCCGTCATATTCCGATCCCGCTCTCGATACGCCCGCCATGACGAGCATCAACCGCGCCCTACAACGCATGCTGCGTCAGCACGAGCCGTTCCCGGCCATGGTCATGGACCGGTACTGGAACGTGCTGACGACCAACGAGGCTGCGCCACAGCTGTTCAACTGCTTCATCGACATGTCCGCACGACCGATGCCGCGGAATCTGCTGCATCTCATGTTCGACCCGGAAGGCATGCGCCCCTTCATCGTGAACTGGCCGCAGACGGCCCGCGGTCTGCTTGCACGGGTTTATCGCGAAGCCGTCGCGCACGTCGTCGATGCGAAGACGAAGGCGCTGCTGGAGGAGTTGTCGCAATACCCCGGCGTGAAGCCGGAATGGCGCGCGCCGTCGTCGGCCGACGCGATGCCGATGATCCCGCTCACCTTCGTCAAGGACGGCGTGACGCTGGACTATTTCTCCATGATCACGACGGTTGGAACGCCGCAGACGGTGACTGCCGAAGAGCTGCGGCTCGAGTGCATGTTTCCCGCCAGCGAGCAGACCGAAGCCGAGCATGGCAAGTTCATGCGCGCTCATTCCAGAGCCCGATCGGCGCATTGAGGAACATTCCGCGCACGATGCATGCCGGGGCTGGAGCGAAATTTGCTTGCCCTGGCGAGAGGGCAATGGCTGAATACTCGACGCGTCACATGGGAGTTCGAATGAGAGTGCTCGTCATCGGCGCCGGAGCGCTTGGAGGCTATTACGGAGCATGCTTGGTCCGGGCCGGCGGCGACGTGACCTTTCTGGTACGGCCCGGGCGGGCGGAGCAATTGCGGCGGGATGGATTGAGGGTCGTGAGCCCGCACGGCGACTTTGCCGTGCAGCCGAAAATCGTCCTGTCAAACGATCTCAAGGAATCGTTCGACATCGTGCTCGTCGGCGTGAAGTCCTATTCGCTCGTCGATGCTATGAGCCAGTTTTCGCCGGCCGTCGGCTCCAACACGATGATTTTGCCCATCCTGAACGGGTTGAGGCACATCGATGTCCTGATTGAGCGGTTCGGCGCAGCGCAGGTCCTGGGCGGATTGGCGAACATCAGCGCCGGGCTCGATGCGGAAGGTCGAGTGGTTCAGTTCTGGCCCAATCAAATGATCGTCTTCGGCGAGATTAACGGCTCGTCTCGTGAGCGCACGCTGGCGCTCCAGTCACTGCTCCAAGGCGCCAATATCGACGCACGCGCCAGCGAGACCATCATGCATGACATGTGGGAGAAATTCGTCCAGCTCAGCACGCTCGCCGGCGTCACCTGCCTGATGCGAGCAAGCATCGGAGACATCCTGATTGTCCCAAACGGCAAGGAGGCGATCTTTCGCCTGTTCGGGGAATGTTGCGCCGTTGCGACGGCTTCCGGTTTCGAACCACGAGCGCCGTTCATCGAGTTTGACCGGAATCTCTTCACGACCCCGAATTCACCGCTCAAGGCCTCGATGCTGCGGGATATCGAACGTGGTTCGATCACCGAGGCGGAACATATCCTGGGCGATATGGCCAATCGTGCCCGTGCGCTGGGCATCGATACGCCGCTGCTGGATCTCGCCCGCGCGCATGTGGCGGCCTACGAAGTTGGGCGACAAAGAGCGGCGGGCTAACCCGCACCAATGAGCGGGATCGCCTCGTCCCGCTCGTAGAGATACAGCAGGCACTTTAGCGCCTCGCTGCGCTCACCCTTCAGCTTCGGATCATCCTTCAGGATGCGCAGCGCTTCGTCGCGCGCCTGGGTGATGAGCTGGCTGTGGACTCCCGAGCGCGCGATGCGGTAGCCCGGCAGGCCGCTCTGGCGCACGCCGAGCACGTCGCCTTCGCCGCGCAGCTTCAGATCCTCCTCGGCGATACGAAAGCCGTCGGTGGTCTCGCGGATCACCTTAAGCCGTGCCTTCGACATTTCGCCGAGCGGCTCCGAGTAGAGCAGGAGACATGTCGAGGCTTCCGAGCCGCGGCCGATGCGGCCGCGCAACTGGTGTAGCTGCGCGAGGCCGAAGCGCTCGGCGTTCTCGATCACCATGATGGTGGCGGCGGGCACGTCGACGCCGACCTCGACCACGGTGGTCGCAACCAAAAGACCGATCTCATGCGCGGCGAACTGGCCCATCACGCGGTCCTTCTCGGCGCCCTTCATCTGGCCATGGACGAGGCCGACGCGCTCGCCGAACCGCTTCTGCAGGCTCTCGAAACGCTTGGTCGCATTGGTGAGGTGCTCGGTGCCTTCCGCCTCTGATTCCTCGACCAGCGGGCAGATCCAGTAGACCAGCTTGCCGGATAGTAGCGCACGGCCGACGCCGTCCATGACCTCCTCGATCCGGCTCATCGGCACCGCGCGGGTGTCGATCGGCTGGCGGCCGGCCGGCTTCTCGCGCAGCTCGGAGATGTCCATGTCGCCGAAATAGGTCAGCACCAGCGTACGCGGGATCGGCGTTGCACTCAGCACCAGCACGTCGACGGCTTCGCCCTTCGAAGTCAGCGCGAGGCGCTCGCGCACGCCAAAGCGGTGCTGCTCGTCGACAATGGCGAGCGCGAGATCCCTGAAGATCACGTCGTCCTGGATCAGCGCATGCGTGCCGACGAGCAGGTCTATCTCGCCCTCGGCGAGACCCGTGATGATCTCGCGCCGCTCCTTGCCCTTTTCCCGGCCGGTGAGGATGGCGACCCGCATGCCTGCGCGCTCCGCGAGCGGCGCGATGGTCTTGATGTGCTGGCGCGCCAAAATTTCGGTCGGCGCCATCAGCGCGGCCTGCTTGCCTACTTCGGCAACGGCCGCGGCCGCAAGGAGCGCCACCACGGTCTTGCCGGAGCCGACGTCGCCCTGGAGCAGGCGGAGCATGCGAACGGGCTGTTGCAGGTCGCCGGCGATGGCGGCAGCCGCGCTGCGCTGCGAAGGTGTCAGCGCGTAGGGCAGGGCATCGATGATCTTGTTGCGCAGATGTCCGTCGCCGGCGTTGCGCACGCCGGCCGGGCGGCGCAGTTGCGCGCGGATCAGTGCGAGCGCAAGCTGGCCGGCCAGGAGCTCATCGAAGGCAAGGCGCGACCAGAACGGCTGGTCGGGCAAGATGTCCGTGAGTTCGACCGGCTGGTGCACGCGGGTGAGAGCTTCGGCAATCGACGGGAAATTGCAGCGGCGCATCACCTCCGGACTGATCCACTCGGGCAGGGCGGGCAGCTTCTGCAGCGCCTGCGCGATCGCGCGGCGGAGCGAGCCGAGCGCAAGGCCTTGTGTCAGCGGATAGACGGGGTCGATGCCCGAGAGCTTTGAAATCGCCTCCTCGTCCAGCACGCGGTCGGGATGCACGATCTGCGGGATGCCGTCATACATCTGCAGCGTGCCGGAGACATAGCGCTTCTCGCCCATCGGCAGCAGCTTTTCAACATAGCCGGGCTTGGCGCGGAAGAAGGTCAGCACGACGTCGCCGGTATCGTCGCTGGCATAGACCAGATACGGCGCGCGTGAGTTGCGCGGCGGAGGCGGGCGGTGGCGGTCGATGGTCACCTCCAGCGTCACCATCGTCCCCTGGATAGCGTCGCGGATCTTCGGCCGGGCGCGGCGGTCGATGACCTGGCTTGGCAGGTGCAGCAGGAGGTCGACCAGCCGCGGCGTCTCATCGCGGCTGAGCAGGTACTGCAGCAGCTTATCCTGTTTCGGACCGACGCCGGGCAGGCTGGTCACGGGAGCAAACAGCGGATTGAGCAGGCTGGGGCGCATCGGGCGAATCTAGGATCGATTTGGCTCCTCTTGCCCGGCTTTATGCCGGGCATCCACGGCTTTTTTTCGTGTCCGCACGCGGGCATCGGGCCATGACAAATCGAGGGCTGACACAGCCGGTTCGAGTGGCTATATCACCCCGGCCCGGCACGTCCGGGCTTTTGGCGTTTGACTGGATTTGAGACATGACGGGAACGACACGATCGAGTGACGGGCTGGATGATCGCCGCAAGCGGCTTCTGTTCCGCTGCTGGCACCGCGGGACGCGCGAGATGGACCTGATCCTCGGCCGCTTCGCGGATGCCGAGATCGGCAATTTGTCCGACGCCGAGCTTGGCGAGCTTGAGCACCTGCTCGAGGTCAACGATCCCGATCTCTATGCCGCCATCACTGGCGACAAGCTGCTGCCAGCTGATGTCACCGGCGCGCTGTTTGCCCGCATCACGGCGTTTCCGATCGCGGACCGCGACGCATGAAGCAGGGGATGAAATCTCCGGCCGAGTTGCTCGCGCCCGGCCGTGCGCTGACGCTCGCCAATGTCGCCGAAGGTGCCGAAGGCCTCGTCGTCTCCGATCTGGCCCGCGCCATCGCGGCGCGGCCGAAGAAGCCGGCCGTGAGCCTTGCGATCGTCTGCCGCGATGGGCCGCGCATGCAGCAGCTCGAACGCGCACTGCAGTTCTTCGCGCCCGATCTGCCGGTGCTGACCTTCCCGGCCTGGGACTGCCAGCCCTATGACCGCGTCTCGCCGCATGGCGGCATCCTGGCGCAGCGCCTGACCACGCTGGCGCGGCTGGCTTCGCTGACCGGCAACGACAAGCCGCTGATCGTGCTGACCACGGTGAACGCAGTCGTGCAGCGCGTGCCCGCGCGCGAGCTCGTCGCCGCGCAGGCGCTGTCGGTCGCGCCCGGCAACGTCGTGCCGATGGACACCATCGTCGCCTGGCTCGAGCACAATGGCTACAACCGCTCCTCGACCGTGCGCGAGCCCGGCGAATATGCCGTGCGCGGTGGCATCTTGGATCTGTTTCCGGCCGGCCTCGAACAGCCGGTTCGTTTCGACTTCTTCGGCGACAGTCTGGAGTCGATCCGCACCTTCGATGCCGAGACGCAGCGCACGCTGCTCGACATGCGCTCGCTCGACCTTGTGCCGATCTCCGAGTTCCAGCTCGTTACCGACACGATTCGCCGCTTCCGCATGGGCTATGTCGCCGAGTTCGGCGCGCCCGAGCGCGACGATGCGCTGTACGAGGCTGTCAGCGAAGGCCGCCGCCATCCCGGCATGGAGCACTGGCTGCCGCTGTTCCAGGACCGGATGGATACGCTGTTCGACTATCTGCAAGGCGCAGCCGTCGCGATCGAGCCGCAGGCGGAGGACGCCGTCCGCGAACGCTTCAAGCAGATCCAAGATTATTACGAGGCGCGCCGCGATGCGATGGAGCATCCGGGTGGAGGCGCTATCTACAAGCCGCTGCCGCCTGACCGGCTCTATTTGACTGAAGAGGAGTGGGGCAAGCGCCTGGGTGATATTCCGCTGGCGCGGCTGACGCCGTTTTCCGTGCCGACCGATGGCACGAGCGTCGTCGATGCTGGCGCACGCAAGGGCCGTGATTTCGCGCCGGAGCGCAACGACACCACGGTCAACGTGTTCGAGTCCGTCGTCGCGCATGTCATGGCCTTGCAGGCCCAGCGCAAAAAGGTCGTGATCGCGCTCTGGACCGAAGGCTCGCGCGACCGCATGACCTCGATGCTGCGCGACCACAAGCTGACCCACACCACCAGCGTCAATAGCTGGCGGACGGTGCAGGCCACCCCGCGCAACGAGACAATGCTCGCCGTGCTCGGCCTGGAGAGCGGTTTCGAGACCGACGAGATCGCGCTGATCAGCGAGCAGGATATTTTGGGCGACCGCCTGGTGCGGCCGCGCAAGGCCGCCCGCAAACTCGACAACTTCATCTCGGAGGTCACGAGCCTTGCCGCCGGCGACATCGTCGTCCACGTCGATCACGGTATCGGCCGTTTCATCGGCCTGCAGACCCTCGACGTCGCCGGCGCGCCGCATGATTGTCTCGAACTGCACTATGTCGCCGAGACCAAGCTGTTCCTGCCGGTCGAAAACATCGAGCTTTTGTCACGCTATGGCTCCGACCAGACCACGGTCGAGCTGGATCGTCTCGGCGGCTCGGGCTGGCAGACCCGAAAAGCAAAACTGAAGAACCGCATCCGCGAGATCGCGGGCGAATTGATCAAGATCGCCGCGGAACGCCAGCTCCACGAGGCGCCGAAGCTACCGGTGCAGCAAGGCGTCTACGACGAGTTCTGCGCGCGCTTCCCCTATGACGAGACCGAGGACCAGCTTGGCGCGATCGAATCCACGCTGAAGGATCTCGAAAAGGGCCGTCCGATGGACCGGCTGATCTGCGGCGACGTCGGCTTTGGCAAAACCGAGGTTGCGCTCCGCGCGGCCTTCGCCGTTGCGCTTGATGGCAAGCAGGTCGCGGTCGTGGTGCCGACCACGCTGCTGGCCCGCCAACACTACAGGACCTTCACCGAGCGCTTCAAAGGCTTCCCGGTGAACGTGGCGCAGGCCTCGCGCCTGATCCCGACCAAGCAGCTCAATCAGGTCAAGAAGGGGCTGGCCGACGGCTCCGTCGATATCGTCGTCGGGACCCACGCGCTGCTCGGCAAGGCCATCAAATTCCGCGACCTCGGCCTGCTCATCGTCGATGAGGAGCAACATTTCGGTGTCAGCCACAAGGAGCGGCTGAAGGCGCTCCGTGCCGAGGTGCATGTGCTGACGCTGTCGGCGACGCCGATCCCGCGCACGCTGCAGCTCGCGCTCACCGGCGTGCGCGAGCTGTCGATCATCGCCTCGCCCCCGGTCGACCGGCTCGCAGTGCGCACCTTCGTTGCCCCGCACGATCCGCTGATGATCCGCGAGGCGCTGCTGCGCGAACGTTATCGTGGCGGCCAGGCGTTCTATGTGGTGCCACGCATCGACGATCTTGCCGAGGTCAAGGATTTCCTCGACAAGAACGTGCCGGAGATGAAGGTCGCGGTCGCACACGGGCAGATGCCGCCCGCCGTGATCGAGGACATCATGACCGCGTTCTACGACGGCAAGTTCGACATCCTGCTGTCGACCACCATCGTGGAATCCGGCCTCGACATTCCCAACGCCAACACGCTGATCGTGCACCGCGCCGACATGTTCGGTCTCGCCCAGCTCTATCAGCTCCGCGGCCGCGTCGGCCGCTCCAAGCTGCGCGCCTATGCACTGTTCACGCTGCCGGCGCAGCAGAAGATCACGGCGCAGGCCGAGCGCCGCCTCACCGTGCTGCAATCGCTGGAGACGCTGGGCGCGGGCTTCCAGCTCGCCTCGCACGACCTCGACATCCGCGGCGCCGGCAATCTCCTCGGCGAGGAGCAGTCCGGCCACATCAAGGAGGTCGGCTTCGAGCTCTACCAGTCCATGCTGGAAGAGGCGATCGTCAACCTCAAGGCTGGCGTGTCCGAGCCCGCCGCCGATCGCTGGTCGCCGCAGATTACCATCGGCATGCCCGTCCTCATTCCGGAAGACTATGTCGGCGATCTCTCGGTGCGGCTGTCGCTGTACCGGCGGCTCGCCGATCTCGACACCGAGGAGGAGATCGAGAACTTTGGCGCCGAGATGCGCGACCGCTTCGGCGTACTGCCGGACGAGGTGCGCTACCTGTTCAAGGTCGCCGCGATCAAGGCGTTCTGCCGCAGGGCCAATGTCGAGAAGATCGATGCCGGTCCGAAGGGCGCCGTCATCGCCTTCCGCGACAATTCGTTCGCACATCCCGATCGCCTGGTGTCGTTCATCCGCAGCCACGGCCAGGCCGCGAAGGTACGGCCCGACATGAAGGTGGTGTTCCTGCAGGACTGGGAGACGCCCGAAGAGCGTCTCGCCGGCACCACGGAGATCCTGCGCCAGCTGGCGCAACTCGCGCAGAGCAAGAAGGCGGCGTAGGGCCGTCTCTCGTGTCCCGGACGCGCATCAGCGTGTAACGCTGCTGCGCAGAGCCGGGACCCAGAAATTTTAGACGATCGTGATGGGCCCCGGCTCAGCAGCGCACCCGTCGAACTGGACGATGCTTCGCATCGCCAGGGGCGCGCTGCGCTGCGCCCGGGGCACGAGAGTTCAGGACGTCGCCACAGCGGCGTTTTCGGCCGGCGTCGCGGCTTCGGTCTTCCGCAACATCATGCGTGCGATCGCCTCGCCAATGACCACCGTGGTGAAGTGGGTGTTGGCACGGCAGTCGGCGGGCATGATCGAGGCGTCCGCGACGCGCAAGCCTGCGATGCCCTTCACGGTGCCATCAGGATTGACCACGCCGTTGGCGTCGTTGAAGCCCGTCATGCGGCACGAGCCGGCGGCGTGCTGGATGTCGCCGGTGTCACGGCGCAGCACGGCTTCGAGCTCATGGGTCGGCAGGGCCGCCGCCTGCGGCAGCGTCAATTTAGTGTCGGTGAGGCGGATCCAGTCGGCGATGCCTGCCAGCGCCGGCTGTGTGGTGAGAACGGCGAGCCGTTTCACCGCGTCGATCATGCGTTCCATGTCGCGGGGATCGGCCAGCATGTTCTCCTCGACGATGGGATCGACGGAGGCGTCGGGCGAGGCGAGTCTTAGCGTGCCGCGTGAAAAGGCGTTGTAGAGGCCGGCGCCGATCGCGCCGGGATTGCCGATGCCGCGGTGATTGAAGCAGATCAGGATCATGTCGCGCTTGCCGCCATTGCCGAGGCCCGACGAGTAGGTGACGCAGCAATTGGTGTGGCGGGTGTCGCGATCGGTCGGGCGGAATTCATCGCGAAGCTGGATCGTCGCGCGGAACAGCGGATGGTCGAAATAGTGCTTGCCGACCGGCAAATCGCGCTCGACCGCGATGCCCATCGCCTTCAATTCATCGGCAGGTCCAATGCCAGAGCGCATGAGGATGGCGGGGCTGTGGATCGCGCCGGCGCAGAGCACGATCTCGCGCGCGCTGATTTCCTGCGTGCCCTGTCCCTCGATATGGACGATCACGCCGGTCGCCCGGCCGTTCTCGATCACGAGGCGGTCGACCAGAGCGAAGCCGCGGATCTCCAGATTGGCGCGGCCGCGCGCCGGCTCCAGATAGGCCTCGTTGGTCGAGATCCGGCGCAGGTTGCGGCTGTTGATGGGATAGCAGGCGACGCCTTCGCCATCGGGGCCGTTGACGTCGTCGCACCACGGATATCCCGCAGCGAGCGCGGCATCGCGAAGACCGCGATCGACCGGTCCCCATGTCTCCGGCGACGCACGATAGACCGGCAGCGGTCCGCCCTTGCCATGGCCCGTCCTGTCACCGAATGCGAGGTCGTCCTCGATCACCGAGAACAGCGGCATCACGTCCCTGGCGGACCAGCCGGTGCAGCCCATCGCGGCCCATTCGTCGAACGCGTCGGCGACGCCGCGGATCGCGATCTGGCCGTTCATCATCGAGGAGCCGCCGAGACCCTTGCCGCGCCAATAGAAGCGCTGCTCCTGGCCAGCGACGCGGCGCGCATGCAGGTTCGGCCACTGCCACTTCTCCTGGAATTCGCGCTGGTGGATGATCGGGATCGGGTTCGCCGTGGTGACTTCCCAGGGCGCGTCGGCCGCGCGCCAGTCGAGGCCTGCCTCCAGCAGCAGCACGCGCTTGGATGGGACTTCCGAAAGCCTTGCGGCAATTGCGGCACCGGCGGAACCGCCGCCGACGACGATGACATCATACATGGGTGTGCTTCTGGATTTGCTTCTCGATGATCCCGGCGGATCATCAAAGCACGGACGGATGCGGCCGAGCTAGAGCCGAATGTCGGGGCTCACTTGTCGTAGATGCGTGGTTGCTACAGGAGCGTCGTTACGACGCCGCGCGGGATGCGTCGGCGGAGAGCCGCGCCAGCAACGACCTTGCTGTGTCCGACGGAGACAGCGAGTCGACGCTGACGACGGGATCGCTGCGCATCTCGTGCTTGCCGTTCGAGGTGTGCCGTATCACAGCCGACAAGCGGCGGGCGATCATGTGAGCGGTGCGGAAGTCGGTTTCCGCGAACACGACGATGACCGAGCCGTCCTTCTGGACCGCGCCAAAATCCATCTGCCGCATCAGGCGGCTCAGGATCCGCGCGGCATCCAGCTGGGCGCGCGAATTGCCCAGACCGAAAGCGAAGCGTGCCACGGAGAGGCCGCCGCCGCGGGCGAGCGTCTGCTCGACCGCCTTGGAGAAATCACGGGCGAAGGCTTCCAGCGTGAGCAGGCCGCTGCGCGGATCGAGCCAGCCGCCGGCATCGATCGAGCGCAGCGCGCGGCTCAGTTGCGCTTCCATCGCGCGCTGTCGGATCAGGGGCAGCGCATTGGCGGCGACCTTCGCCGGCTCGCCCGGGATGAGCTCGAGGTTCGGCAGGTCGTAGCTCTGCGTGAGCTGGTGCGCGGTGACGACAACCGGCAGGCTGCGGAAGCGGGTGTCCTCGGCGAGCACCGTGAGGAAGGCATCGGTGACGCGCGCGGTAAAACCTTCGGCAAGCACGACGCCGTCGAGGTCGCGGGTGTTGAGATGTTTTGCCGCGGCCTCGATCGAGAGCGCGCCGATGACGCCGGCGCGTTCGCCGAGCGCGACGGAGAGCGCAGGATAGGCCGCGCCGCGGCCGATCAGAAGCACCGTGGCATCGCGCGCGGGATCGTCCGCCGGCAGCGAGACCTTTGTCGTGACTTCCGGCAAGCGGCGCAGCACCGTGGCATGGAGCGTGCGGACGCGCAGCGCGGCGCGCAGCCGCGCGACCAGGCGATCGGGATTGCCGCTGCGGGAGGAGAAGGGCAGGGCGTTGTGCGGCAGTGTGCCCGGCGCATCCAGGGCCACGAACGGAAGGTAAGGCGATTGGTCGGCGATCTCTTTGGCGAGCGTCGCCAGATACGGCTCGTGTCCGCCATGCATCGCGGCGAGAACCGCGGCCGGCTGCACCTGCTCGACCGCGCGTGCCGCGGTGGCCCAGTCGGTGTCGACCACGGGAAAAAGTCGGGCCTCGTCCAGCGCCGCAATGAAGGCGGGTCGCTCGGCATTGGACACAAACAGGATCGGGCCCGCCTGGGACATCGCAAACTCTGATCACGCAACAGGTGCTGCGCAATCTAGTTTGGCCGCCTTAATGCAGCGTCAACGGACGTGTTGAAAGTGCGCTCAAACCGGCCCGGAGCGGTCGCGAAAAGCCTCGACCATCAGGGGGTTAAGCCCGAGCTCGCCGAGTGCCTCGCGGGCGCGGGCGTTGTCCTGGGCCCGTCCTGCGAGCCGGTGGCCCGAGAGCCGGTCGGGCAGCGCTGTGAGCAGCGCACCCTGGCCGAGCCGGCGCGCCCATTCCTGGAGATCGTTGGACAGGAAGCGGTAGCCGCCGACGGCCATGATGCCGGAGGGCGGCGCGGTGATGCAGATCGCGCCGCTCTGACGGTCGAGCCGCGCGGCATAGCCGGTGTCGACATAATCGCGCGGGGGCTGCGCCGTCAGCGTCTCGCCGACCGGCTGCGGCGGGGCATAGGCCGCGATCGGCACCATCGCCCCGCGCAGTCCGAGCGTGCCCTTCACCGTCAGCAGGATCTCGCCGGCGATGGAGGAGCCGGGCTGCTCGCGCGGAGCGCCGTGCGGCCCGGGCATCACCGGCACCGGCATGCCGTCCTCGCCGCGGCGGGCGCCGAACAATCCGGCCTCGCCGAACAGATAGACGTCGGTCAGCGGCGCATGCGGTGCGGTCCAGGCATCGCTCGCGGCCACCTGCTCCGGCGCGCGCCAAAGGCCGATGACGTTGCGCAACCTCGGCATCCGCGCTGCCAGTTCGGATGCGCCAAGCCGCAGTGCGAGCTGCGCCGGGGCGATCAGCACGTCGCATTCATGCTCGTTGATCTGCTGCTCCAGCACCTCGTTCTCGAAGGGATGATGCAGTGCCAGCGCGCCGCCGCACAGCAGCCACACCACGAGAGAGGAAGCCAGGCCCGCAAACGACATCGGCGTGAACGCCGCCATCACGGTCGCGCCCTGCTTGATGTCGGCTTCCAGCGACATCGCCAGCCCAGCGGCGATCAGGCTGAAATGCGGCCGCGGCACCGGGCGAAAGCCTTCCGCCGTGACGTCGAAGGAGATCATCGCCGCCTTGCGGCCGTCCTGGATCACGGCACGCGCAGTGCCGGGCGCGCGCGCCAGCACGTCGTCGAGCGAGGCCATGCCCTCGGGCAGGTCGGTGCCGAAGCCGTAGACATGGCGGATCGAGAAGGCTTCCGCTGCGGCATGCATCGCGAGGTCGGAATAGCTGACACCATCGACCTTGCTCATGGTGACGATGGCGCGCGCCGCGGTGCGATTGAGCGCGGCGGTAAGCTCCGCGTGCCGCCACAGCAGCGGCAGTACGGCGACGACGAGGCCCGCACGATGGGCGGCGAGCACGGTCAGCACGAACTCGACCGTGTTGGGCAACTGGATGGCGATGACGGAATTGGCCGGCAGGCCCGATTCGACGAAACACGCCGACAGCGCTTCGATGGCCGTGTCGACCTCGGCATAAGTCATGCGCCGCGGCTGGTGCCCGGTCACGCGGGCCTTGTTGAGGGGATCGAGCAAGGCGGGGGGCGTGCGGCTGCCGCATCAGCGTGCGCTGAAACAGCGTGTCAAGCGTCGGCGATACGGCTGGCTGATTCACGGCGTCACTTCGCTTGCGGCTGTCTCTTCGACCACCAGGTCTCCGGCAGATAGCCGGACAGCGCGGTGGCCTTCGGTCGTTCTATCCGATTCCAGCGCGCGATCCATTGCTCGGATACGTTAAACAGGGGGATTGTGTAGAAGCCGGAAATCAAAGCGCGGTCGAGCGCCCGCACCGCCGAGACGAAGGCCGTATGTTCACGGGCCTCGAGCAGGGCGGCGATCATGGCATCGACCGCCGGATTCCGGGCGCCCATGTAGTTGCGGGTCCCCGGATTGTCGGCGGCGGCGCTGCCCCAGTAGAAATATTGCTCGTTGCCAGGCGACAGCGACTGATCCCAGCGGTTCTGGATCATGTCGAACTCGTAGCCGAGCCGACGCTGGTCAAACTGCACGGGATCGACCGCTCGCACGCGCGGCTCGATGCCGGCGCGCTTGAGGTCGCGCTGGAAGGCGAGCGCGATACGTTCCTGGTCACGGGTCGAGACCAGGATCTCGAAGGTGAAGGGCGCCTTGGTCGTGCGGTTGCGCAGCACAGTGCCGTCGAGATCGTAGCCGGCCTCCGATAACAGCTTCAGCGCGGCGCGCAGCGTGGTGCGGTCGCGCCCCGAGCCGTCGGTCACCGGCAGGCGGTAGCTGCCGTCCATGATGTCGGGCGGAATTTGTGCGGCGAACGGTTTGAGCAGCTCGCGTTCGCGCGCATCGGCGGGGTGGCCATAGGCCGACAGGTCCGAGCCGGCGAAATATCCGGCGACGCGCGAATACAGCCCGAAGAAGTAGTTGCGGTTGACCAGCTCGAAATCGAACAGGAGCGTCAGGGCCTGGCGCACGCGGATATCGGCGAAGATCGGACGGCGTGTGTTGAACACCAGGAATTCCGAGGGCTGCGGTACGCCCGGCTTGATCGTGTCGCGGATCACCTCGCCGTTGCGCACCGCCGGAAAATCGTAGCCGTCGTGCCAGCGCAGCGGCTCGTTCTCGACGCGGAAATCGTAGAGGCCGCGCTTGAAGGCTTCGAACTGGCCGTTTGCCTCGCGAAAATAGTCGAGCCTGATCTCGTCGAAATTGTAGAGGCCGCGATTGATGGCAAGGTCGCGGCCCCAATAGTCGGGATTGCGCGTGAGCGTCACGCTGGCGCCGGGCTTTACCGCTGTGACCCGATACGGCCCGGAGCCGACCGGGCCTGTCAGCGTCGTTTCCTCGAAGGTCGCGACATCGACCGCGTGCATCGGCAGGATCGGCATCAGGCCGAGGATCAGCGGCAGCTCGCGGTCGTTGACGCCCGCCAGGACGAAGCGGACGGTGAGGGGTTCGGGGGCCTCGGCCTTGACGACCTTGGCGTAATATTGCCGGAGATTGGGACGGCCGTGGTCGCGCAGCAGTTGCCAGGAGAACAGCACGTCCTCGGCGAGAACCGGCTTGCCGTCGGAGAAGCGGGCGCGAGGATCGAGGCGGAACGTGACATAGGTCCGCTCGTCGTCAGTCTCGACGGATTTGGCGAGCAGGCCGTAGAGCGTGAACGGCTCGTCATTGCCGCGCGCGAGCAGGCTCTCGACCACGTAGCTCCGCATCTGCTGCACGGCCAATCCCTTCACGATGAGGGGATTGAGGCTGTCGAAGGTGCCTAGGATGCCCCAGGTCAGCCGGCCGCCCTTGGGGGCGTCCGGATTGGCGTAGGGCAGGTGGGTGAAGTCGGCCGGCATCGCCGGCCTGCCGTGCATGGCGATGGCATGGGCCTCCTCGGCCCGTGCGCCGCCTGCAGACAGCCCGCCAGCGAGGGCCAAGGCGAGGACGCTGAGGCGGACGCCAGGGCCCTCAAAAAGGCCTTCAAGAAGGCGCTGGAACATGAACATCGGCACACGTTGATTCGAGGACCGGCGGGCTTGAATCCTATCACAGGGAATTTCACTGAACGCAGGCCAAGGAGCGGTCCAAGGCGCGGTCAAAGACACTTGTCGGCATTGATCTTTTCGTCGGCCACGTTAAGAAGGCGGGCAATCGCGCAAGAGCGTCGAGCCCGTCACTTATCCGCCTCAATTGACGGGGAGAGAGCCGCGCCCAAGGCGGCCAGGTTCGGCGCTTCGGAGCGGTTCGGGCACTTCCCGTTCAGAAAGGGTTTTCCGCAATGAATTTCCGTTACTTGGCCGCGTCCGTCCGGCCGCGCGGGCGACTTCTCGCCCTGTTGACGGCGACGGCATTGGTTGTTCCGGTTGTCGCCGAGGCTCAGACTCCAGCGCCGGCCCCGGGCGCGCCCAAGGTGGCCCCGAAGGCGGCCCCGAAGGCTGCCCCCAAGGCTCCGGCGCCGACGGCTCAG
>NZ_LGHL01000016.1 GCF_001908205.1 Bradyrhizobium sp. NAS80.1
GTTCCGTCAAACACCTGAACCGTGCTGTTCGCCTCGGCCGTGCCGGTCAGTTGGACCTTGGTGGTCCCGCTGACGATCGAGGCGTTCGTTTCAACGGGCGCATTCGGCACGATGGTGTCGATCTGCGGGCCAGTTTGAGTAAGGCCGGTCAGTGTAAGGCTGGCATTATTGCCGGACGAGTCCTTGATGGTGGCGACGCCCGGCAGATTGATCGAGTTGGCGGCCAATGACGACACGTTGGTGTCGCTCGAGCCAACGGTATAGGTGAAGGTCAACGCTTTGCTGCCCGAACCGCTCGCGTAACTGGCTGTCCCGCCATCATTCAACGTCAATGTCGGCGTGCCCGTCACGGTTACGGCCGAACTCATGTTCAGCGTGAACGTAACCGTCTTGCCTACATTGAGGTCGCCGGTCGAAGGCGTTTCCGTGATCGAGGTCAGGACCGCCCCTGCTGTTGAGCCAATCGTCTCGCTTACCGCTGCCGACACCGGGCTGACATAGCCGTAGAAACCGTTCGATTTTGCCGTAAAGCTGTGCGTCCCGGCGGCTAGTGAGCCCGTGGTGAAGCTCCAGTTGCCGTTGCCATCGGTGTCTGCCAGACCAATTTGGGTCGAGCCATCGAATATTTGCACCGTGCTGGAAGGAAAATTATCGTTGGAAGTGGCGGTGCCTTTAAGCGTGACGATATTGCCATTGGCTGTAAGGCTCGTAATGACCGGCGTGGACGGCACGTTACTCGGAGTAGTTATCACCGGCGCAACCAGCGGATTCACTGTGGGCGCAATCGCTGCAGTTGGCTCCACGGTCGCATTCTGGTAATATAAGCCGCCCGTACTCATATTGATATTATGGTAGTACAAAGCGTTCGGGGAATAGGTCGGGTCGGCAAAGAACGAATCGCTGCCGTAACCGTTGCCGCCGCTGGTGACGGCGAAGTTGTCATGCACTGACACCGCTCCGGTCACACGCGCTACATCGACGGTCGTTAAAGGGCTCGATTGAGCCCCTGGAAGATCGAGCATGGTGTTGTAAGCGAATTCGGCGTTAGCGACTACCGATCCGTTATCGTTGAGCATGAACCCCTGCGTGCCGCTGGAGCCAGCTGGCCGGGACGCCAACGACGTCTGCACGGCCGTGTTGTACATGATCGTTTCGGTGTACGGGACATTCGCATCACCCTGCTGCGTCTGTAGCCAGTCGGGATGCGCAGCTAGGTTCCCGGTATTGTAGAGGAGATTGTACTCCAGCGTAAGCTGTCCCCCCGGCAGCAGATATGAGATGCGCGTACCCGTTTTCGAGCACCGAATACTTGACGGTAAGCCCGGGTGTGAAAGCGCCGATGAGATCGTTATCAAGGGTGTCGTACGTGTTGTTGCCGTCCAGGACGCAATTAAGAACCGTCAGATTTGACGAGCCATTGCCCGCAGTGATCAAGGGGTTGTGGTTGGCGCCAATCTTGAAATTAGAATTCGAGACCGTAGTGTTCGCAGCCTGGGTGACGAGTTCCCAGCCGCCCGCGAGAGAGAAGTCATACCCGTCGAGGGTGACGTTGGATGCGGTCACAATGACCTGATGAAGGCTCTTATCAACGGTCACCCCGGCCATGTTGATGGTGGCCGGATCTTTGAGGACAGTCCCGCTCGTGATGCCGACGGCGTAATCAACGCCGGCCACTTTCCACGACGGACGTACGGTATATCCGCTCAATAGATTGGGAAGCTGCGGCGCACCACCCGGTGCACCGGCGGAGCCATCATTCAACACCGGCGGGTCGACCACCGATGTCCCGCCATGGCCATCGCTCGCTGCGGTAAAATTGGCCAGCGAATAATTGCCAAGCAGAGCAACACTCGCCGTATGCGTTCCATCGCTCACCGTCAGCGTACCGGGCGAGTTATCGCCGGAATAGCTGATCTTCGCGCCCGCGCCTGCAGTGACGTCCGCGAAGTCGATCACATCCCCAACAGCAAGCTGCCCGTCGATCTTGCCAGTGAAGCTCGCCGAATTGGCGATCTTGAGAGTGCCGGTCGCCCCTTCAAACGCTATTGTCCCCGAATATGGAGAAGTGAGCTCAAGCGTTCCACCGCTCGGGATCTCCAGCGTGCCGTTGCCGCTCGCGTCCGCCGATCCCGATAGTGTCTGGGACACGTGGGTCGGTGTCTCCGCAGGACTCCATGACGCTGGGCTGCTGTCTTTGTCGGCGTCCAACGAAACACTGTCGGCGGTCGCAGAGCTGAACTGCCCGACATGGCCCGTCACGGTCATTGGCAAAACGCCCACCTGATGCGCGTCATGGGCGAACGTCGCCACTCCTGCGCCAGCAACATCATTGCTCGTCGAGAACGGCAGGCCTGTGAACCCTTGAGCATCGACGGCATCATTCACCGCAGCATCGATGGCATCATTTACCGCGAGTTGTGGCTGCTGGTTCGCCCTGCGGGCGGCAGCGCTAGCGGCTTGTATTGAGTCTATCGCTTCATTCGCCGCCAACTCGATCGCGGAGATGACGTCGATCAGGCTATATCCAGCGACATCAACGTGCGGCCGCGATGTCGGAAAATTTGTTTTACGAGTCACATCTGGCCCCGTTTGTTGCGTGTTGTGATCGAAGCACTCACCTGCGCGCTCAAACTATGCGCCTGCGCGCTCGAACTCGGCGAGCTTTACTTAGACCATTGAATCCATCCAGAACGGGACTCGATTCGTCTCCGCTCAGGTCTTTTTTTAAGACGATTCTTTGGCAGTATCCACGCCATCCGAAATTAAACAACGGCAGCAATTATTCTTTGAACCTGCCAAAAACCGGCTAATCCAAAACTGTCTGTTTTTAACGACTGGCGCCCATGCGCAATCAAGTTGATCATGCGAAATAATAAACAATTAAATAATCGCCCGAACTTCAGACTACCTTAACGTGGGGCAGGACTACTGCTTGGAAGGAGTGAGCGGCGCCCTTAGCCGTCGCTCGGACAGGCGAGCGCACCACATTGGATTCATCGCGCACGCCTGCCGCGCCAGATCGCGACTGCTAAGACGATCGAGGTCACCACTTCATTTCCAAGGATATCGGAATCAAATCAACTTATGGCATCGCGTGAAATCGTTCATGTCGCGCTCTTGCCCTACCCGGCCTCAACGGCAAAGCTTTCGCCGATCCTTCGCGCGCGAGGGGCACGCCGGGCCAGGAGGCGCGGAGGGGCTGCAGTGGCGACGTCTTCGAAGGTGTGGAAGCCGCTCTCGCTTCAGCGACTGCAGTGCCGATCCAGACCAAGGCTCGGACTTAACTGCTAGACTCGGCCGGACATGGGAACGCCGCAGACGAGACATTCGGAGCGTTCCTGCCGGTGCCGTCATATTTAACTTCAGATTATTCCATGATATATAAATAATCCTGCTGTCGACGTCCGCTCCGCGGGGCCAAGGGGCAGCCGAAGCCAGTGCCGCGAGGCCGTGAGCGCCATGTGCCTGCACAATCGGAGAGTCTAAGCGTGTCTGATAAATTCCAGGTCTATGTGTGCGCCCGGACTACCATCGACGCACCAATTTTGGAGCGCAATCTTGCCCGTTCGCCGGCCATTGCGAGCAAGAGCGTCCCTTTGACAGTTTTTTGGGATCAAGAGAGCGCCTCCAGTGCATTTGCGACCGCAGTTAAGAACGCCACAGCCGATTTTCTGGTATTCACTCATTGTGACGTCTACTTTCCGGAATATTGGTTTGAGCGCCTTGCATGGGAGGTCGAGCGACTAACCCAAGCGGACCGTAACTGGGCCGTAGCAGGTTTCTCCGGCGTGACGCCCTCTGGCGAGCTTGTGGGGCGGATTTGGGATTGTTCGTTGGAGCCTTTCACCCGCGGCATCTTCGGAAAAGCCCTTGTCGCCCCGGTCCCGATAGCAAGCACCGATGAAATGGCGTTCGTCCTTCGCCGAGAAGCCGGAGTAACATTCGATCCGCGCCTTCCCGAGTTCCATCTTTATGCGACTGATATCATTCTTACGGCGGAACGCTCGGGCAAGCGGTCCTACGGGCTAGACATGCCCCTCATCCACAATGCCAAGGCCCAGCTCCGCATTGGGGATGATTACAGAAGATCCTATCGCTATATGATCAGGAAATGGCGCGATCGGCTGCCCGTCCCGACGACTTGTGGTCCCCTGACATCGAGGCCGTTTGCCATTTCAATGCGCCGTCTACGGATCCGGTACAAAGCAATATTCCGGCAATCGACCTACACCAATCATCGCATTTCGGATCCTTCGGCGAAATCGCGCGAGCTCGGCCTGGATCAGTTCTTGGTCGAAGGGATGGCCAATCGCTGATCTTGCTGCTCAGCGTGGCGAAAGACAAACAGGATTGAACGCAAGCATTGGATCAGTGCCGCCACAAGCAGCACTACGGTCCATAGCGCGGTCGCGCGCGCCATTCCTTGATTGACCCTCGAATGCCGATGCATACCGCCCAAAACTGCCAGGTCGCATTCCAAAAGTGGACCGAGAGTCCAACCAGCACAAACACCATGATAACCTGGGTGAATCCTGTGCCTGCTCTCACCATAAAGGCATCAATGTCGCGTTGACCGCCGTTCGCAAAGCTGATGAAAGAAGCCAAGTTAGCTAATAAGAACAATATGATCATTGGAATGCCGTACCGGGCGGCGCAAACCAGCCAAACGTTGTCCACCGTCGTTACGGAAAGAAAATCATCATCTCCGATCGGGCCAAATCCGTAGCCAGTCAGGGGTCTTGCCGAAATCTGTTCAGCAACATAGTCGAAGACATATATCCGAAAATACCCCGTCGAAGGATCCAGGGTAAAATGGGACACAAGCCATGAAAGCGGCTTGGCCGCCAAACTGAACACGGTCAACAAAAACAACACGAATATCGCGGATATCAGTTTCCATCGCCAAGCGAAGCCGCCGAGCAAACGATCGTAGACGTAGAAACAGATGACCATTATCAGCGCTAGAAGCGGCCCGGAAGAAAGCGCCAAGGTACATCCAAAAGAGCTAAACGCGGCCCAAAGGTATCTGGCAGATGGCTTCGTTTCCAGAAACAGGAATATCGACGTCGCCGCCACACAGAACGTGCCGTACAGTTCCGCCATCTCGAGCGTCGAAACAGCTCTCGCAATGCCGAGCCGATATTGAGGAACAGTATAGAATGGGTTTGCCACGATCGTATCCGCGATCGATATCACCACATTTGCTGAAAACAGCGGATCTAGAACCGCCATCGCAATGACCAGGAACGCAACTATTTTGAATATCCGTAAGAAGCGCTTCAGGGCAAATGGACCGTAGACGTACACCCGACCCAGTATATAGCCGCCAAACAACTCGATCACGGCAGCGACGGCCGATGGATTCAATCCATCTTCGGGAATTCTCGATCCGATCATCCACACTGCTGTGAGAAAAAGGAAGACGTCAGAGCCGATAACTCGACGTCGCGCCCGCAAGAAAATCGCCAGACCAGGCAGAAGCAACAAGGTGATGGCGGCGCGTCCCGGCGTGAATTTAAGGCCGTCACCCGCCAGATGAATGTTCAGGCTAGCCGGGATCAACAAGATTCCCGTGAGTAGCAACCATACGGGAAAAGCTCCCGATTTCGCTGGCGCGTCTTCGCTTGCCAGCGATGGTGCGAAACCCTGACGGCGGGCTCCGGCTGCAAATCTTGGGTGAATTGCCCTGCCGTGGTTCATAGACATTTGCCCGCGATTGCTCAACGCCTGGCCATCGCTTGCACCGACGGCACGCTACACTACGTGCCGATCGATTTGATACCGCGAACAACTTTTTTGATGCCATCGCGAAGTGTTTCTCTAGCTTTCGCCGCCGGCATACCGAGATATCTGTTAAAGCGTTCCTCGGGTCGGGCAACAAAGATCGTGCTGTGGGATCGGCCCGCCCAGTGGTCCGGCGCTTCTTTTGTGTAGTAGTACGCGGCAAACGACTTGCGCGGGCTCAAGGCGGCGGGGCTGACCGGGAGTACGCCGTGGTAGCTGATCTCACTCGTTTCGAAAACCACGCAGCGGTTTAAAATGGGAGAAAATGTCGCTGCGCAATGCTTGACCTGTCTGTCCCATAGCTGGAACTGACCACCCCAACCATCTTTCCAGTCCGGGTTCAGGTATAGAAGGAGATTGAGGCGTCTGTGAAGCTTCCGATCCTCGATGAAATTGAAATCGACGTGCACATCGAGCTTTCCGCCGGGCCCGGTAATGTGGATTCCGCCTCCTGAAAGCTGGTCATCAGCTAACAGATTCGGAATTCCAGTGATGTAGGACAGGTCGGCCAAAAATTCCGGCGATGCCAGAAGATGGTGTAGATCCTTTACTTCTGGAGCGAATTTCGACGGATCAGTGATCTGCACCTTTTTTCGTTCGTTGATTGTCGAAAACACCTTCCCCTGGTCAAGCGCAACCTCAAATGGCGGGTAGGCGTCTGCAATCCTTATTGCGAAGTTCTCGTCCAGGAAATTATCGATGAAGAAGAAAGGGAATGGTTTGGCGTTTCTGAACGCCGCCCGGAGCGCGTCACGGTCCAACGGACTTAGCATGGCAATTACTCCCAATCGATCCAAAATATTATCTCTGACCATCTACTGGTCAAGCCATTGGTCATTTATTTTCGATTTAATTATGCTTGATCTATTTTATGCTCGATCTATTTTTCGGTATTTTATAATTACTTATTGATCTTCATCGGGCCGGGAGCCGGCCCGCCTGTACCGCCAAATACCAAGGTGTCTCCCACAGCCCGGGCCAGCTATCCGGGTCTTCATGTTCCTCAAACTCGCGCTGAACTACCCGGCTGTACGGAACGAGCGCGCTCCAATATCGTTTGGTCTTGACAGCAGTCGCCACCAGACGATCGATATCGACCCTATCGAAAACAAGGAGCGCCTCATAAGCTGTGACAATGGCCCGAACATCGCTGTCATAATAGCCGCCATTCGGGTGTACACCGATCCAGTGCTTTAGAACCCCTGGGCTCACATAGTCCCATGGTCCGGCCGGCTCCCAGTAGTTCCAGATCCGATAGGTGCCGTCTTCCTCAAGGTGGATCCGAGATTTCATCAAACGGAACCATCCTTCCGCCTTTTCCTTGTACGCGTTTTCCCCGGTGGCGCCATACATGGACAGGAGCCAGGATCCAACCCAGTTGGCCTTGTTATCCGGATGCGAATGGCCATGACCAGGTGCGTTCCTGCTCAAATATCCGCTGGTCCAGCCGCCGGTGCTTTGATCGATTCCAAAAGGAAGAACGACGCTGATGATCCCGACGTTGTCTGCCTGCCGCCACGCCCCACGTCGATCCCACTTGTCGAATAGCTTTCTCGAAAGCTCAATGTAAGCCTCGGCCCTGCCGCCAAACGTCGCTTTCAGTTCGGAATCGAGGAGGATCTCACGCGACATCCGCATGACCGGCAGCAAGGCCATGGCCTCACCGAGAAGGCTATCTGCGTAGAGGTCGTCAAGGCGGTCGACCGGGGTACCCGCCGCTCCGACTTTCGGCCACCCCGGATATCCATCAGGCTCCATAACTGCGCGGGCTATCCAGGCATCCGTCCACTCGACGAGCATCCGCACCCACTTTGGGTCTCGGGTGGCTTCGTATCCGTAATAGAATCCCTTCAAGAATTGCGCGCAGTTCCAGGCGAGGTCTTCCCCCCATTTCGCTATCGCAATAGCGATTCCGCGCGCGGGTGAGAATGTTCTTCTCCCACCTGCGTCTCCAATCCGCAATCTTGCTATCGTCCATTTTGTCCAAGTGGCCGACGCCATCCTGGTCATAGGCGAGACCGGATTGGCCCCTCGCGTCACACGGGTTGAACATGACCAGGAGCACAACAGCTGGGGCGAGAATATGGGCAACATATTTGATCCCGAAATCCTTCAGGGTAGTCGACATCTCATGCCTCCTACTCGTCCCACCCTTCGATGGCTGGGGCTCGCTGCCGGCACGGACGTCGCAAGGCCTTGTTCACGCTTGACTGCGTTTCTGGTCTAAGGACCGGCGAACAATTCGTTGGAATAGCCCGACAGGCGATAATCAAGAAGTCCCAGCCACTCGTGGACGGCAACATCCAGGCGTCTCATGTTGTCGGCGCCCGAATTCGCCGGCCACCAAAATTCAGACCAGCCGTGTGTGCGTGAACCAACCGGAAAGCCGACAACGTTGAACCCAGCCTTCCGGAAAGCCCCCATGGCGCGGGGCATATGGTATGCGGAAGTTACCAGCAGAAACCGAGCTCCTGGCGTCGGATGGATCAGGTCAGCAGTGAAGCGCGCGTTCTGTTCCGTCGTTTGTGAACGTTCCTCGATCAAGATCCGCTCTGAGGCGATGCCGAACGAGATAAAATACTGTTTCACAATCGCCGCCTCGCTCGGCCCGGGGGTTGATGGATCTGTCCCCCCCGAAAAAATGATCCGAGCCTCAGGGTATCGCCGCGCCAAGTCGGGGACCACAGCCATCGGCTCGGTATCTTCTTCGAGATAGATCGTGCTTAAATAGCCATGGCTAACGGTGTCGTATGATCCGCCGAGGACGATAAGGCCATCGAACCGCTGGGCCGGGAAATCCGCGTCCGGGAATCGCTGCTCGAGCGGGATCAACAGCATGTTTCCCAGCGGCGATAGCGCACCGGCCGCCACCGCGACCAGCGCGCCAGCCGAGATGACCACGCCGTACCGGCGGCGAAGCAGCAGCATGACGAGGCCGATCACCGCCAGCGATGCGATCACATTGGAGGGCACGGAGAAGAAGCTTACTACTTTCGCCAATGGCAACGGCATCGCAAGCTCCTTGTTAGCTAGGCAGGTGCGGAGCACCTCAAGACCAAAGCCATTGACAACTCCGCTCGCGCGTCGAGGCGACGACCGGGTGGCTGCCCGTCAACCCTTTTGACAATTGGTATGAGCAACGAACGGATCAGGAAAGGATGGAGTACCGATTTGAATCGAGCACGGTCTTTCCTGCGGCTTTTTTTCGAGTACCACCATGCTATTGTAGAAGTGCACCGCGTCGACAATCCGGTGTGCGTCCGGCAGACGTTGATGGCGTGTGTGCCACCACCCATTCATGTCGTCGACGAGGTCCTTCATTTGCTCCAAGAAGGTGGATCGCCGCCGCCATCCACCTTGATAACGTCCGCGCCAGTAGTTGGTTTGCATGTCCTCCACGATATAGACGCCCTCGGCTGACAGCAGAGGAAATAGCGCCTCGAACGTTGCGCGCTGGTGCGGGACGTAGTGGCTGCCATCGTCGAGAACAACGTCGATACCGCCCATTTCGGCGATGACGGATCGCAGGAAAGGTAGATCGGTCTGTGAGCCAATTCGCACGTTAAGGGATGGCGGATCATCCACTACGGAGCAGCGCGGATCCACGTCGACGCCGAAGATGGTGGCATTCGGCCCGAAGTATTTGCGCCAGATCTGCAGCGATCCTCCATGGCTGACGCCGATTTCGAGAAATCTTAATCCGGTTCCACGAAATCTCGCCAAATGACGATCGTAAACGCCGTGATAGTGGTCCCATTTGTGAGCGAGCCGGCCTTCGTGACTGTAGAAGATTTGTGCCATGTCGCCGCCGTTAGCAGACCGCGCCATTGACGGATCGAAGCGCTTGACGTGCGGCGAAATGTCCTCCGGTGAAGGCGCGAGATGGCCGAGCCCGAGCTTTGCAAGTGCCCGATAGCAATTATAGAAAACGACATCCTGTAGCGCCACGGGTTCCCCTTACGCTCTTTCGATCCAATTCTACGACTTTAAATGCATTAATCAAGCATAGCGATTGAATTAAATATCAACTAAAACGAAACTGCAGTCTTATATTAAATATCCATAAGCCCCAGCAAAAAGCGACGGCGCTATATATTCGGCAGCATCCATCATGTCTGTTGCGCATACGACGCGAAATTCCCTCCCGTCCACCGCGATAATCGATCGATCCCGCCACCTCCGCGGCTCGAGCAGCCTGGACGTATTCTGGCTCGCATTCGGCGTGTCGACTATTGGCGGTCGCGGGTCCGCGGTATGCGAGGTGCGCTCCGGCGCACCTGCCCTTACCGTAGCTTCAGTCGTCTCGGCGAGGGGCTGCGCGGTATGATTTTTCGGCTCAAACTCGCCTCATTGACCGCGCGGTTGTCGCTCGCGGCGGTTGCGCCCCTGGTAGGATTTTCCTCCCGGTTCCTGAGAACCGTTTTGCTTTCCCATTTCCTTGCCCCGGGGGAACTCGGCGTAGCGATTGCCATTACGGTCGTCATCTCGACTTCGGAATTGATATCGGAGGTCGGCCTGAACCATCTCGTGCTGGTCAGATCAGGGTCAGAAGCACGAGAGTTTCTCGCAGCCGCTCACCTGCTGCAACTCGCGCGAGGAATGATGATCTCAACTGTTCTGGCCGCACTTTGCGTTCCGATCAGCTCACTCTTCGGTATATCGCAGCTTTGGAAGAGCTTTCTCGTGGCTGCCGTGATTCCGTTGGTGCGGTCGTTCTACCACCTCGGTGTGTATCAGATACAGCGGGAGTACCAATATAGACCGTACGCCCTCTCTGTCGGCATCAGCACCCTCGCTGGACTCGGCGTGGCCATGCTCCTGGTCTTTTGGATTCCCGATCATCGGACCATCCTCATATCCTTGGTCTGTGAGACTCTCCTATTCGTGATCCTGAGCCATTTGCTTACACCAATCAGATATGAGTGCCATGCCACCGCAAGTGTCTTGCGCGAAGTCCTCAAGTATGGCCTGCCGCTGACTGCAAATGGAATCGCTCTCGCCTTGATAAGCCAAGTTGACCGAATTCTCGTTGCCGGGGCGCTCGGGGTCGAGACCCTTGCGGTCTATGCGGTGGTGATCGGCCTCGCGCAGACGCCTATCTCGCCCTTGTTCGAAATTTTCGGCACGCTCGGAATGTCCATGATGGTGCGCAGCCAAGCTAGGCCAGACCAACAGCTCGCCTCATTTGCCTGGCTCATGTGGCTCTTCTCACTTCTTGCCTTCACTTATGCCGCTTCAGTCGGCCTTACGCTAGACCTCCTCGCCCCCCCTCATCTACGGTCCGCACTACACAGTCCCGCAGTCATGGCGCGTTTTCATTACGGTCACGGTATTCCTCGCAACCTACCGCGGTGCTCACACCGTACTTTTGCTCTCCCAGGGCCATACGGCGATACTTGCGATCGCGAATGCGACAGTGGGGCTTGGCGCGCTAGCGGCCGCCTTGGCAGTCAGGGCATATCCTATGCCCGAAGCCATCTTGGCCGGAAAGCTGTTCGGCGATGTCATTTCGATGGCTGTCTTTCACTGGGCAGTATTTACCAGCCTTAAGGCATCATGGCGCACGGTCGTTCACTGTCTCACGTTCAGCCTATGCTCCGTCGGTCTCTTCATCGTCATAATATCGTCTACGCCCAATCCGACATGGAGCACACGAATCCTTCTATCTGCGGTGTGCCTCGTACCTCTGTCCCTGCTGCTTTGGCGCGCCTACAGATCGTGGAGGATCAGGCAGCTGACTTTTTCGGCCGAAGCGCTCGCTGCCCAATAAAGCGCAGTTCTGGCGACCATACCGCGCGGCGGCGGAGACGGTGATCTCGGTCAAAATACCAGCTCGCGCCTGCGGCGGGTCGAGTCGGGCTTTCGGACTGGCTGTGCCCGCCGGCAAGCAGATCTTGGTCGTCTGTGAGCAAGCCCGGACTCGGCTCCTCAAGTTGCTCCTTTTTTGTGGAGCGTTTTTGTCGGTGGCTTTGTAGCCCGCTATGGCATGAGGCCGCTTATTTCCGCTAGGCGCGCCCTGCGTTACCGCAGGGCGATGATTGATTTCGGAAGGCCCATGAATCGTTCAAAAGAAATCTCCGCATCGGGAAACAGGGAATGCATTTGCCCCTTGTCGAGCATAGATGCACTTTGGACCTGTATAACGGCCTTGCCGACGTCCGGCTGTCGTTCCCAAAAACCGCAGCGCCTTCTCAAAATGATGCGATAGCGCCAGGGTTCAGGCAACCAGTGAAAGAATGCGAATCTCGCGTGTGGCTCAATCGGAAACCAAAAGTAAGGCGTCTGAATGAAATAGTGGGGCGCTAATCTCCTGACTTCATTCGCCATCGCGACCATGTCCTCCCACTTGCCGACATGCTCAATGACCGAATTGGAGTGCACAATATCGAAACTTTGGTCCGCGAACTGATCCAGGCGCCGGGCATCGCCCGCTAGCGATTCAAATCCCGGCATTGTCACCGGCTCGGCGGTGCGGTTGACAGAGCAAACGCTCACTCTGGTCCAGTCCAATTCCTTTCCGTAACGAGACCAGTATTTCGACGAACCGCCCAGATCCAAGATGCGACACGATTGCTTCCCACTGAGCACTTGGAAAACGATCTTGGTGAACAGCGCAAATCGACGCTCGCGATATCGGTTATCCAAGCCGTCGGGACTAACATCCTTGCTCGAATAGATCACCGTTTCCTCCACATCGTGATCAAGCTTCGCACCGGTGAAGCTCTTGCTAAACCTTATCACTATATCGAGTCATTCACTAGGGAAACGCAAGGTCGCCCATGGATTGGCTTGGCGGCGCCAAGGCAGCTTACAGTCTCGCGCGGCCTCGCACGGCATTGCAGCATTAGGCATTGGATCGCGCTAGATGCGAGGGCCATCCATTCGCTCTCCAACCGGCGCACAATCATGCTGTCGGGCAGAGAAGTCTAACTTTCATTCGCGAGGTGCCTTGCTGGATTGGCTGCGCTGCTTTTGGTATATTCATTCAAATCCCTGAACTTGACGTGCATTTTTCTGGGAGCATCGATTTGATAGTGGCAGAGTCTGTTCGAGACGGCGCAGCAAGGGTGGTTTCGCACGCTCGCGACGAAGCGCAGTCACCGCCCTCTATCGGAGATGGCCGAGCCAATGCGTCGTGGAAAATGGGCATTGTGAGCTGCGTTCTGAGCCACTTGCCCTCGCTCTCGGGACTGGTGGACTGCCTCCGGCCATCACCCGCGAGCTCTCGGCCTGGCGCCGAGCTCGCCGACGACGGCTTCAAGCGGTGCGCCGCCCGTCGCGGTGCCTTATCAGCTTTGCTTTGCTTTATGGCGGTACCCAGCCTTATCCTCTCGTATTTCCAAGGGGCAGCAGCGGCAACCTCGTCAAACACCAGAACCTGCTCATCGATTACCTACGCCGCTCCTTCCGGTCCGAGGAATAACATCACCTACATTCTCGATAAGGCTTATCTTTGCGGACAGTTCGCCAACGGTGACTGGTTCCTCGTCCCCGATCAGGCCGACGGAGCCGTCGTCATCAACGCTATCCTGCCTGACTACTCAGGCCAGACGAATGGTTGGGACGCAAATCCTGACATCAGAGACCACTACTATCAATCTTGGGATCAGCGCCTTGGTCACTTTCGAGAACCGCCAACATTGCCCTATTCCGCGGTGGCCGGTACATCGATCATCAAGGTGGTGAGCATGGCAAACTGCGCCGCCACAACTTGCGAGCAGTTCGCTGCGGTGCTGACGGTGCTGGGAGCTATGCCCGCAAGTCCGCAGACAACGTTTCGCCCCCCTGCGCACGGCGCAATCAAGCCCCTGTTTTCGACAGACTTGCTCCGCCTGGCTGCTCTGCCCTCATATCCGTCGACATGTTGTCCGAGCAGGATCAATTCTGCCATCGCACTTGCACGAAGCAAGGGATTTCGCAACAACTACAGTCCCGACACTGTTTGGGGATATTACATGGTCCCGGCAGATAATGTCGCCCATCATAGGGCCTGGGGAGGCGACATGTGGCTTTGGGATCTCGAGGTTCTCGGATATCTCATGCTCGATGATCCACCAGCGGCCAAGCTGCCGGTCCTAGTTGCATACGTTCAGCAAGGGATCGACATCTGGGGGGGCCTATAGGAACGCTGGCGCCAGTTGGAACCGAGGCGGCGGCGGTAATGGTGCAGGTGCTTTGACCACTTATGCCTTCGCTGCGGCAATGCTTAGCGAACCCGGCATGTTGGCAGATCTTAAAGCCGCGAATATGAACGACTTCGTCGAAGGTTTGAGCTTCTATTTGGGGCGCAACGGTGTCGCGTTGTACGGCGCGAGTCGCGACACCATCGACGCGTACTGGGGTGGAGTATCGACCGGCGACGCCAGCACCAGGGATATGCGGGATCCCCATGGGTATATTGACGGAGGACCAACTCCCGGCGGTGGTTACGAAGCCAACCTAGGTAATCAGGTATCGTACCTATCTGCTCTGCTGAGAGCATTGCCGACCTTCCGGAGCGCGTGGCCGACCACCAACAGCAATCTGGAGGCCATTGTAGGCTTCGGCAAGCGCTACCATGATCACAAGACGCTCACATTGCCCGATCCCTGTGCGCCGGCACTCGGGACCTACAAGCGTGACTATGGACCGAGCGGCTCGATGTCAGAGGGATTCCAGGACTGCATAGCGGGCAGCGGCCGCTTCCCTTCTCTCAACGGATCCAATCTTGCTAATCGTGTCAGCGGTTTTTTGACGCAATTCTATGACTATGTCGATCGGCGGCTCCTTTAACCGGCGCTGCGCGCGTGATCATTGCCAGTACCGCTGCGAATTTGTCCGGAATTGCCGAGGCGAGTATTCCGCGGTGCTTATCCATTTACTTCGAAACGGCGGCACAAGAGGCGTGTCGTCCGCTCATCGCGACGGCGCGAGGCTTGGGTGCCGCGGAAAAGCTTCGGTGTTGGTAAACGCCCTCGTCGAGCTCGCGGCATAGATCAGATCACGTGGCTGTGGCTGGCAGCGCCAGTGACTTTCTTCAGCACCCTGGCGGCGGAGCGGCCTCCGCGCTTTATTGCGCCGAGGGCGCTGCGCTTCTGGCCGGAGACAAGAGCACGCCGTGGGTCTGTCGCCCCTGCTTAAATCGGCTTGAGGATTACGAATTCAGGTAACTCTCACGCTGAATTTTCCTTCTCGAACCGCGACTGTAGTGGCCGAGGCGACGCCGCGGAGGAGATTTCTTTGCGTCCGTTGAGGCTTACGAGTTCACGAAGATCCGCCCCCGGCACCAGCATATCCTGCCAAATCCCACGAGTATCAATCACGGCGAGATGACGCCGCTCTGCCAAGGGAACCATTTTGAAGTGGTCATGGTCGACGAGCACAATCGCGATTTCGCAGGTCCGAATTGCCTCATCCAGATCGGTTAGTTCGGCTCCAAGCTCTGCAATTTTTCCGGGTAGCTTGCGGATGTACGGTTCGACAATCTTGATGCGAGCGCCGTAACGAGAAACAAGCTGATGCGCCACTTCCAACGCGGGGCTCTCCCGAAGATCATCAACGTTCGCCTTGAATGCCAAACCGCAACAAGCGACATTGGCATAGGGATGTTCCTCGATGAGTGACGTCGCCCGCTCAACTGTCCAAGCAATTTTGGAATCGTTTACGTCGCGACTTGTCTTCACCAGACGGGCGAGATCGGGAGCCGAGTCGACGATGAACCAGGGATCGATCGCGATGCAGTGACCACCGACCCCCGGACCCGGACGCAAGACGTTGACGCGAGGATGTCGATTGGCGAGGTCGATAACCTCCCACACATTAACCCCATAGCGGTCGCAGATCAGGGAGAGCTCATTCGCAAATGCGATGTTGGTGTCGCGGAACGCGTTTTCTGTCAGCTTGACCATTTCGGCCGCCCGCGCCGTCGTCGCGATGCACGCGCCTCGAACGAAGCTCTTGTAAAACCGCTGCGCCCGCCGTGCGCAGTGGGACGTCACCCCTCCGATACAACGGTCGTTGTGGACCAGCTCAGACAGAATTCGCCCGGGCAAGACCCGCTCGGGACAGTAGGCGACGGAGATGCCATGCTCGGATCCATCCGCCATTCCCATCCTAAGATCGGGGCGAACATGCGCGATCTTCTTTGCGATCTCTTCCGTCGTCCCGATGGGGACGGTCGACTCCAAAATCACAAGGTTGCCGGCGCGCAACACCCCGACAATACTGTCGACCGCTTTCATGACGCTTCTGAGATCGGCACGCTTTTCCTCGTCGATGGGTGTCGGCACGGCGATAATGAACACGTCCGCCGCCTCTGGCTCGGTTGCGACCTTCAGCGCCCCGGAAGAGACCACCTTCTGGACGAGGCCCTCAAGGTCAGGCTCCGCAATGTGAATGGCACCGGAAGCAACTGTCTTAACGACGTGCTGGTTCACATCGACCCCAACAACCTGCATGCCGCGACTAGCAATGACGGCAGCGGTGGGTAACCCGATATACCCAAGCCCGACCACAACAACGTTCTGAAATTCAGGCATTTAGCATCACCTTCGCAATTCGCGTGCTCGCATGACCGTCTCCGAACGGATTGTGTGCACGCGACATCTCCAGATAGTGCTGCGGCTTGTCGAGCAGCGAAAATGTCTCCGACATGATCCGATCGCGGTCCGTTCCGACCAGACGCGCCGTGCCGGCAAGTATGCCCTCGGGCCGCTCCGTCGTGTCACGCATGACCAGGACAGGCTTTCCGAGGGAAGGCGCTTCCTCCTGAATTCCGCCGGAGTCGGTCAGAACGATATGCGCGAGGGAAAGCAGGCCAACGAAGTCGGCGTATTCCTGAGGAGCGATGATTTCGGCGCGCGGATGCCCGGCCAAACGGGACTGCAAAACCCCCCGCACGTTCGGGTTGAGATGCATCGGCAAGACCATCATGATGTCTTCGCGCTGGAGGATTTGCAGGAGCCCGTCCGCTATCCGATCCATACCGCCGCCGAAGTTCTCACGCCGGTGCGTGGTCACCAGAATCATGCGGCGGTTTCCTTGACGCCTTTTGAGATCATCCCAGCGGCAAGCAAGCGCGGGATCGGACTCGATCAAGTCCCTGGTGGCCAGCAGCGCGTCGACGATCGTGTTGCCGGTCACATGTACCCTTTCACCGGGCACATTCTCCTTTCGCAAAACTTCCGCCGCAAGCTTGGTGGGAGCAAAGTGTTGATCCGCAATCGACCCGACGATCTTGCGGTTCACCTCTTCGGGCCAGGGAGCGTAGATATCGCCGCTGCGAAGACCAGCTTCCACATGCGACACCGGGATACGACGGTAATACGCAGCAAGAGATCCGACCATCGCGGTGGCCGTGTCGCCCTGAACGACTACCCTGTCCGGACGTATTCGGTCCAGCGCTTCCCCCACGGAGAGCAATATTCGGGCGCTCAGCCTGTCCAGCGATTGGTTCTTTTCCATCAGGTCAAGATCGATATCGGGGGTGATCTTCACCAGCTTGAGAACCTGATCGAGCATCTCACGATGCTGCGCAGTGACGCATACGACGACGTCCAGCGCATCCTGAGCCTGCAGTTCCTTTACAACCGGAAAAAGCTTGATTGCTTCCGGCCGCGTTCCGAATAAAACGAAAATCCGTTTCGTCACGCGAGGTCCCCCTTCAGCCGGACCGAGACAACCTGCGAGGACCAACGGCATATTGATTCAACATGCCGCGGATCAGCATTCCGGCGAAAAGGGTATTTGTCTTGGCATAGCGCCACCACATGCGGCGCGGCTCTTGGTAGACTCGATATAACCATTCGAGCCCCATGGACTGCATGATTTGCGGAGCTCGCCGCACGTCACCGCCGATCACGTCGAGGGACCCGCCGATGCCCATGATGAACGGCACGCCCAGGCGGTCACGATAAGCAGAGAGGAAGCGCTCCTTGCGAGGTGTGGGCATCGCAATGAACAGGCAATCCGCCTTGCTGTCGATGATCTCCGCGACGACGTCGGGCTCTTCTTCCGGGCGAAAATAGCCGTCCCTCAATCCGGCAATCTGTATCGACGGGAAATGCTCGGCAATCGCGTTGGCGGCCCGGTTCAGAACATCTGGCGTCGCACCAAGAAGGAACGGGCGAAAGCCGTCCCTGGCGCAGATGCTCAGAAGCTCCCAGAACAGGTCGATGCCGGCGACACGCTCCTTCACCGGAACCCCGAACAAGCGAAGGGCAAGCACGATGCCCATGCCGTCGATCCCGATAATGTCGCTTCCGATCACATCGGAACGGAGGACCCGGTCAGAACGCATATTCACGAACTTGGCGACGTTGAGGGCCACATGCTGCAACCGCCGCCGGTCGCGCATCGCCACCCTGGCACGCTCGACGGTCTCAACCATCGTCAAAACGTCTACGGAACATCCCAGCAAATCTGTACGCATGTCAGACCTCAAAAGATGCAATTAAATACCGCTCGCCCTTGGTCGAGCCACCGAAAGCCATTAAATTAAATTGACTGCCCCATTTATTGAATTATACCATTTAATTGTCAACCTCGCTGGTTAAATACGCTGATTAAAATTAATGTGTCGATTGGTGTGGTGCCGTTTGGACGGACCGAAGAGATGAAATCCGAAAAGCCACTGATCTCAGTAATCATTCCCCATCTCAATCAGCCGGATGGGCTAGAAGCGTGCCTCCGCAGCCTCGCTTCGCAGACCCTCGGTCGCTCCGCCTTCGAGGTCATCGTCGTCGACAACGGCTCGACGTCGCTACCCTTGGCGGTGGTCGAGCGATACCCTGGGACGATCTTGTTGCAGGAAGCGGAAGCTGGACCTGGTCCCGCGCGCAATCGCGGCGTTCAAGCGGCGAGCACCGACATCCTGGCGTTCACGGACTCCGATTGTCGCGCGCACCCGGACTGGCTCAGTTGCGCGCTCCGCACCCTCCGCACCGCACCGCAGCGGACAATCCTGGGCGGAGACGTCCGGATTTGGCACGAACCCCACACGACAATTACCGCCCTCGAAGCCTACGAGTGCGTATTTGCCTACCGCTTCAAACTCTACATCGAGCAACACGGCTTCTGCGGCACCGGCAATCTGGTGGTGCGCAGACCGGATTTCGCGGATATCGGCCCGTTTAGGGGGATCGACGTCGCCGAGGACATCGAATGGGGGCGCCGCGCACGCGCGGCCGGCTACACCTTCCGTTATGTGCCGGGGGTGATCGTGTTTCATCCCGCACGGCAATCGCTGCGGGAGTTATTGGTGAAATGGGATCGTCACATACAGCATGCCGTGAATGCCGGAAACAAGACCGCCACGTGGCAAGTTCAATGGGTGTTTCGCGCCTTGGCGATCCTGCTTTCGCCGGCCGTCGATTGGGGCAAGGTTGTTACCAGCGATCGCATCCGCGGCCTGCTGCCGCGGACCAAGGCAATAGCCGTGCTTATGGCAATCAGAGGCTATCGCGCGTACAAGATGGTGTTTCTGTTGATGGCGCGCAAAGAAGTCCGGTGGAACCGGGATTTGATGGCCATCAACTCGAGTGGGTCCAACGGCGCGCCGCGAAACTAGCCTGCCTTCCGCAACGGCTCGACGAACATCTCGTTGTGCGTCAGCTCCGGCAAGTCCGAACGCTGGCCGAAAGACCACAGGATCCACCCCAACTCGTAGCTTCGACACTCGCGACGAAGTTCTAATTCGGAAGGATTGATCAAAGCCGCCTCGCGGCCCAGCATGGAATTTCGAAGAGCACGAAACACTCTCCATTTCTTCGTGTGCAGCTCGCCTCTTCGTACCTGTGACCGAATGGTCAATTGCAATTCGGGCACGAGCATGGGCGTAGACAGCTGATTTTCGCCGAACACCCAATTGAATCCCTTGATGATAGCGTTCCGCGCTTCCAGGATTCCGTGCTGCTCCGCGAGCTCGAGGAAGGCCGGAGCCATACCATACTGGTGGACCGAGTAGACCTCGTAGAAATCGAGGACCCGCCCATTGGCCGCATCAAAAAACCACGGCCACTCCCCGTTGGGCCCCTGCAGTTCAATCAGCTTCCGAGTGCATGTATTGGCGATTTGAATGGCCCGATCGTCATTCATCAACTCGCCGTAAGCGTAGCAGGCGAGCAGCAGATAGGTTTGGGTCGCAAAAGATGCATAACGCCGCCGCGAACCGCGGGCCGCATCGAAAAATAGGCCAGATGGGGAGCAATACCGATCCAGTAGAAATGCGAACAGTCCAGCCGCGATCGGAGACCACCTTTTTCGTTCGATTTTGGCCTGAGCCGCCACCCCGACGACGATCATTCCAATATCTTGGGCGCGGAAGGAGCTCCACTGATTCTTGTCGGAAAGCATCCCATCGATATGACGGAGAACATCATCGGGAAGCGCCAATCGAAGTTCCGCGCCTGCCCATAGCGCGACACCAAAGGCATATTTGGACACAGGCAGTGTCGGGAGGTGACGGACGTTTTGCTGAAACGTCTCTGCTAGGTTAATGTTTCGCGGAACGCGCTGCACCCGGGCCATACCCAGGAGCACGTTAAGCGTATAAAATACGTCACTCCGGGGCACGGATTCATTCGGCCGGTCCCGATTATCCAAGTGATAGATATGGGACCATCGTCCGAACTCCGGAAGCCAGCATCGCTCCAGTCCCTTCAAAGCATAATCAACGAGAGGCGAATTTCCTGGTGTCGACATATTTGGATTTCTCATCGGACGCCCGCTCAAAATTAACTATTGTAATCCTACCTACTATATTATGACGCGATTAATTTAACCAAGTCGGTTGAAAAGGCAAATGCGCGATGGGATGAACATGCGGCCAAGCGTCCTGGCGATCGGACGCCCTAAGCGCCGTCCTGCCGGCTGCGCGTTACTTAGATAAGTAAATTTAGGTGCGTTCGGTTTCGAGATTGGAGTCCGAAGTGATAGATCCAGACCGTTTTCGAGTGGCGATTCTGATCGTGAGTTTTCGCAATCCGCAGGATGTGCAAGCATGCCTGAGCTCCCTCTCCCGTTCGATGCCGGAACCTCATTTCGATATTTTCGTGTGCGAAAATGGCGGCAGTGAATCGTTTAACGAGCTGTGCGACGCACTAACGGATTCGAAAGGATCGTGCACCGTCGTTTCTGACGAGTTGCCGGATTCGCTTGCCTCCTCTTCGGGGCGGCTAGCGGAGGTCAAGAGCCTCGCGCTCAAAGACAGGCCCTCGCGGGTATGGATTGGCCGCGCCACGCAAAATCTTGGCTATGCGGGCGGCATCAATGTCTGGATCGAACGACTGCTGCCGATTTCGGCCTGGCAGGGATTTTGGATTCTCAATCCGGACGCGGAACCTGAACCCGATGCGTTGCACGAGCTGGTTGAGCGCGCAGTTGCAGGCAAGAAAGGCATGGTGGGCAGCACCATCGTGCCCGCCGCCAACCGCAACTACGTTCATTGCCGCGCCGGCCATCGCTGGCGCAAGCTACGAACCAGCCTTGCCCTTATCGGCCTTGGGGAACCAATCAATGGCCCCATAGATCTCCAGGCGATCGAGGCGGCTCTAGACTGCATTGCCGGGGGATCCATGTATGTCACGCGAACATGTCTTGAGAAAATCGGTCTGATGGAAGAGCGATTCTTTCTGTTTTACGAGGACGCGGACTGGTCCTTCCGGGCAAAGCAGCATGGCCTGGGGTACGCGCCTAACTCGATAGTACCGCACCGAGGAGGCACAACGATCGGATCCGCCCGACTTCGCGCCGAAAGATCCCGGCTTTCAGTGTATCTTGAAAGCCGAAATCACCTCCACTTCGTTCGCATGCATTGGCACCGGTACTGGCCCTTTGCGATCGTTCAAGGATGCATATCCGCAGCCACTTATCTCTTTGCTCTCTCTCCAAAGAATTTCAAAGCTGCCGTAGACGGACTATTGGCCGGAATGAAGGGCGAAACAGGCCGGCCCGAGTTCCACGCCTGATGGGCGTGCACGGACCGTTCGTACTAACAGTCGCGTCTCGAAGCGACAAATCGGCGCATCCCTGGCGGCCGCTCCTGGACGTGGATGGTGGGCTTCAATGCGGTTGGACGCGGATGCCTGGCGCCTGGTTGCCGAAAATCGACCGCATCGTTTTCCTCAACGGTACGCTGTCCCCCATCCATTGATATGCGCCGTTGAACTTCAAGAAGAATTCAATCGGACCGTCGGATGGCTCGACCTTGGTTCGCCCCCGCAAAAGCTCGGGACATGTCGTATCGACCTCCTGGGCCGTAACCGAATATGCGGTTTCATAACCGGCTGCGCGGCACATCGCGACCGCGGACGCATCATGATCCCCGTAGGGGAAGGAAAAGTCGATAATTTCACGTCCGCTCAACTCCGCCAACCGACGGCGCGAGTCTTCGATTTCCTTGCGCGCCCACTGTGTATCCAATCTCGTGATTGGCGGATGAGTTAGGCTATGTGATCCAAGCGAAACAAGCGACGCATTCAGCGCGTTCAACTGCGCGGACGACATAACGACTTCGGTCAGTTCCGGATTTGCGGCAACGGCAAGTGCGGGCTCACTCTCTTCCATTGCCCAACCTGGAGTTCGCCCAGTCCAGCCAACCGGGACGAATATCGTTGAGTGAAATGAATACCGGGCGAGTTCGGGGAGAGCATTTTCGGCAACACTGACGAAGGCATCATCGAACGTAATGGCAACGCATTTCTTCCCGGAAGGCAGTTGTCCTCGGTACGAGGCCGGCAGTATCCACGCTCGGCGGTTGAGAGCTTCCACTTGGCGGGCAAAGCTACGCCGATGTTCAGGAGACACCCCGTGATAGTAAAGGATAGTAAGCCGCTGGGCAGACCGCCGGCCTGCCAGGCGAAGCGAGTAGCGAAAAACGGCTCGCATCGTGTAATAGGCCAAGCTGATGAGGATTTTTACATCTCGTTTAAATTCGGGCGCTCTCATTGTGCTACACTTGTGTTTTCCGACAGCCAAGCGCGGACTATATTAATATGGCAGATCTTCTGGCAACGCTTCATATTATTCTACTTATTTAATTGGTTCCGCCTACGGTACGCAATTTGCGGCATTGGGCCTCACGTAGGCTCCTGCGAACCCAGCTCGCTCCAAGGCAACTGCTCCGCAGCACACGAGGTGACCACGGCGAGCACGGAGGGAACGCGCGTTACCAGGCCGAGCTCACGAAGAAACCGAAACCAGAAATAACTCGCGATCGTCAGGCGGACCGGCTGCTCGGCGTAAACTGCTCCCCGGAACACGTAAAATGCGCGGTCACTTGTAGCGCTCCCATGGCGAACAAGAAATGTTTCATGCCCGAGTGGCGAAACTCTTGCTACTCGCAATCGACACGAGGGCGACCGCGCCTCGATTACGCCCATATACTCCATGCCTTCGTCCGTAACGTTAACGTCGAACCTCTGTTTGGCAAGAAACTCCAGAATTGCGTTCTGTATTTCCACCGGATTTTCCGGCTTGACCACCACCTTCCAGGCGATCGTCAGCGGAAGAAATACAATGACTAACCACTTATGCGCGGAAGAGTGCGTCACGCCTGACACCTAATACGCTGATCGCTACGATTAAAAGGAGAACTATGACGTTCGGAACGATTTCGGCCAGCGGGGTGTGGAGCATCTCGTAATGCGCGGAGCTCAAGCCCATGAGGCTGATGCGGATAACGTTCACTGCGACCACGGAAGAGCAAGCAAGCAGGCACCAAAGGATATCTTGAGCGCGCCTTTCATGCTGCACGGACTCGCTGATGGTGACCCAGCACAGTAATGCCAGCGACACACTTGCGAGCGAGGAACAGGATGGAAAGATAGCAAGTGTACCGGAACGATCAGCAAATTCCACGATATTTCCGTTTCGGTGCGTACCCAGCATCCATCCAACAAGCGACGCATCCACACTCAGGATGAAATTGGCAAACAGATCAAATAAAAGGCGGCTCCAGAGCATGGGAACCGTCGCGGCAAGAAGAATCACGGCTCCTCGATTCTGAGATTCGGTCGCTTGCGTAAAAAACAAGACGTACAAGCAGAGCATGGTCACGGCCAGCCAACTCATTGCCCCTATTGGAAGAGCGATAACCGGCAAGAGAACCATCGCGACCACGAGGTCGGCCAAATGTATGTCGCCCTTCCTGTCGGCCAGAACCAACGATATGCCAACGAACAGCGCAGCCAGGACGATGACGCTGACCTCGAATGTACCCACTGCCGCATCCATCCACCCAAGCCGGCGGACCGACAGAATCATTTTTGCGGCTAAGCCATTGGCCGCGGCAAGAATGTACAAGCTCGCAAATAGCTCACTGCGTGTGAAGCGTAACGCCTTTATGGCGGCCTGGGCGCTTTGATACATGGATACATATGCACGTTGGGTTTAGCGTCGCGCGAATTGACTTGCCTCGCAGCCTTGGTTTGCCGCCATCTCGCCTATAATACGCATCCTGAGCGGGCCAGAACGAAACACAGCCCGTCGCCTGAACCACATTTACGGTAACCCTTTAATCGCTGGGCGCGCAATAAAATAAATGATATATTTTTACTATCGCCCGGATTAATTAGCGCGTCGACCCGCTGACGGATTGCCATGAATGGATTTTTTTGGATTTAATAATGGAATAAATTATGATTATTTATTCGAGGCCAGAGTTCTTTCGCCAGGAGAGAGTCCCGCTGCACCCAAGACCCATTTGGGAACTGGTAGCGTTCGGGCCAACGGCACAAGTGCTTTGGCAGGAGTGAGCGAATGGGCCTTTAAGCTCATGCGTTTCAAATGTTTGTTTGTCATCGCTTGACCCGGCGGGAGGAAATCTGTGGCTTTGACGGAAACCTTACCAAATCCTTCGCAGGAGTACCGCGCCTCCGCCTGGGGCACGCTGACGGAACTCCAACGGACGCAGCTGCTCCGCTGGAACGACACGTGCGCGGATTTCCCGCAGGTCGGCACGCACGAGCTGTTCGAGCGTCAAGTCGACCGCAATCCCGAAGCCATTGCCGTCGTGTTCGGGAAACGTCAACTCAGCTATCGAGAGCTGAACGAGCAGGCAAACCGGGTTGCACACCACCTTCGTAGACGAGGCGTGAGACCCGACGTGCTGGTGGGTGTTTGCCTTGAACGCTCGCCGGAAATGGTCGTGGCGTTGTTGGCCGTCTGGAAGGCCGGCGGTGCATACGTGCCCCTTGATCCGGCCTATCCGAAGGAGCGGCTGTCGTTCATGGTCGAGGACGCGCAGCCGCTTTTGATCCTGACCGAGGAGAAGTGCCTCCCGCTGCTATCGATATCAGGCGACAAAGTGCTCTGCCTGGATACCGACTGGCCGATGCTTGGTCAGGAGATGGGGGACAACCCGGCGCCCACCGCCGAGCCCTCAAATCTTGCCTACGTCATGTACACTTCGGGCTCCACAGGCAAGCCGAAAGGCGCAATGATTATTCATCGCGGCTTGGTCAATTACCTGTGGTGGGCAATCAGAACCTACCCCGTCGAGTCCGGCTTTTCGGCTCCGGTTCACACATCCATCTCTTTCGATCTGACGGTCACGAGCCTGTACACCACCTTGTTGGGTGGCGGCACGGTGGAGCTGGTACCTGAGGACGTCGGCGCACAGAACCTGTTGGCCACACTTCTGCGTGCCGACAAGCACGGGCTCGTCAAGATCACGCCGGCTCACCTCGAGCTGCTCGGTACGCAAGTTGACGCCGATCAGGCGGCGGGCATGGCGAGAGCGTTCGTGATCGGCGGCGAAAACCTGGTCGCCGAAACCCTTCGGCTGTGGCGCGATCACGCGCCATCGATACGCTTGTTCAATGAGTACGGTCCGACCGAAACGGTCGTAGGCTGCTGCGTCCACGAGGTGCAGCCTGGCGATGCTCGCAGCGGATCCGTCTCCATCGGGCGACCGATCGCGAATACACAGCTGTATGTCCTCGACGAGAACATGCACCCGGTGGCGCCCGGCATGATGGGCGAGTTATTCATCGGCGGGGCCGGCGTTGGGCTCGGTTATCTCAATAGACCTGAGCTCACGAATGAGCGGTTCCTGCCGGACCGGTTCAGTGGCGTTAGCGGCGCGCGCTTGTACAAGAGCGGAGACCTGGCCCGATATCGCAGTGACGGCTCGCTGGAGTACCTTGGCCGTGCCGACGACCAGGTCAAGATCCGCGGCTATCGCATCGAGCTCGGCGAGGTTGAGGCGGCCCTTGCTGCGGGACCGGGCGTGCAAACCTGTGCTGTCCTGGCGCGCGAGGACGAGCCAGGAAACAAGCAGCTCGTCGCGTACGTCGTTTCGCGCGAAGACGAGGTACCCGAGAAGGATGAACTCCGGGCGTTCCTGAAAGCAAGCCTCCCCGAATATATGGTCCCCGCGCAGTTCGTATTCCTGGATGCTCTCCCGCTCACACCGAACGGAAAGATCGATCGCAAGGCCCTGCCCGCTCCGTCAAATGCGGGTGCCGGCGCAGGCGGTCCGCCCCGGACGGAAACCGAGAAGATGATTGCGGCGATCTGGCGCGAGTTGCTGCGCGTCGACGACATCGGCATCGAGGACGATTTCTTTGATTTGGGAGGACAGTCGATCACTGCCGTCGGCCTTGTCGCCCGGCTTGCCGAGGCCTTCGATGTCAAGATCGAACTCGCAGCCTTGTTCGAACGAACGACGATCGCCGGGCTTTCAGAAGCAATCGACATGCTCGTACTGACCAACTACCGGGCCCCTGCGAAAGCCTCATCGGTCGCGCGTGAGGAGTTCGAACTATGATGGATGCCACCGTGTTGCTCTCGACGCTTCGTGCCCGCGACGTCAGGCTGTGGATCGAGGATACGCAGCTAAAATGCAGTGCTCCCGTCGGAGCACTCGATGCCGGGCTGCGTCAGGCGCTGTCCAGCCGAAAACAAGAGATCATGGCGTTGCTGCAGCAGGCCGAGGCGCTGAAGAACGGTCCGGCCTCGATCGTGCCGATCAAGCCGGAGGGTTGCCGGCCGCCGATTTTCGCCGTCTCCGGCCACGGGGGCGACGTCTTCTGCCTGCTCCAGCTGGCCCGCCATCTGCATGTGGAACAGCCCATGATCGGCGTGCAGCCGCCGGGCCTGGACGGCAGCGAGCCGCTGAAGTCGATTGAGGCGCTAGCACGTTATGAAATCGAGCAAATACGCCGCTACCGCCCCCATGGCCCGTACCTCATTGCGGGGCATTGCGCGGGCGGGACACTCGCTTTCGAGGTGGCGCGCCAACTTGTCGGGGCAGGCCAAGAGGTTCCTCTGCTGGCGCTGATCGGGAGCCCGTTTCCAACGATGTTCGGGCGTGCGTCGATGATGTGGGTCCGCGTTTCCGGCTACGCGAAGGCGCTTACACCCAGTGCATTCAAGCGCAAGCTCGAGCTGCGCCTCGAACGACAGCGAGCAGAGGCGGCCATGGTTGGCTCCTCGACACTAAGCGCACGGCAACGGGTCGAAAACGCTACCGTTGCCGCCGTGCGCAGTTACAAGCCGCGTCCTTACCCGGGGCAGATCGACCTGTTTGTCACCGCCGACACCTGGCATCGATCCCACCTCTGGAGCAAATTCTGCGAAACGCCGCGCGAGCACCACCTTGAGGACTTCGCTGTCAATGATTTGCTGCTCGGACCAAACGTGAGCATCCTCGCTGCGGCCCTTCAAGGCAGCCTCAATCAGCTTCAGCGCGCGGGCGCGACGGCGCTCGCGTAAGACAGCCGGTTGAATTTCCTTTTAGATCGCTTTCGAGCATGAAATCCTCGCCCACCGCACAAGGCTGGACGTCAGAACGAGGAGCTTACCATTTCCTTCAGAACTTCGTTGGCGCCGCCGTAGATGCGCTGCACGCGACTGTCGGCCCACATGCGTGCGATCGGCGATTCCTGGATGTAACCATAGCCGCCGTGCAGTTGAACACACTCGTCAATAACGCGGCACTGGCAGTCGGTCAGCCAATACTTCGCCATGGCCGCCGTAACGGAATCGAGTCGACCATCGATAAATTGCTGGATGCAGTTGTCTGCAAATACACGCCCGATATGAGTCTCAGTCTTGCATTCTGCAAGCTTGAATCGCGTGTTTTGCAAGTCTAGCAGAGGCTTGCCAAACGCCTTTCGCTCCTTGACGTAACCCGCGGTAATTTCCACGGCGCGCTCCGCTACAGCGACTGCGCTGAGGCCGATGGACAGCCGCTCGTAGCGGAACTGATCCATCATCTGGAACAGCCCTCGCCCTTCGTTTGGGCCCAGCAGATTTCCGACAGGAACACGCACGTCATCGAGGAACAACTCGCAAGTGTCTTGAGCGTGCCGGCCGATTTTGTGGAGCGGACGGCCAACCCGGTAGCCGGGCAAGTCTTTGGTCTCAAGCACCAACAGCGACAGCGCCTTCGGGCCAGGCGCCCTGGGGTCGGTCCGTACGGCAAGGCAGACGAGGCCCGCTTGCCAGCCATTGGTGATGAATGTCTTGGAGCCGTTGATCACATAGTGATCGCCATCCTTTCGAGCGGTGGTCTTTGTGCCCTGCAGGTCAGAGCCCGAGCTGGGCTCCGTCAAGCCGACCGCGCCGACAAGTTCGCCGCTGGACATGCGCGGAAGCCAGCGATGCCTCTGCTCTTCGCTGCCGTAGGCGAGGATGTAGTGAGCGACGATGCTCTGGATGCTGAGGCCAAAGTGGACGCCGCTTCGGGCGAGCTCCTCGATGACGATGGCCTCGTGAGCAAAGGTCCCGCCCCCGCCTCCATATTCCTCGGGTACGTCGGGGAGCAGCAAGCCCATCTTGCCCGCCTTAATCCAAGCGTCCGCATCCGGATGACCCTGCTCAGCCCAACGCGCATGGTGGGGCGTAAGCTCCATTTCGATAAACTGGCGAACCGTCTTCTGAAAGATCCTTGTCTCGTCGGTGATCCAAGGCGATTCGTACCGTGCCAATGTCATGTTCGGTCTCGAATTACAGCCGTGAGCAATTGAACTTCCGGCGATCCCGCACCCATCCCTCAGCGGAACAGGCAACGGCAAATGGCCCACAATACAATGTCAACCATTTTAATCCTGTTGTAAATCCAAATCAAATCGGCAATGATTGCCGCAATATATTTAATTTATCGATGAATTGCTAATAACGGGGGTGATTGTCTTGTGCGGCTTCATCGGAATCTTCGAGTTCAAGGAACCGCTCGAAACTGTTCGCATGCGCGCGCTGGAAATGGCAAAAACGGTTAGACATCGCGGGCCGGACTGGAGCGGAATATACACAAACGAACATGCAGTACTCGCGCATGAGCGACTTTCGATCGTTGACGTCGAGCACGGCGCGCAACCTCTTCTCGATGTCGCTGCAGGCCGCGCACTTGCCGTAAACGGCGAGATTTACAACCATCTCGCGCTCCAGAGAGAGCTGAAGCGCCCGCACGCATGGAAGACGAAATCAGATTGCGAGATCATCCTGTACCTCTACGATGAGTATGGGCCCGCGCTGTGCGAAATGCTCAGCGGAATTTTCGCCTTCGCCCTCTTCGACGCAACGACGCGTGACTTCTTCGTGGCGCGCGACCACATAGGCATCATCCCACTCTACATAGGATGGAACAGCGATGGCTCGACCTACGTCGCGAGCGAAATGAAGGCCCTCGACGCCATCTGCGAGTCAGTCCAAGAGTTTCCGCCAGGTCATTATTATACCGGGAGCGAAAAAAGATTCGTCAAATGGTACGATCCTGTGTGGGCGCGCACCGTACCCACGGAAAGAGTTTCTCTGCAGCGACTGCGAGCTACCCTTGAGACAGCCGTTAAACAGCAACTGATGTGCGATGTCCCCTATGGCGTGCTCATATCAGGAGGCCTCGACTCGTCCCTCATAGCTGCAATTGCGGCGCGGCACCGGTTCAAAAGGATAGAATCGGGAGAGACCGAAGAAGCATGGTGGCCGAGGCTGCACTCATTTTCGGTCGGGCTCCAGGGGTCGCCGGACGCGGAGTACGCGCGCAAAGTGGCGGCGCATATTGGTACGGTCCACCATGAGCTCGTCTTCACGCTACAGGAGGGACTCGACGCCGTCCGAGACGTCATTCGCCATCTAGAGACCTTTGACGTTACGTCTATTCGGGCGGCAACACCCATGTACCTCATGGCGCGCAAGATAAAATCGATGGGCATCAAGATGGTGCTCTCAGGAGAAGGCGCCGATGAGGTGTTCGGAGGGTATCTGTATTTCCACATGGCGCCGACGCCAAAGGAATTTCACGAGGAGACCGTGCGAAAGCTCTTCGCGCTCAGCAAGTACGATTGCTGTCGCGCAAATAAAGCGACAGCTGCCTGGGGGCTGGAGACGCGTGTGCCGTTCCTGGACAAGGAGTTTCTCGACTACGCGATGTCAATAGATCCGGCAGATAAGATGTGTCCGGGTAAGACGATCGAGAAGGGCATATTGCGCGAGGCTTTTCGGGATCTTCTTCCTGAGGAGGTCCTGTGGCGTCAGAAGGAGCAATTCTCCGATGGCGTGGGATACGGCTGGATCGACTGCCTGAAACGTCACGCGGAGGAAAAGGTCACGGACGAAATGATGGCAGACGTTGCGCAGCGATTTCCGCAGCAAACGCCGACGTCGAAGGAAGGATATTTATATAGAGCGATCTTTGATAGTATTTTCCAGAATCCGACCGCCTGTCTCACCGTTCCTGTCGGTCCTTCTATTGCTTGTTCGACCCCGACGGCATTTCGCTGGTCGCAAGATTTCGCGAAGATGGACGATCCATCAGGGAGAGCGGTTAAAGGCGTGCACCTTTATGCTGTCACCGCAATCTGATTTTCAGATGATCCGGCTGGTGCAAGGCTGACGCCCATCAATATTTCGGTTCTTTACACGACGCCCGCCATTTCTGGGGCCATGCGTAGCAGCAAGCAGTCATAGTCCACTCTCGTGATTTATCGCGAAATTCCCGACCGGAGTAACTCGCGCAAAGCTCGCTTCGGTGTCAAACTTGCCGTGCAGACGGCGCGCTGGTTGGCCCGGATCATGATGTGGCATGCACCCACTGATGGGCGCGACCGCCGCTGATGGTGGCCATCCTGGCCGCTGCGCTGGAGCGGCCATCACATCGTCAAGCGCCGGCGGATCTCACCCAAAATATGAGTTCTCAGTCGGCTTTATGGCGGCGCCTCGCCAGCCAGTAGACGCCATAGGCAACGGCGATGACGGGAAGTCCCGCGCCTACGATAGGTCCGGGGGCCCCATGGACGCCACCATCTGACCAATTTGTGGGCGAGCCACCTTGATATACCCAGTTGTCGGGCGACAAAGCGGCATTGTAGAACACATAACCAGTGGTTACAGCACCGCTTGCCGCCAACAGGAACAGGACAGTCCTGAGGATTGAAAACATATTTTATTTCCTTAATTTCCTAACCGAATTGCTAGCAACAAATAGAAATATAACGTATTATTTAATTATCCGCAACTGGGCGTCGACCATCCATAAGACACGCTGCCCCGCGTCGATTCGGCGCATCCTGGCCCTCAAATTCGCGGGTTAATATTTAATCTGACCTGTTTCACTTATTTAATTTGGACCGACCACAATTTTCGATGTATTTTGCGGTAGTCCTACCCACCTCCGGGACGGCAACGGCAACCGACGCCTGCCGGTTTATTTCCCGGTCGTAGTGCAGACGACGTGAGAAATATCAGATGCTTCAAAGCAATTTCGCCCAGACGGACAGACCGAGGGCGACGCTCTCCAGCATGGAAGCGATGCCATCAGGGGATCAGAACGGGATCGGCCCTCTGCTGCATTTTGCTCGCGGCTTTATCCGCCGTCAGTACGGCATTGTCATCCTCGCCACCGTCCTCTCGCTCGCGATTGGTATAGTCTTTCTGCGTGTCATGCCGCCGACCTATACGGCGCATGTGCAGATTCAGTTGGGAATTCCCAAGCCACAGTTTGTCCAGCAACAATCGCTCGTCGCGGAGCCCTCTTTAGACCTAAGGGAATTTGAGACCCAATTGCAGATCCTCAGGTCCGCGCCGATTGCGAACACCGTGATCAATCGTCTCAACCTGTCCACTGATCTCGAACACGGTTCGCCCTCGCCGCTAGGCTCGTTGATACGGCATGTTCGGGGATGGTTTGGTGGGGCGCCGGGGAGTGCGCAGGAGCCGGTGGCTGATGCTACACTGATAGCTTTCCTGGATCGACTATCCGTTGCGCGGGTCAACGCGAGCAACGTGGTCGAACTTACCTTCAATTGGAACCGGCCTGACCGGGCAGCCGAGATCGCGAATGCCATCGCCGATGCCTACATTGCCGATCAGCTTAATGCCAAGGCGGCGGCCAATCGGACCGCGACACAATGGCTACAGCAGAGGCTACGGGAATTGGGCGATCAGGCAGAAACTGCGGAGCGCGCGGTCAACGCCTATAAATCCGAAAACAATATCGTTTCCACGGGAGGAAAGCCTATCGACGAACAGCAAGTGGTCGAATTGAACGGTCGACTGGTATCGGCCCGCGCCCAGACCGCGGAAGTTTTGGCCCGCCTCAATCGCTATGAAAGCATTCTCAAGGAAAATCCCGCAGTCTCGCAGTCTATCGGCACTTTGGATACTGCCGGCTCCGACGTGCTGGCCAGTACGATCATTACCAATCTGCGTCAGCAATATCTCGAATTGGCCAGAAGAGAGAGCGACTATTCCGCCAAATTCGGCCGGGACCATCGAAGTGTCGTCAATCTACGCGCGCAAATGCTGGAGCTTCGCGCCTCCATTTTCGACGAGGTTCGTCGCCTGACTGAGACAAGCAGAAGCGATTATGAGGTTGCCAAACAGCGCCAGCAGGAGCTCGAGAAACAGTTGGCGGGAGCCGTCTCGTCGTCGCGCACGACCAATTCCGCCGAGGTGACTCTGCGCGAACTCGAGACCAGGGCAAAGGGGTACCGAAATCTCTATGAGACCTTTCTGCAGCGCTATATGGCGTCGGCCCAGCAAGAGTCGTTTCGGACTTCGGAAGCAAGGGTAATCTTCCCGGCTTCCCCACCGCAGAGCAAAAGCAAACCGAAAACGCCGATCGTGCTGGCGCTGGCGCTGTTCGGAGGAGTTGGTCTCGGGGTCGGATTGGGATTCCTCAGAGAAGCAATGGATCGAGTATTCCGGACGCCGGATCAGATCGAATCGGCCTTGGGCCTACCCTGCCTCTCGATCGTTCCTCTGTTGCAAGCTGCTACGCTGCGAAAGCTAAAACCCATCGGTCGCCCGCCTTCCGATCCCGAAATTCGAAGGACAGTGTCGACCGCCTCGCCAATGCACTGGGCCTTCGTGCATATGCCGTTGTCGAGGTTCGCGGAATCCATCCGATCTATCAAATTGGGAATCGACCTGAACCCAACGCAGATTTCGAACAGGATCATCGGAATTACGTCATCGCTACCGCACGAAGGCAAGTCCACCATAGCCGCCTCTCTGGCCCAGCTCATTGGGCAAAGCGGAAAGAGCGTCATCGTCATTGACTGCGATCTCCGGAACCCATCGCTATCGGCCGCGCTTGCTCCTGATGCCACCGTCGGCCTTCTGGAGGTCATTTCTGGAGGGAATTCGATTGAGGCGGCCGTATGGAATGAGCCGAAGACCAATCTCGCCTTTTTGCCGGCAGTCACGAATCGTCGCGTACTTCACAGCAGCGAGATCTTGGCGACCGAGCAGATGCGGAAGCTCTTCGACCTGCTACGATCGACCTACGATTATGTCATTGTCGATCTGCCTCCGCTGTCGCCCGTAGTGGATGTCCGCGCAACTTCGACGCTCGTGGATTCCTTCGTTCTTGTCGTCGAGTGGGGAAAAACCAAAATCGACGTGGTCCAGCATGCGTTGCACACAGCGCCAAACATCTACGAAAGCCTGATCGGCGTGGTGCTGAACAAGACCGACATTAAATCCATGATCCGCTACGACGCTTATAGAAGTGATTATTACAGCGACGATCATTACATCCACTACAACCTTAGCGATTCCAGCTAGTTTCCTGACCTGGGAATCCCGAATTGGCGGAAGCGCGCTTCGGGGCAGCTTCTGAAAAGATCCCCTCGGGCATTGTTGGGCGGCTCGTCTGAGCAACAAGCTGCGCCACCCGGGCGCTGCCGTTCTGCGCTTCAACCCGCGAGAGCCAGCATTTTCACGTGCGGCGCCCCCCCCTCAACGGTATCCGTCCGGTGAAGCTTTCAATTACCCACAAGCGCCTGATTCAATTGCGGGAGGCTTCGATCGAAGAATCTTGAATCGGATGAATCGCTTGTGATTCATTGTTGAGCACCTGAATCGCG